>JAQVJI010000093.1:2164-10315 GCA_028695255.1 Chromatiales bacterium | reverse complement strand
CCGCGATGCGCGTCGACATGGTCATCGCCTCCTCCTGGTCGTGCGTGACCATGACGAAGGTGGTGCCGACGCGTTCCTGGATGTTCACGAGCTCGAACTGCGTGTTCTCGCGCAGCTTGCGGTCGAGCGCGGCCAGCGGTTCGTCGAGCAGCAGGATCTTCGGATGCTTGGCGAGCGAGCGCGCGAGCGCCACGCGCTGACGCTGGCCGCCGGAGAGCTGGTCCGGCTTGCGCCGCGCGTACTGGCGCATCTTCACCAGGTCCAGCATCTCGGCCGTGCGCTCGCGGATCTCGCCGCGCGGCAGGCGCTCCTGACGCAGGCCGAAGGCGACGTTCTGTTCCACCGTCATATGCGGGAACAGGGCGTAGGACTGGAACATCATGTTCACCGGCCGTTCGTAGGGCGGCGTGTGCGTCACGTCGTCGCCGTCGATCAGGATGCGGCCCGAGGTCGGTCGTTCGAGACCCGCCAGCATGCGCAGCAGCGTCGACTTGCCGCAGCCCGATGCTCCGAGCAGCGAGAAGAACTCACCCTTGAACAGGGTCAGCGAGACGTCGTCGACGGCGTAGACACTGTTGTCGTAGATGCGCGTGAGCGACTGCACTTCCAGCAGCGGACGTGCGGACGGGTCCTGCCAGGCCTCCAGGATCGAGGGGTCACGTCTGGGTTGTGCCATGGCCCGATCTCGTGGGAGCGGCTCCGCCGCGATCGCCATGGCATGCCGCATCGTCGCGGCCGAGCCGCTCCCACGGGGCCATCCCGTAGGAGCCCGGCCCTCCGGGCGATAGGGTCGGGTGACGCACGCCGCTCATGGCCTCGGTCGCCGAGGGGGCTCGGCTCCTACGGTGTCTGGGCACCGCTTCAGCGCCCGGTCTTGATGCGGCTCCAGGTGCGCACCTTGAGCCGTTGCACGTTCGCGGGCTGGGTCTTCACCGTCACCAGCCGTTCCATTACCTCGGCCGGCGGATAGACGCCCGGGTCGTTACGGATGTCTTCGTCCACCAGTTCGGTGGCGGCGGCGTTCGCGTTGGCGTAGGCGACCTCGTTGCTGATCGCGGCGATGTTCTCCGGCACCATCAGGAAGTCGATGAAGGCATGCGCGGCGTTCGGGTGCGGCGCATCGGCCGGGATCGCCATCACGTCGAACCAGACCACGGCGCCCTCCTGCGGGATGCTGTAGCCGATCTCGACGCCCTTGTCCGCTTCCTCGGCGCGGTCGCGCGCCTGCAACACGTCGCCCGAGTAGCCGAGCGCGACGCAGATCTCGCCGTTGGCGAGGTCGTTGATGTACTTGGAGGAATGGAAATAGCGGATGTGCCGGCGCACCTTCTGGAACGCGGCGGCGGCCTCGATGTCCTTGGTTGCGGCACTGTTTGGATCCTTGCCGAGGTGGAACAGCGCCGCCATCATCGCCTCTTCGTCATCCAGCACCGCGATGCCGCAGGATGCGAGCTTTGCGGCGTTGGCCGGGTCGAAGATCAGACGCCAGGAGTCGACCGGCGCGTCCTTGCCGAGTGCGGCCTCGACCTTCTCGACGTTGTAGCCGATGCCGGTCGTGCCCCACATGTAGGGCATGACGTACTGGTTGCCGGGATCGACCGACGCGAGTTTCTTCATCAGCGAGGGATCGAGGTGGCGGGCGTTCGGCAGCAGCGTGCGGTCGAGCTTGCGGTAGATGCCGGCCTGGATGTGGCGTTCGGCGAACGGATGCGCGGTGGGGAACACCACGTCGTAGCCGCTCCTGCCGGCCAGCAGTTTCGCCTCCATCACCTCGTTGGCGTCGTAGACGTCGTAGACGACCTTGATGCCGGTCTTCTCCTCGAAGGCCTTGACCACGTCGTCGGCGATGTAGTCCGACCAGTTGTAGACGTGGACGACCTTGTCTTCGGCGAGAACGGCGAGCGGAAACAGGAACAGGGCGGCGAGCAGGCCGCGGCAGAGCGTGCGCATGATGGAATCCCCGAACAGGTTGGAGCGTCGCGCGGACTCCGCACCGGCCGGTCGCCGATGCCCCCTGTCGCCGCGCACGCGGCAGATGTTCGGGGCTGCGGGGGGTGCTGTCAACTGTGCTGCCGTGCATGCGCCGCGGTGGACGGCGCGAGGGGTGGGGACGTCCCTGTCCCGGCGATCGTCGTCGAGCGATCAGTCGATCTCGATCTCCTGCGCCGTGAGGACGTTGCCGCTCAGCATGCCCTCCACCTCGGCGCGCTGGCCGTTGCGATCGACCGACCAGAATGCATCGGCGTTCACCTTCTTGTCATAGACCTCGTAGCGGGTCTGCGAGTCGACCTGGACCAGTTGGCCGTTGACCCTGAGGCTGCGCACGTTGGCGTTGAAATCGGTGATGTTGCCTTTGATCTCATACTTGCTGTCGCCGCCGCTCTTGGTCTTGAGTTCGATCTTCACCGCATAGGCGCGACCGGCCACGTTGCGCGTGCTGTCGAACTTGACCTCGACGTAGCTGCCGTTCGCGATTTCCGCGAAACCCACGGCCCAGTCGTTGCGCTCGATCAGCGTGAAGTCGTCGGCCCAGAAGCCGAGTTCGCCGACGTCGAGGGTGCGCGCGGCCTGATCGACGTTGGCGGCGAAACCCTTCACCTCGCCGTTCGCCACGCCGCTGCCGCCCTGCGCATGCTTGGTCTCGACCTTCTCGGCACGTACCAGGTTGGGGTCGGCGTTGTCGAAGCGGCCTTCCACCTCGACGCGGCTGCCGTCGACGAAGCTGCCTTCGATCCTGGCGTTGGCGTAGTCCACCGCATAGCCGAGCAGGCGGAAGCGCTTCAGCCCCGGATCATGGTTCTCGACCGGGCCTTCGAGTTCGACCTTGCTGCCGCCGCTGCCGGTGGACTGCGACTTTACCTCGATCTCGCGCGCCATCAGCAATCCGGCCTGCATCTGCCCTTCGACCTCGACGCGCAGGCCGTCGGCGAGCGTTCCCTTCACCGTGGCGTTGGCGTAATCCACTGCCACGTTGCCGATCATGAAGCGGCGGTTGCCGACGTCGAGCGCGCTGACGATGCCCTGCAATTCGACCTCGTTGTAGGCGTCACTCGATTCGTTCACCGACTTGCGTTCGATGCGCGTCGCGAGCACGGTCTGATCGGCCTGGCGCAGGCCCGAGACCTCGACGTAATCGCCGCTGCTCAGGTCCGCCAGCGTCAACGTGGTGTAGCCGCCGTCCACGTTTTCCTTGCAGATGCGCGTCAGCGCATCGGTGACGACGGTCTGGCCGAGCACCACCAGCGTGCCGGTGCTGAGGTCGAGGCTACTGATCGCGCCAGTGATCTCGATCTTCACGTTCAGCGTCTCGGCGGACAGGCTGCTGCCGTTGTCGACGGCCGTGCCTTCCACGATGTCGCCGGGCTGCACGTCGTCGGCCGCGGCGGTCTTGCCGTTGACGGTCACGCTGGCGTTATCCAACGTCAGTGCCATGCCGCCGAGCGTGAGTGCGCCGGTATCGCCGCCCACCACGCCGGCGAGCATGGTGGTCGTGGGCGTCGTCGGAGCAGGCGGCGGGGCGATCGAGGCATCGCCGCCACCACCGCCGCAGCCGGCCAGACCGCCCACGAGGCCGCCGGTGACCAGGCTCATGACGATGCCGGCGGCCACGACCGATGCGCGCCAGTGGCGGGTCGGCGGGGCGATGTGCGACTCGTCCGCCGTGCGGGGATGTGATGTTCTCGTGTTCTTGTACATGCTTCCTCCTCCCGGAAAATGGGGTGATACGAGGCGTCACCTTATGCGGCGAGGATGAAACGAACCTGAACCGGCGTGGTCACCGATGAAGTGCCGCAGCGCTTGTGGCGTTCTCCATGCCCCGGCATCATCGGCCCCGCCCCCATTGCAAGAGGACACCGTCATGCAGTTTTCGGCCCGTCTCACGATGTTTCTGATTGTTTTTACAGCGGTTTTCATTGCCGCACCGCTGCATGCCGATCCGCCCGAGGGCTATGCCTTCGTCGACTACGAGGAAGGCCTGCGCCTCGCCGCCGAGCAGGATCGTCGGATATTCCTCTACTTCGGTCGCTACGGTTGCGGCTGGTGCGACAAGACCAACCAGGAGACCTTCTCCGACGCCGGTCTGCGGGAGCTGTACAGCAGGAACTACGTGCTGGTGTACGTCGATGCCGAGGGCACGCGCCGGCTGACGCTGCCGGACGGCGAGCGCATCACCGAGATGGAACTCGGCGCGCGCCTGAACGTCTTCGCGACGCCGGTGTTCGGCTATCTCGAACCCGACGGCCGCGTGATCCTCACCGTGCCCGGCTACAAGACGGTGCAGGACTTCCGGGACTACGACCGCTACGTCAGCGGCGGCCACTACCGGCAGCAGAAATTGCTCGAGTTCCTGGCGGGGCAGTCCTGATGGCGTGGCGGTTCATCCTCGCGCTCGCGCTGGGTGCGCTGACGGCGGCGCAGGCCGGCGAGTGGTCCTTCGATGCGCCGCGGGACGTCGCCGGTGCGGCACGCACGGGCGTGTTCACGCAACTCGACGGTGCGGGCCGCCGGCACGTTGCGGTGAGTGGCGACATGGTGGCGGTGGCCTGGTCGGACCGGCGCGCGGGCAGCTATCAGGCCTGGGCCGCGTTCGGTGCGGGCGACTCGGACTTCACGGCGCCGATGCGTCTGAGCACGGGGAACGAGGCCTATGCGCCGACAGTGGCCGCGCTCGGTGATGGACGTTTCCTGTTCGCCTGGGAGCAGGACGGCCGGGTGTGGGCGCGCAGCGGCGATGCGCAGGCGCTCGGACCTGTGCATGTCATCGACGACGTGGCCTCCGAACAACCGAGCATCGCCGCGGGTCCGCACGGCGCGGCGATCGCCTGGGCGCGGCGCGAGGGACGTTTCCTGCGCCTGTATTTTTCGCGCCTGCAATCCGGCGACGACGGTTGGCGCGCGACCGACGTGCAACCGGTGGATCGCGAACCGGCGCGTGACGATCAGCTCTATCCCAGTCTCGTTTCCGTCGGCGACGGCTACGTCATCGGCTGGGAGGATCGACGTCACGGTCACACGCGCCTGTTCACCGCGCGCTGGCAGGGAGACGGCTTCACCGCGCCGCGACCGCTCAACGAGGTCCCGCCCTCGGCCTCGGCGACGTTCGGGCGCGGCACGGGCGTCACGCGCGTGGTACTCGATGCGCGCGGCGACAGGGTGGCGGCGGTGTGGATGGACAAGCGCGACTTCCGCTCCGGCTATGACGTATATGCCGCCGTGAGCAAGGACGGCGGCGCGAGTTTCGGCCGCAACGAAAAGGTGCAGGACGTGTTCGGCGACGGCGCGCCGCAATGGCGCCCGGCGGTCGCGATCTCACCCGCCGGCACGGTGCTTGCGGCCTGGGACGACAACCGCGACGAACGTTCCGATCTGTGGTTGTCGCTACGCGACGCCGACGGCGCGTGGAGCGACGACTTCAGCCCGCCCGGTGCGCATGGCGCGGAGGCGCAGACCGCGCCGGCGATCGCCTTCGGCGACGACGGCGACCTGCATCTGCTGTGGGTGGAGCGGAACGCCGACGGCGCGACGGCATTGCGTCATCTGCGCGGCCGCAACCCGTGATCTGATCGCTACACCACTTCCACCACCTGCATCATGCCCATGTCCTCGTGCGGCAGCATGTGACAGTGCAGCACGTAGCGGCCGTCGAAGCGGTCGAAACGCTGGCGGATGGTGAGCGTGCCGTAGCCCGGCAGCGGCCAGGTGTCGGCCCAGCGCGGTTCCACCGGCACGCCGTTGACGGCCACGACCTGGAACGGTCCCTGGTGGATGTGGAAGGGATGCTGCGCGCCGGTGGCGTTGACGACGGTCCATTCCTCCACCGAACCGAGCGTGACGAGTTGGTCGACGCGTGCGGCGTCGAACAGTTGCTGGTCGACCAGGAAACCCGTCTGGTCCGGGCCGTAACCGCCCGGCACCCCGTCCTGCACGTCGAACACCAGCGTGCGGTAGCCCGTGATTTCCTCGTCCGCGATGTCGTTCAGCACCGCCGGCCGCGGCAACGCGCCCTGCGGCAGGTCCATCGCCACCGGCTCGCCCTGCACGACGATGCGCGCCAGCACGATCTCGGGCACGGGATTCTCGAACGGCACGTCGTCGCCGAAGGCGAGCCGGCGCAGGTAATAGGTGCCGGGTGTGGTCGAGGCCTGGATCAGCACGGACGCCTTGTTGGCCGGCACGAGTTGCAGCGTATCGACGGTCTCGATGTGCGGCAGCGTGTCGCCGTCGAAGGAGAACAGATGCAGCGGATGACCGTCGAGCGCGAGCACCAGCGTGCGGTAGATGCCGGCGTGGATCAGCCGCAACTGACGTACCTCGCCCGGCCGCATGACGATGGTCGGGCGCAGATAGCCGTTGACGGTCATGAAGTCGCGTTCGATGTCGCCGCCGTCGATCAGATCGAAATCCTCCAGCCGTCCGCTCGCGTCGGTCACCAGCGACTGGAACACCAACGTGTGTTCCCGCGCGGCGGCGATCTCGGGCACGGCGTCGACGTCACCCTCGACGATGAAGGCGCCGGCACAGCCGCTCGCCACCTGCAACGCGACCGAGCCGTGGATGTGCGGGTGATACCAGTAGGTGCCGGGCGGATGATCGGGCGGGACGTCGAATTCCATCAGGTAGTCGGTGGTCGGCGGGATGTCGGCGAAGATGTTGTCCGCATTGTCCTTCGGCGACACGAAGGCGCCGTGGACGTGCAGGTTGGTGGTGTTGAACTGGCCCGGCGCGCCCTGCGGGATGTTGGGGTCGTTGGGCAGGCGGTTGCGGATGAAGATGCGCACGCGGTCGCCCGGTCGCGCGATCAGCGTCGGGCCGGTGATGAAACCGTTGTAGCAGCGCAGCGTGACGTTGCGTGGCGTGACCGCCGGGCCGCCCGCGTCGAAGCTCTGTGCCGGCAGCAGCGGATAGACGAGGCTCGCGTAGTCGAGCGTGAGCACGGCTTCGAGCAGTCCGTCGACGGAACGTATCTCGGGCATTTGCAGGCCGGGCGTGGTGCGCAGACCATCGTCGGAGAAACAGGCACTCAGCATGCCGAGCGGCAGCCCGCTCGCGCCAAGCGCGACGCCGGAGTTGCGAAGAAAACGGCGGCGGGTCCAGTTCATGCGCGCGTACCTCTCTGGTCGTTGATCAATCGTTTCAGGTCGCCGGCGACGAGTGCCGGCAGGTAGTTGTCCGGGATGGCGAAGCGCAGGCGACCGGCGGCGTCGACCACGAAGCCGTAGGCGCTGTGCTCGACCCAGTATTGCCCGTTGCCGGCCGGCGTGTAGCGGTAGCCGGTGCCGAGTGCGGCGACCAGGCGGTTGAGCGTGGCGGGCGGCAGGCGCAGCGCCTGCACGCGCGGCGCGAAGTGGCGGACGTAATCGCCGAGCCGTGCCGCAGCGTCGCGTTCGGGATCGACGGTGCAGAACATGAGCGTGATGCCCCGCGGTCGATCGAGTGCCTCGTCCAGGGCCGCGAGTTTCGCCAGCGTGGTCGGGCAGACGTCGGCGCAATGCGTGTAGCCGAAGAACACGACGCGCCAGCCTTCGCCCGGCAGCAGGCCCGCCGTGTCGCGCCGGTCGGCGACCGGAATCAGTGTCCAGCCCTGCGTGTCGGCCGGCCGCTGGCCGAGCGCGCGATGCAGCCAGCCCTGTTTCGGATCGAGGATGCGCGTCGGCAGGGCGCGCGCGAAGCGCGTGCCGTCGCCGACCTGTCCGAGTTGGTTCGCGCCCCAGGCCCAGACCGCGCCCGCGTGGTCGACGGCGAGCGCATGCGCCTGTCCGGCCTGGATCGCGGCGAGCCTCGGCAGGCCCCGCACGACGAGCGGTCGCGGCCGCGTGCGCGGCGCGTCCGGATCGGCGAGCTGGCCGAGCGCATTGCTGCCCCACGGGTGCAGGCGACCGTCGCGATCCAGGGTCATGCTGAAATCGCTGCCGGCACTGATGGCGGCGACCGGCGGCAGGTCGCGCAGGCGTTGCGGTTTCGCGCTGTGCGCGCCGACGGCGTCGGGACCGAGCTGGCCGCTGCCGTTGCCGCCCCATGTCCACACCCGACCATCGCGATCGAGGGCGAGCGCATGCTGGCTGCCGGCCGCGATGGCCTGGATCGCCGGCAGGCCGGCGACGCGCACGGGCTTCGCGCTGCCGCGGCGCGGACCGTCGGCACCGAGCACGC
>JAQVJI010000093.1:0-2064 GCA_028695255.1 Chromatiales bacterium | reverse complement strand
ACCCGACCATCGCGATCGAGGGCGAGCGCATGCTGGCTGCCGGCCGCGATGGCCTGGATCGCCGGCAGGCCGGCGACGCGCACGGGCTTCGCGCTGCCGCGGCGCGGACCGTCGGCACCGAGCACGCCGGTCGCATGGGCGCCCCAGGCCCACACCGCGCCATCGTGATCGAGCGTGAGCGAAAAGCCTTGTCCGCAGGCGATCGCCGCCGTCGGCGGCAGATCCAGGCGTTGCGGTCGGGTGCTCGTCGATGATGCCGCCGCCGGATCGCCCCAACGTCCAAGACCCCACACGCGACCATCGCGATCGAGTGCGAGCGCATGGAACTCGCCGGCCGCGATGGCGGCGAGCGGCGGCAGATCCGGTATCGGCGTCGGTGCGACATGAAAACTGCCGTCGAGGCCGACCTGCCCGCTGCGGTTCGAGCCCCAGCCGAAGGCACGACCCGCAGCGTCGAGTGCCAGACTGAAGCCGTAGCCCGCGGCGAGTGCCATCGGCGCGCGCAGGGTTGCGATATCCGATGCGGCGGGCGCGGTGACGTCGACGGCCGGAGCGCAGAGTTGCGCCACCGTCTGTGCGCCCGTCGGTTCCGGCATGCGTCCGCTGCCCTGTCCGCCGAAACCGTACAGCGAGCCGTCGGCCAGACCGAGCAGGCTGTGATCGCGACCGCCGGCGAGCAGGAAGCGGCTCATGCACCATTCCTCGCGGGCAGCACGCGTTGCCGCAGCAGCATCGTCGACGCGATCAGCAGACACAGCGTCGCGATCCCGAGTTCGGTCACGAACACGGCATGGAAGCCTGCCATTTGCGACATCGGCACGAAATGACCGTAGACCGCGCCGAGGCCGTCCAGCCCGAGTTCGGTGCCGAGGATGTAGGTGAACACCACCAGCGACGATACGTCGCCACGCCGCGATTCGGGCGTGCGACGGAACGCGATCACCGACAGCAGCGGCAGCACCAGTCCCGAGCCGAAGCCGGTGAGCACGTGCGGCGTCACGGTGGCGAGCGTGCCGACTGCAGGGTTCAGGCGCGTGTAGCCGATCATGCCCGCGATCAGGATCAGCAGCCCGATGCCGACGAGCACCGCGTCGCCGACGCGCCGCGTCAGCAGGCTCGATGCGCCGACGCCGGCGAGCTGACCGAAGGCGTAGGCGAGCGCGAACCAGCTCACCGCGGTGGAGGGCCAGCCGAGCACGTCCTGCACGAACAGCACCTCGTACTGGCCGGTGGTGGCGAGGTTGAGGAGAAACACCAGCAGCAGCGCCAGCGCGACACCCGGCAGCCACAATACGTCGAGTCGCAGCAGCGGTGCGTCCGCGTGCAGGCCGTGACGCACGAACAGCGCCAGCATCAGACCGATCACGACGGTGGCCGCGATACCCTGCGCGATACCCCAGCCGGGCCAGCCGTCGGCGAAGGCGAGGATCACGGCGAGCGGTACCAGCCAGGCCAGCAGCAAGCCGAGGCCGCGGACATCGAAGGCGGAAGCGGGCGCGTCGGTGCGCGGCAGACCGCGCAGCAACGGCAGCGCGGGCAACAGCAGCACGAGCGGCAGCAGGAACACCGTGCCCCAGTCGTGATGCGCGAGCAGCGCGCCGGCCGCGAGCGCGCCCGCGATCATGCCGCCGGTGCGCGCGCCGGTCCACAGCATGAGCCGGCGCGCGCGGCCGGCCTCCGGCGCCATGCCGGCGGCGAGCACCTGAGTGGCGGGCGACAGCGGCGCGACGAAGGCGCCGAGCAGGAAGGTGAGCGCGGCCAGTTCCGGTGACGTCGGATCGTGCAGCCAGACCGCATGGATCGCGAGCAGCAGCAGGATGCTCGATGCGCCGAACACCGACCCGCCGAGCAGGCGCGCAATGCCGAAACGGGCGGTCAGCGGTCCGCTGAGCAGCGTCACGATCAGCACCGCCATCACGAAGCCTTCGAGCAGCAATACCTCGCTGCGCAGATCGAGATGCAGCGCGGCGCCGATGGCATGTTCCGACAACGCCAGCCCGACCATGACCATCGGCGCCACGGCATTGAGCAGGACCAGTACCGCCAGTCCGCGCCAGCGCGTCG
>JAQVJI010000092.1 GCA_028695255.1 Chromatiales bacterium | reverse complement strand
CCGACGCGCAACATCACGGGCCTTGCCACCGAGATAGACAGTGTGGGCGGGCTGTGGGTGAACACGACGAGCGACGAACTGCTCGTGACCGACAGCAATACCGACAGCCTCCTGACGTTCGATCGCACGGCCGACGGCAACGTTGCGCCCGTTCGCGTGGTCAGCGGTGCCGCAACAGGTCTGTCGACGCCACTCGGCGTGGCCTGGGCGCCGCCGCAGGCCGTCGGTGCACCGGTGCTGAACGGCGGCTGGCTGGCGATGCTCGTCCTCATGCTCTCCGGCATGGCGCTGGTTTCGGTCCGTGGAACCGGATGGCGCAGCCGGTGACGGCGCCCCCGTCCAACGGGTGACCGTCAGCCGCCGACCAGCCGGTCGAAGATGCGGAAGCCCGCGATGTAGGTGCCGGCGGCGGAGCCGATGGTGCTGAGCAGGAACACCAGCAGCACGCGCGAGACCTTGTTGCGCCACCAGCCCTTGAGATGCATGGTGTCGCGCCGCAGGGCGGCGAAGTCGCCGACGCTCGGTTTGCGCAGTCCGGCCTCGACCGCGGCGGTGACGAAGCCGACGCCGATGGTCGGATTGAGTGAGGTGAAGGGTGCAGCAAGGAAGGCACTGAGCGTGGTCAGCGGATGGGCCATGGCAATGGCGGCACCGATGGCGGCCAGCCCGCCGTTGATCAGCACCCAGTCGAGCACCAGCGTGAAGCCGAGCTGCGGGCTGCGGGCAAAGCCGATCACGAAGCCGGTCAGGATCAGCGCGACGATGACCCAGGGCAGGACCTTCGGCCAGCGTGCGGGTTTCGGTTCGCGGTCGAGTTCGGCGATCTCGGCCGCCGGATCGCTGCGTTCCTCTTCGAGGTAGCGACGAATGCCCTTGACGTGGCCGGCGCCGACCACGGCCAGCAGATGCCGGCATTCGCAACGGCTCGTCTCCTCACGCAGGCGCGCCGCCATGTAGCGGTCGCGCTCGTCGATCAGCGGCCGGTAGAGTTCCGGTGCTTCCTGCAAAAACTGCGCGAAGGTCGCCTCCAGCACGTCGCTCTCCTTGAGTTGCTCCACCTGTTCCTCGGTCACCTTCTCGCGCGACACCACGCTCGCCAGCAGGCCGCTGAACAGGCCGAAGCGCTGCCACCACGGCACGGCGCGATAACAGCGCTTGAGCGTCACGCCGACCTCGCGGTCGATCAGCAGCGCCGGGTGATGCGTCGACTTCGCGCACTCGATCGCGGCCCGCATCTCCGCGCCGGGTTCGATGCCGAATTCCTCCGCCAGCCGCTGCTGATAGGCGCCGAGCGCGAGACTCGCCGTGACCATCGGTACCTTGCCCTGACGCAACACCTGCAACAGGTCCATGCGCGCCAGCGCGTCCGGATTGACGAGCGCGTTGTAGCGGCTGGGGCAGAGCTCGACGGCGATGGCGTCGTATTCGCCGCTTCCCATCAAGGCGCGTACCTCGTCGGCGCTGGCGCGCGAGACGTGGGCGGTGCCAAGCACCGTAACCTGGGTGTCGTTGAGCGTGACGGTGAAATGGGGCGAGGCCGGATTGGGATCGTTCATGTGAGCGCAGATGGAATGGGATGCCGCGTCCGGCGGCGAGGAAAGGCGGCAAGCCTAGCAGGATCGGCGGGATGGGGGTAGGCGCGCGCGGCGGGAATGGCGGCAGGAACGGTGATTCATGGCCTTTTCAGGCACAGCAGTTTCCAGTAGCCGAACAGGTTCACCGGCTGCACGCTGGCGAGCGGCAGGCCGCTGGCGTCGACGAACGTCTGCATGTCGAAGCGCGGGTCGAAGCCGATCGCGTGCGCGAACGGCGCCAGCGTCTGCTCGATCCAGCGTCCGGGTCCAGCCGGCGACGAGAAGTGGTTCAGCACCCAGATCTCGCCCCCGCGGCGGCACACGCGCATGACCTCGCGCATCATCGCGGCCGGATCGGGCACGACCGAGGCGACGTACATCGCCGCCACCTTGTCGAAGCTCTCGTCCGCGAAGGCGAGATGCTGTGCGTCCATGCGTTGCAACTGCACGTTATCCAGTCCGAGACGCGCCTGTTTGCGGGCGGCGCGCGCGAGCATGTCCGGCGACAGATCGATGCCGGTGACCGCCACCTCCTGCGGATAGTGCGGCAGCGAAAGCCCGGTACCGACGCCGATCTCCAGCACCGACTGCCCGGGTTGCAGCCCGAGCAGCTCGATCACGCGCCGCCGACCGGGCTCCAGCAGGGGGCCGAACAGCAGGTCGTAAATACCGGAATAGCGGCGGTAGGCCGAGAGTACGGCGACGTGGTCGATCTGGCTCATGGCGGAAACCCGCAAAGGCGTCGATGTTTCAGTATGCCACCGGAGCCGCACTCCGCTGCAAGTGCAGCGTCCGGCTGGGTTCAGTCGTGACGGCCGAGCGCCTGCATGGCGGCGCCGATCAGGCCGGCGCGGGTTTCGGTGATGACGTGCAGCGGGATGGCGCGGACGACCGCCTGCATCGGCGGTTTGGCGTTGAAGGCATCGAGAAACGCCGGGCGGCGGATGCGTTCGATCAGGCGCGGTGCGATGCCGCCGGCGACGTAGAGCCCGCCGCGTGGCAGGAAGGACAGGGCGAGATCGCCGAGCTGTCCGGCATAGATGCGGCAGAACAGGTCGAGCGTGGCCTGCGCGGCGTCGTCGTCGCCGGCGAGTCCGAAACGGCTGATGGCCGCAGCCGGGTCTTCCTGTTGCATCGCGGCGACGAGTGCCTCGCCAGGCAGGAGACCTTCGTCGGCAGCGATGAAATTCAGTATGCGCGCGATGCCGCGCCCCGTGAGTAGGTGTTCGCGCGTGCAGCGTCCCTCGCGCGCGGCGATGAAGGCCCACAGTCGTGCCTCGCGCGCGTCGGCCGGCGCGAAGCCCGCGTGCCCGCCCTCGGTCGGCAGTGTGCGGACGTCGCTGCCGGGACAGATCGCGCAGATGCCGAGCCCGGTGCCGGCGCCGGCGACCAGGCGTACGCCCCCTGGTTCGGGCGTGCCGGCCTGCAGGGTCACGAGATCGTCAGGGCCGAGTGCACCGAGCGAGTGTGCGATGCCCTCGAAGTCGTTGATGAGTGCAACGCCTGCGATGCCGAGATCACGTGCGAGCGCCCCTTCCGACAGCCGCCACGGCAGATTGGTGAGACGCGCGCCGACGCCGTCACGGCCGCGTTCCACGGGACCTGCGACGGCGAAGCAGGCGGCGTCGATGGCATCGGCCTCGTTGTGCGTCAGAAAGTCGCGCACCAACGCGGTGAAGTCGGCATGTTCACCGCTTACGTAACGCTGTTCGGCCAGTACGCGCGGTCGGCCATCCGGTCCGCGTTCGGCCAGCGTCAGCAGTGTCTTGGTGCCGCCTACGTCGCCGGCGAGTACGGTCATTGTGAGGTTCTCCAGGAAATGTCGAGTCGTAGGGAACACACCGCCAATTCGTAGGAGCCCGGCCCTCCGGGCGATGGGGCGGCCAGGGTGTTTCGATCAACCGCCTATCGCCGAGGGGGCTCGGCTCCTACGGCAATGGGACACGTTCCGCCGCGGCATGGTCGAGATGCCAGTGTAATTCACCCCGCGGTTGCAGCCGCTGCACCGGCAGCGGCCGGTCGAGCCCTTCGCCATGCAGGGTTCGCGCGACGACCGCCGCCTTCGATGCACCGGCGGCGGCGATGTACAGCACGCGCGCGTGGTTCAATATCGGCAGCGTCAGGCTGATGCGCCAGGCGGCCAGTCTGTCGACGTAACCCGCGACGGTTGGCCGATCGGTACAGGCGAGCAACGCACTGTCCGGAAACAGCGATGCGGTATGTCCGTCCTCGCCCAGGCCGAGCAGGATCAGGTCGAAGACGGGCCAGCCGTCCCGTTGCGACAGGGATTTCAATCGTTCGGCGTAGGCCGCAGCGGTCGCGGCCGGGTCTTCGAGGTCGGCGCGATCCCCGATCATCGGATGTATCTGGTCTGCCGGGATTGGTACGAGGTCGAGCAGGGTCTCGCGCGCCATGCGGTAATTGCTGTCCGGATGATCCGGCGGCACGCAGCGTTCGTCGCCGAAATAGACCTGCCAATGCGACCAATCGGTGTCCGCGCGACGCGCGACCAGACGGGCGTGCAGGTCGCGCGGCGTGCGTCCACCCGACAGTGCGACGTCAAAACGCCCGCGCATGGCGATCGCGGCGTTGGCGGCGGCCATCACCGCGTCGGCAAGCGCCTCCGACAGTGTCTCGGCGTCGGCGTGGACATGGATGCGCGGCCTTGCCGTATCCGTCATGCCGGTGTCGTCGACCGATTCGCAAGCCGCACGAACTCCTCCACCGACAGCGTCTCGGGACGGCGCACGGGATCGATGCCGGCGTCGGCGAAGGCCGCGTCGTCGACCTGTCCGCGCAGCGCATTGCGCAGGGTCTTGCGACGATGGCTGAAGGCGCAATTGACTAGGTCGGCGAAGCGCGTCTCGTCGGCGGCGGGGTGGGGCAGCGTTCGATGCGGTTGCAGACGCACGAAGGCGGAGTCGACCTTGGGTGGCGGACTGAAGGCGCCGGGACCGACGCGGAACAGCGCCGTGGTTTCGCAGCGATATTGCACCATCACCGACAGGCGTCCGTAATCGCCGCCGCCCGGCGGCGCGCACATGCGTTCCACCACCTCCTTTTGCAGCAGGAAGTGCATGTCGCGGATGCAGGAGGCAGATTCGAGCAGATGGAAGATCAGCGGCGTGGAGATGTTGTAGGGCAGGTTGCCGGTCACGCGTAGCGCATCCGTGCCGTGGGCGAGTGATGCGAAGTCGAAGCGCAGTGCGTCGGCCTGATGGACGCGCAGCGTTCCCGCGCCCTGGCAGCGTTCGATCAGCAGCGGGACGACGTCGCGATCCAGTTCCACCACGTCCATCTCGCCCACGCGTTCGAGCAGCGGGCGGGTGATGGCACCCAGACCGGGGCCGATCTCGACCAGACGGTCGCCTGGTTGGGGGCCGATCGCGGCGACGATGCGCGCGATCGCCGCCGGATCGTGCAGAAAGTGCTGGCCGAAGCGCTTGCGCGGCGTGTGGCTCAATGCGCCGTCGACCGTATTACTGATTGACGCAACGGTAGACCTCGTAGGTCTGGCGGCCGTCCTCGATCGGCGTCACCGGTACCACCGTGTCGCCGCCCATCTCGGCGCCGCTGTTGCGCGCGATGACCTGCAATTCCGTCTGTACGCGGCCCTCGTTGCGCGGGATGCCGGCGATGCGGTCGGCGACCGATACCGTGGTCGAACCCAGGTGACGGCACTGCGCGGCCTCGCGGGCCTCCAGCACGCGTACCTTCTCGCCGCTGTCGGTGGTCTTGACCCAGGCGCAGGCGCCGAGCATCAGCGGCAGCACGAGGGCGGAAAGGGTGATCGCTCGCTTCATGGTGTTTCCTCCGTTGAATGTCTGGGATCGGCTTGAATTCTTTGGGCTCGATGGCCGGCCGTGCGTTGCGTGCCCTCCACCATGGCGAGTGCGCAATCGATCGCGGCGTATAGGCTGCCGCTTTCCGCACCGCCGCTGCCGGCGAGTTCCAGCGCCGTGCCGTGGTCGACCGAGGTGCGGACGATCGGCAGGCCGAGCGTGATGTTGACGGCGTGTCCGAAACCGACGTGCTTGAGTACCGGCAGGCCCTGGTCATGATACATGGCGAGTACGCAGTCCGCATGGGCGAGGTGGCGCGGCGTGAACAGCGTATCGGCCGGCAGCGGTCCGACCAGTTGCATGCCTTCCCCGCGCAGGCGTTCCAGCAGTGGGCCGATGACCTCGATCTCCTCCCGTCCGAGGTGTCCGCCCTCGCCGGCATGGGGGTTGAGACCGCAGACCAGGATGCGCGGTTCGGCGATGGCGAAGCGGTGCCGGAGATCGCCGTGCAGCACGCGGATGACCCGTTCCAGTGTCTCGCTGGTGATGGCGGCACTGACGGCGGCGAGCGGCAGGTGGGTGGTGGCGAGTGCGACGCGCAGGCCGTCGGCGGCGAGCAGCATCACCGGTGTCGTCACGCCGCAGCGTTCGGCCAGGAATTCGGTGTGGCCGGTGAAGGGCACGCCGGCATCGTTGATGACGCCCTTGTGTACCGGTCCGGTGACCAGGGCGTCGAAGTCGCCGCGCAGGCAGCCGTCGACGGCCGCGCGCAGGGTATCCAGCACATAGGCGGCATTGGCGGGGTCGAGCCGGCCGGGTTCGACCGGCCGGCGCAGCGGTACGGATTGCACGGTGAGCGTGCCGGCGCGCGCGGGTTCGGGTGCGGCGGCGGGGTCGAACGGCCGTACGGCCAGCGGCAGGCCGAGGCGCGCCGCGCGTTCGCGCAGCAGTTGCGGGTCGGCTATCACGATGATCTCGGCCGGCCAGTCGCGCCGGGCGGCGGCGACGGCGAGGTCGGGACCGATCCCGGCCGGCTCGCCGGGGGTGAGGGCGATGCGCGGTATGCGTTGCGCGTTCTCCGCAGCGTTCATGACGGACGGCGGGGACCGGTTGTTATGGACACTACTGGAGCCGGTATTCCACGAAGGACTCGTCGCGCAGGCGCTGCAACCACAATTCCAGTTCCTCCTCGCGCTTGCGTTCGCGGATGAAGTCGCGCGCCTGCACGCGGATCATCTGCTGCGAGCTGTCGTGGGCGCGCCGATCCAGCACCTCGATCAGATGCCAACCGAAGGTCGAGCGCACGGGTTCGCTGATCTCGCCGGGCTTGAGTTCGTTCATCGCCGCCTCGAACTGCGGCACCAGGTCGCCGGGATTGGCCCAGTCCAGATCGCCGCCGCGAATGGCGCTGCTCTTGTCGTCCGAGTTGGCGCGCGCGAGTTCGGCGAAGTCGTCGCCGTTCAGAATGCGTTGGCGCAGGTTGGCGGCGCGCGCGCGCGCCTGCTCGTCGCCCAGCAGTTCGTTGGGACGGATCAGGATGTGGCGGACGCGGGTCTGCTGGATCACGCTGCGCTCGCTGCCGCGGCGGTCGACCAATTTGACGACGTGAAAACCGTTCGGGCTGCGGATCGGTTCGCTGACGTCGCCGGGATTCATCAGGACCACCTGACGGCTGAACAGGGTCGGAATCTGCGACGAGGCGCGCCAGCCGAGGTCGCCGCCTTCCAGAGCCTGCTGTGCATCGGAGTGGCTGATCGCGAGCTGGCCGAAATCCTCGCCGGCGAGCGCGCGTTCCCGTAATGCGCTGGCCGCGTCGCGCGCGGTCTGAATCTGCTCGGGCGTGGCCGCTTCGGGCAGCGCCACGAGGATATGCGCCAGCCGGTATTCCACGTCGCGGTCGATGGCGCCGCTTTCGCTGGCGATCAGGTCGTCGATCTCCTGATCCGTGACCTGGATGCGGTTGTCGACCTGGCGTCGGCGCAGTTGCGCGATGGTCATTTCCTCGCGGATCTGCTCGCGAAAGCGCGCCAGATCGACGCCCTCGCGCGCCAGCACCTCGCGGAACGCCTCCAGCGTCAGCTTGTTTTCGCGCGCGATGTTCTCGATCGTGTTGTTGAGCGTGATGTCGTCGATGCGGATGCCGATGCGGGCGGCCTGCTGCAACTGGACGCGCTCGATGATCATGCGTTCCAGCACCTGCCGGCGCAGCGCGTCCTCGTCCGGCAACCGGCCCTCGCGGGCCATGATCTGACTCTTGATCGCGTCGAGTCGGGCCGAGAGTTCGCTTTGCATCACCACGTCGTCGTTGACCACCGCGACGATGCGGTCGATCGGGATGGACTGCGCCATTGCCGGGGACAGGGCCATGAGCAGCATCAGCAGTGATGCCGCAAACAGGGCGTTAAGGTTTCTGTTCATAGCCGGGAATACCATCGCCAAGCAGGTCTCCGATTCGGTTGCCGAGACTGGTCAGTCCCTTGAGGGTGAGCTGGAAATAGACGCCGTTATTGTATGCGCCGCCGTCGTCGGTCACATAACGGCGCGCCACCACGGCCAGCCGCCAGCAGCAGCTTTCGTGTTCGACGCCGGCCAGCAGTTCGAGATCGCGCCGGTCCTGCAGGGAGTAGTTCCAGCGCCCGACCAGCCCCCAGCGCGGGCCAAGCGGCCAGGCGAACGAGAGGTCGGTCTGCTCCAGCGCCTGGTCCAGATGGCGGTAGGCGAGGTTGACGACGCGCCCGCCGCCCGGACGGTACTGCACTTGGGCCACGCCCTTGTCGACGAGTTCCGCGTCCTCGTTCCAGACCAGCGTCGCACGGGTCAGCCAGTGCGGCGCCGGACGCCACTGCGCCTCGGCCACCAGGCTGGATCTGCCGGTAGTGTCGGGATCCTCGCCCGGCAGCGTCACCTCGCGGTCCTCGAAGTGGAATACCTGGCCGATGCCGGCGCGCAGACGTTCCTGGCCGGAGGCGTCGAGCAGGCGCGTCGTCAGTGCTGCGGTGAGCTGGTTGGCATCACCCATGCGGTCGGCGCCGCTGAAGCGTTCGTTGCGGAACAACTGGTCGAAGCCGAA
Organism: Chromatiales bacterium; assembly: GCA_028695255.1. Classification (GTDB taxonomy): domain Bacteria; phylum Pseudomonadota; class Gammaproteobacteria; order Ectothiorhodospirales; family Ectothiorhodospiraceae; genus JAQVJI01. The sequence continues at coordinate 1,935 of JAQVJI010000092.1, read as the reverse complement.
ATCGAGCCGCCCGGTGTCGAAGATCGGCAGGTCGTCCTGATCGCGCTGTGGCACGTAGAGGTAATACAGGCGCGGTTCGAGGGTTTGCAGTCCGTTGCCCGTCCGGCGTTCGAAGTGCAGTCCGCCGTCGACGCTGACCACCGGCAGGCCGCGGCTCGGGCGCTCGTCCGTGACCGGCGCCAGCGGATCGAGATCGTATTGCGTGTAGCGGTAGCCGATGCCCGGGACGAGATGCCAGCCGGGGCGGCGCCATGGCAGGCTGAGTTCGGGATAGAGATCGAGGCGGTTGCCGGTCAGGCTGTCCTCGCGTTCGAAACGTACCCATTCACCGCGCAGATGCAGTTCGGTGTGCCCGCCCCAGCGGCCGTCGAACAGTAGTTGCGGCAGGCGCTGGTAGGGGCGCGATGGCCCGGCGATGCGCGGGTCGATGGTCTGGTAGCCCTGGGCGCGGCCCAGCAGCGACCAGTGACCGTTGGCCAGGGTGCCGGCGTAGCGCAGGTCGGCGCGGCGCTCCAGATGGGTGGTCGAGGCGACGTCGAGGCTGTTGCCGAGATCCTGGAAATAGGCGGCATCCGAGACGTCGTTGACGTCCACGTCGAGCCACAGGCTGCGCGTCAGCGGGCCGCGGTGCTGCCAGGCAACCTGGTGCCGGGCCTCGCCGTATTCGCGGTCGTCCGGCAGGTAGTCGAGGTTCAGCGTGCCTTCGCCGCGCGGGATCAGGTAGCGGAATTCGCCGCGCGCCATCAGGCCGCGCGAACCGAGCAGGCGGGCGCCGAGCGTGGCGTCGTAGTTCGGCGCGATGTTCCAGTAATACGGGATCTCGATGTCCAGCCCGGTCTTGTCGGAACCGCCGAAACGTGGCAGCAGCACCCCGGAACGACGTTGATCGTCGATCGGAAAACGGATCCAGGGCGTGTACAGGATCGGCACGCCCTGAAAGCGCAACGTCACGTCGCGCGCGGTGCCCTCGCCGCGCTCGCGGTCCAGGCGTACCTGCTTGCCCGACAGCAGCCAGGCCTCGCGACCCGCGTCGCAGGTGGTGTAGCTCGCCGATTCGAGCGTGTAGAGCGTGGGGCTCAGTTGTTCGATGCCCATCGCGTCGCCGCGGGCATGCAGCGCATGAATGCGGTAATCAGCGTCGACGAACCGGGCGCGGTCCTGTTCGAACCGAACCTCGGCGGCACTGCCGCGAATCGTGACTTCCGTGTCCTCGTACACCACGTTGCCGGTGGCTTCCGCCCGACCTTCGGCGTGATGGTAGGTGGCGCGGTCGGCCGACAGGCGCTGGTTGTCCCGGCGCAGCAAGACATCGCCTTCCAGCGTCGAACCGCCGGACTGGTCACCGAAGGCCTTGTCCGCCTCCATGCGCAACAGGCCGTCGAGCGGCGCCGCAGGCAGCGTGGCGGCCGGCAGCGGCTGACACAGTCCCCAGAGATCTTCCTGCGCATTGACCTGGGTGGCGGTACAGGACAGCGTCAGCAGCAGGCTGGGAAGGAGGGTGGGACGGTGCATGTGGATTCGGTGGTCGGAACGTCTGGCTCGCAATGTGTCACGGCCCGCCAGAGGCGGGCCGTGTCGGGGTCGGCCGAAGCGGTGCTTCGGTCAGCGGCGGCCGGCCTTTTTCTTCGGAGCGGCCTTCTTCGGAGCGGCCTTCTTCGGAGCGGCCTTCTTCGGAGCGGCCTTCTTCGGAGCAGCCTTCTTCGGAGCGGTCTTCTTCGGAGCGGCCTTCTTCGGGGCGGCCTTCTTCGGGGCGGCCTTCTTTGGAGCAGCCTTCTTCGGGGCGGCCTTCTTTGGAGCAGCCTTCTTCGGGGCGGCCTTCTTCGGGGCAGCCTTCTTCGGAGCGGCCTTCTTCGGGGCAGCCTTCTTCGGAGCCGCCTTCTTCGGGGCAGCCTTCTTCGGAGCGCCCGAGATTGGAAGAGCTCACCTCTGAACTCC
>JAQVJI010000091.1 GCA_028695255.1 Chromatiales bacterium | reverse complement strand
ACCCAGGGCAATGGCGCACACCGCGACACCTACAAGTCCATCAAGGGCAGTTTCGAATTCGGCGAGAACCTGACGCCGCATTACGCCTGGTTCGACGGCCAGATGCGCTACACCACCATCGACACGCGCTTCGACCCCGCGCAGGCGCCGGTGGCGATCAATCGCATCGAGGGCTCGGCCGCATCGCCCGATGCGCGCATCTGGCCGTTCAAGCGCATGCACACGGTGCAGCCCTACGACAAGGGCAACGACACGCTGGTGTACATGCACCTGTGGGGCGACGACGCGGACGCCTACTGGGGCAATTACGACTTCGGCCGCGCGATCCGCGCCGGCATGGAGCGCGGCGGACTGCCCTACAGCGGCGAATTCGGCTTCGTCGAGACGGTCTCCTACTGGCCGATCACGCACATGGTCGCGCCGAAGGAAAACGCACTGGCCTGCAACGAATGTCACGCCCGCGAGGGAAGACTGTCGCAACTCGAAGGCTTCTATCTGCCGGGCCGCGACGGCCGCTGGCTCGACTGGCTCGGCCTGCTGCTGGCCGGCGGCACGCTGCTCGGCGTGCTCGGTCATGCGTTGTTGCGCCTGTTCGCATCGAAGGGGAGGAGCGCGTCATGAGCACACGCATCATCATGGTCTACAGCCGCTTCGAGCGTTTCTGGCACTGGACGCAGATGGCGCTGATCTTCGCCCTGCTGTTCACCGGGCTGGCGATCCGCGGCGTGCACCAGACGGTCGATTTCGGCACCGCCGTGACCGTGCACACCGGGTGCGCGATCGCACTCATCGCACTGTGGCTGCTGGCCATCTTCTGGCACTTCACCACCGGCACCTGGCGCCACTATCTGCCGACCACCCAGGGGCTGTGGGCGGTGGCGCGCTTCTACGCATACGGCATCTTCAAGGGCGAGCACCACCCCTATCGCAAGGCCTACTGGCGCAAGCACAACCCCTTGCAGGCACTGGCCTATCTGAGCCTCAAGCTGATGCTGTTTCCGGCCGTGTGGATCTCGGGCCTGCTCTATCTCGGCTACGGCCTGTGGGGCACGGCCGGCGGCGCACTGTGGCTCGTCGCCGCGGTGCACGTGCTGAGCGCCTACGCGATCCTCGCCTTCGTCATCGCCCACGTGTATCTGCTCACCACCGGCCATTCCTTCGTCGACCACGTCAAGCCGATGCTCACGGGTCAGGACGAAGTCGACCTCACCCCGGCCGAAGAGGCCTACCTGCGCGAACGCGGCACGATTCACGGCGACGACCGCTGATATTCGCACCATCCCTCGGGGAGAAGGTGGCCCGGAGGGCCGGATGAGAGGCCGCAACCACGACAGCATGCCGTTGCCTACCACGGTACTTCCCAACCCCGTCATTCTGGACGGGCGTGCAGCGGACGGCCTCCCGAACCCAGGCGCACTGCCCGCACCGCTAAGGTGTGGCCATTGATTTCTCACGGCTGACGCACTTATATTGATGCCTCAAACATCAATAGAGACGTTCCAGACATGATCACAGCCGCTCAAGTCCGTGCCGCGCGCGCCCTGCTGGGGATCGACCAGCGCGCGCTGGCCGAGCTGGCCGGGGTGTCGCTGCCGACGATCCAGCGCATGGAGGCGAGCACCGGCGCACAGGTGCGCGGCAACGTGGATTCGCTCATGAAGGTCGTCGAGGCGCTGGAGCGCGCCGGCATCGAACTGATCGGCGAGGGCGCGGCGAGCGCGGCGAGCGGCCGCGGGGTGCGCCTGAAGACGCCCGCGTCATCGCCCGTATCGACGATGGAGAACGGCTGACATGCATGCCGGACTGATCCTCGCCGCGCTGGCGCTGGGTCTGGCGCTGGCCTCGTCGCTGGTCTCGCTGCCGGCCGGACGCAGGCCCTGGCTGCTGCGCGGCGTGGCGTTACCCCTGTTCGGACTCGCCGGCGCGGCGGCGACGGCGGCCGGCATCACGGCCTTGCTCGGTGGCGACGCGGCGACGGCGGTATTGCCTCTCGGCCTGCCGTGGCTGCCCTGGCACCTGCGGCTGGATGCACTGTCCGGTTTCTTCCTGACCCTGATCGGCGTGGTGACCGTGGCCGTCGGCCTGTACGCACCGTCCTACGTGCGCGGCTTCGAGAACGGCCGCGATTCGCTGCCGGCGCTCGGCGGTTTTTCCGGCCTGTTCCTCACCGGCATGCTGCTGGTGGTGCTGGCCGATGATGCCTTCCTGTTCATGGTGGCGTGGGAACTGATGTCGCTCGCGTCCTATTTCCTGGTCGCGTTCCATCACGACAACGCGGCCAGCCGCCGCGCCGCCTTCCTGTATCTGCTGATGGCCCACATCGGCGGCCTGTGCATCCTGCTCGGCTTCGGCGTGCTCGCCTCCTTCGGCGGCGGTTTCGACTTCGAGGCGATGCGTGCGGCGCCGCTCTCCTTCGGCTGGGCCAGCGTGGCCTTCGTGCTCGCCTTCACGGGCTTCGGCATGAAGGCCGGACTGGTGCCGCTGCATGCCTGGCTGCCGGAGGCGCATCCGGCCGCGCCGTCGCACATCTCGGCCATGATGTCGGGCGTGATGCTGAAGGTGGCGGTGTACGGCTTCATTCGCGTGGTGTTCGATCTGATCGGCGAACTGCACTGGCAGTGGGGCGTCGCGGTGATCGCGATCGGCAGCGTCTCGGCGCTGCTCGGCGTGCTGTACGCGCTGATGCAGAACGACCTCAAGCGCCTGCTCGCGTATTCCTCGGTCGAGAACGTCGGCATCGTGTTCCTCGGCCTCGGCCTGGCGCTGCTGTTCCAGGGCTCCGGGCATCCGCTGTTGGCGACGCTGGCCTTCGTCGCCGCGCTCTACCACGCGATCAATCACGCCCTGTTCAAGTCGCTGCTGTTCTTCGGCGCGGGCGCGATCCTGCACGGCACGCACGAACGCGATCTCGATCAGATGGGCGGACTGCTGCGGGTCATGCCGTGGACCGGCGTGAGTTTCCTGGTCGGCTGTCTGTCGATCGCCGCGCTGCCGCCGTTCAACGGCTTCGCCTCCGAATGGATGACGTTTCAGGCCGCGTTGCAGGCCTGGCATCTCGAAAGCGGCGTGCTGCGCAGCCTGATCCCGATCTCCGCCGCCATGCTCGCGCTCACCGGCGCGCTCGGCGCGGCCTGTTTCGTCAAGGTCTACGGCGTGGCCTTCCTCGGCCAGGCGCGCAGTCGTCACATCCGCGGCGCGCATCGCCCGCCCGTCGGCATGCGCGTCGGACAGGGCGTGCTGGTCCTGTTGTGTCTGGCCTTCGGCCTGCTGCCGACCACCGTCGTCGGCGTGATCGAGGCCGTGCCGCGGCAGTTGTTCGGACAGGTACTGCCGCAGGCGACCGCTCACGGCTGGATGTGGCTGACCCCGATCGCGCCACAGACCGCGAGCTACGCGGCGCCGCTGATCGCCTTCGTCCTGGTGCTGCTGCTCGGGCTCGCGTTCTGGCTGTCGCGGCTCGGCCTGCTGCGCCGGGTGCGCCGCTGCGATCCCTGGGACTGCGGCAACGCGCCGCCCACGCCCCGCATGCAATACACCTCGACCGCCTTCGCGCAGCCGATGCGGCGCGTGTTCGGCCTGCTGTTCCGGATCGAGGAAGGCGTCGAGACGCAGAAGGACGGCAGCCTGCGCTACCGCCTGAACGTCAGCGATCGCGCGTGGGAGATCTTCTACGTGCCGATCGCACGTGCGGTCGAACTCGCCGCGGCGCGCATCGTGCGCCTGCAATCGGGCAACGTGCGCATCTATCTCGGCTGGACGCTGGTCACGCTGCTGGTGCTGCTATGGATCATTTCATGAACGCAACCGCGTGGCTGCTGGCGATCGCGCAGGCGCTGCTCTACGTGGCGCTGGCGCCGCTGCTCGTGGGCTGGGTGCGCAAGGTCAAGGCGCGACTTCAGAACCGGCGCGGCCCGCCGCTGTTGCAGGCCTATCGCGATCTGTACAAGTTGTTCGGCAAGGAAACGCGGGTGGCACATACCGCCTCGCCGCTGTTCCGCGCCGCGCCCTACGTCGTGTTCATCGCCACCTGGCTGGCGGCGATGGCGATCCCGCTGCTGGCGGTCGACCTGCCGACGGCGGCGATCGCCGACATCATCGTCGTCGTCGGACTGCTGGCGCTGGCGCGCTTCTTCCTCGCGCTCGCCGGCATGGACGTCGGCACCGCCTTCGGCGGCATGGGCGCCTCGCGCGAAATGCTGATCGCGGCGCTGGCCGAACCGGCCATGCTGATGGCCGTGTTCACGCTGGCGATGACCGCGCACAGCACCAACCTGTCGAGCGTGGTCGACGCCCATCTCGCCGCCGGCCTGGTACTGCGCCCGTCCTATCTGTTCGCGCTCGGCGCGCTGCTGCTGGTGGCGCTGGCGGAGACCGGACGCATCCCGGTCGACAATCCGGCCACGCATCTCGAACTGACCATGGTGCACGAGGCGATGATCCTGGAGTATTCCGGCCGCCATCTCGCGCTGATGGAATGGGCGGCGCAGATCAAGCTGCTGCTCTACGGCGTGCTGATCGTCAACGTGTTCCTGCCCTGGGGCATCGCGCGCGAACTGCTGCCGGCCGATCTCGGTCTCGGCTTCGCGGCGGTCGTCGTAAAACTGTTGCTGCTCGGCGCGGTGCTGGCCGTGGGCGAGACGGTGCTGGCCAAGATGCGCCTGTTCCGCGTGCCGGCCTTCCTCAATCTCGCGTTGTTGCTCGCCCTGCTCGGGCTGCTCGGCCACGTGATCCTGGAGGTGGGCGCATGAGCATCACCACCCTGCCGCTGCTGCAACAACTGGTGCTGGTGCTGGCCGCCATCGTGCTGTTCACCTCCTTCGTGCTGCTGGCGCAGGCGCGCCTGGTATCCGCCATCCACGCCTTCGCCTGGCAGGGCGCGCTGACGGCGGCGGCGACCGCCGTGGTCGCGGTCGCCGGGCACGAGCCGCATCTGTATTTCTCGGCCGCGCTCACCTTCCTGCTCAAGGCGCTGCTGATCCCCTGGATGCTGCACCGCCTGGTGGCGCGGCTGGCACTCGACCGCCACGTCGATCTGCTGCGCCATCCCGCACTGGTGGTGATGGCGGCGGTGGCGCTGGTGATCTTCAGCTACTGGCTGGTGCTGCCGATGGTGCGGCTCGAACTCGCCTTCACGCGCAACATCGTCGCCATCAGCCTCGCCGTGGTGCTGATCGGCCTCCTGATGATGGTGTTCCGCCAGCAGGCGGTGGCACAGGTGCTCGGTTTCATGTCGATGGAAAACGGCCTGTTCCTCGCCGCCGTGTCCGCCACCGGCGGCATGCCGCTGGTGGTGGAACTGGGCGTGGCCTTCGACGTGCTGGTGGCGATGGTGCTGTTCGGCGTGTTCTTCTTCCAGATCCGCGACAGCATCGACACGCTGGACGTCGACCGCCTCAACCGCCTGACCGAATCACTGGAGGACGAGCGTTGAACGCGCTGCTGCTCACGCTCGCGCTGCCGTTCGCCGGCGCCGTGCTGCTCGCGCTCGTGCGCCCGCTGGCCGTCGCCGGCTGGCTCAACGTGGCGATTTCGACCACCAGCTTCGGCGCCGCGGCGTGGCTGGCCTGGACCGTCGCCACCGCCGGCGAGGTGGCGGGCTACGGATTCCGCGTCGACGTCTTCAACGTCTATCTCGTGGCGCTGACGGCCTTCGTCGGCATGACCACCTCGGTGTTCTCGCGCCCCTACATGCAGCACGTGTGCAGGACCGGCATGACCACCGAACGCGGCATGCGCATCTATCACGCGATGTATCAGGCCTTCATGTTCACCATGCTGCTCGCGCTCACCACCGACAGCCTCGGCGTGCTGTGGGTGGCGGTGGAAGGCGCGACGCTCGCGACGGTGCTGCTGGTCTCGCTCTACCGCACGCCGGAGGCGGTCGAGGCGGCGTGGAAATACTTCATTCTCTGCGGCGTCGGCATCGCGCTGGCGCTGTTCGGCACGGTGCTCACCTACTTCGCGGCCCAGCACGTGCTGACCGAGCCCGGCGCGGGCCTCACCTGGAGCATCCTGTACCGGCACGCGGCCGACCTCGAACCGTCGGTGATGGGTCTCGCCTTCGTGTTCCTGCTCGTGGGCTACGGCACCAAGGTCGGTCTCGTGCCCATGCACCAGTGGTTGCCGGATGCGCATTCGGAAGGCCCGACGCCGATGTCGGCCGTGCTCTCCGGCCTGCTGCTGAACGTCGCGCTGTACGCCGTCGTGCGCATCAAGATGCTGGTCGACGGTTCACTGGCCGCGTCCGCGTCGCCGCATCTCGCGGGCCATCTGCTGATGGGTTTCGGCCTCGTCTCGTTTCTGGTGGCGGGCCTGTTCCTGCACCGTCAGCGCGACATCAAGCGCATGTTCAGTTACTCGTCGATCGAACACATGGGCCTCATGACCTTCGCCTTCGGCCTCGGCGGACCGCTCGCGACCTTCGGCGCACTGCTGCACATGTTGGTGCACTCGCTCACCAAGTCGGCGATCTTCATCACCGTCGGCCACGCCACGCACATCGCCGGCACCCAGCGCATCGACAACATCCGCGGCCTGATCCGCACCCAGCCGATGGTCGGCTGGTCGCTGCTGCTTGGCGTCATCGCGATCGCCGGCTTCCCGCCCTTCGGCGTGTTCACGAGCGAATTCCTGCTGCTGACGGCGACCATGCAGTCGCAGCCCTGGCTGACGGTCGCCCTGCTCACCGGACTCGCCATCGCCTTCGCCGGCCTGCTGCGCCATCTGCAACCAATGGTCTACGGACCGGCGCCCGAGGGCCAGCGGCCGGTGGCGGCCAACATGCTGCCGGTGCTGCTGCATCTGGCCCTGGTGTTGTGGCTCGGCCTGTCGATTCCGCCGTTCCTGGTCGAGTGGCTGAACCGCGCCACCGAACTGATTTCCGGAGCGCATCTGGTATGAGCCGCCTCGACTGGCTGTCGGAGTATCTCGCACGCCTCATCGACGAACACGTCGTCGTGCGCTCCGGCGACGCGCAGGGTCTCGCGCCGGCGCACCGGCTGGTGCTCGACTCCGAGGACTGGGGCGCGGCGGCGCGCGTGGCGGCCGCCTTCGGCTGTCGCTGGGCCGGTGTGTGGGGCGATGTGGAAGCGGGCGATTCGGAAGGCACGCAACTGACCCTGCGCGCCGCCCTCGAACGCGATGGCGGATTCGTCGTGCTCGAAACCGAAGTGCCGGTCACCTTCCCGGTGCTGGCCTCGCACACGAACCACTTTCCTGCCGCCGATCGCATGGAGCGGCATCTGCGCGACCTGCTCGGCGTCGGCTTTCACGACCACCCCGACGCCCGCCGCTGGGTCCGCCATCAGGCCTGGCAGGAAAACGAATTTCCGCTGCGCCACTACGTCGCAGCCAGCGGACACCCGCCGCTGCGCACGCGCGCCGACAGCGACTACCCGTTCCTGCGCATCCAGGGCAACGGCGTGTACGAGATTCCGGTCGGCCCCGTGCATGCCGGCATCATCGAACCGGGCCACTTCCGTTTCCAGGCGATGGGCGAGGAGGTGCTGCGTCTGGAGGAGCGACTCGGCTATACCCACAAGGGCATCGAGAAGATCGCCGTCGGGCGCGATCCCGCGGCGCTCGCGCGTCTGGCCGCGCGCGTCTCGGGCGACTCGACCGTCGCCCACGCCTGGGCCGCCTGCCAGGCGATGGAACGCGCGACGCATTGCCAAGTGCCACCGCGCGCGCTGTTCCTGCGCGCATTGATGGCCGAGCGCGAGCGCGTCGCCAATCACCTGGGCGACATCGGCGCCATCTGCAACGACGTCGGCTTTGCCTTCGCCCACATGCAATGCGGGCGTCTGCGCGAACTGTGGCAACGCAGCAGCCATGCCCTGTTCGGTCATCGCTTCATGATGGATGCGCTGATTCCCGGCGGCGTCGCGCGCGACCTGCCGGCGGATGCGCCGGCGCGTCTGCGCGCCGAACACGCGGCCCTGCGACGCGAGATCGCACCGGTGTTCGCGGTCGTCGACGATCATCCCTCGCTCGACGACCGCCTGATCGGCACCGGCTGCCTGAGCGCCGCCGACGCGCGCCTGCTCGGCTGCACCGGCTACGTCGGCAAGGCCAGCGGACAGGCCTTCGATCTCCGGCACGACAGCCCCTATGCGCCCTACGACCGTCTGCACGTCGACGTGCCGGTGCAGCAGGAAGGCGACGTCGCGGCGCGCGTGCGCGTGCGCATGGAGGAAGTGCGCATCAGCCTGCTGCTGATGGATCGTCTGCTGGACCTGCTGCCAAGCGGTCCGATCGCGGCAACGCTGCCGCAACCGGCCGGCGGTACGACGGGTCTCGGTCTCGTCGAAGGCTGGCGCGGCGAGATCCTCGCCTTCGTGCGCTTCGGCGCCGACGGGCGCATCGCGCGCTACTTCCCGCGCGATCCGAGCTGGTTCACCTGGCCGGCGCTGGAACGCCTGATCCACGGCAACATCGTTCCCGACTTTCCGGTCTGCAACAAGTCGGTCAACGGTTCCTATTCGGGGCACGATCTGTGAACGCCGCGGAGGACACGCCATGTACCGCATCCTGAAGCAAAGCCTGCGCACCGGCGTCGTGACCGAGGCGCCGCCGCGTCTCGACGATGCCGAGTTCGAGGCCGTCGGCATCGAACTCAGGCGTACGCTCGACGCGCGTTACGGTCGCAGCCTCGCGATCCGCGCGGTCGACGCCGGTTCCTGCAACGGCTGCGAGCTGGAGATTCACGCGCTCGGCAATCCGTATCACGACGTCGAGCGTTTCGGCGTGCATTTCGTGGCCTCGCCGCGTCACGCCGACGCGCTGCTCGTCACCGGACCGGTATCGCGCCACATGCAGTCCGCGCTGCGCCGCACCTGGCGCGCCACACCCGCGCCCAAGCTCGTCATCGCCTGCGGTACCTGCGCCTGCGACGGCGGCGAATTCGGCGTTTCCTATGCGAGCTGCGGCGCGGTCGCGAACGTCATCCCGGTGGACGTCACCATCCCGGGCTGTCCGCCGACGCCGATCGACCTGCTGCGCGGCCTGCTGGCGGCGATCCGCGGTTGAGTCCTCCGCGCGTGCAATGCGCTGCATTGCACGCCCTACCGGCGATCCGCGGCGTAGGGTGGGTCGAGGAACGAAACCCACGCAGCGCGCCGACATCGACCGCGTCAGGCAACGTCACGGCGCCGTCACGCCGCGCATCGACAGGAACTGGGCGGTGACGAAGTCCATGGTCGAGATGTGCTGCATCATCCAATCCATGTGTTCGTCGAAGAAGTAGTTGGCCAGCGCACTCACGTCTCGCGTCGAACGCCAGTCCGCCAGCACCTCCTGCAGACGCGCGAGCACGCGCCGGTGTTCGCCCACGTGCACCGGCAGGGCCGGGAAGCCCGCCGCCTCCATCATCCGGTTCTCGCCCTCGAAGTGGGCCTCGACGTGTTCGAGCAATACGCCGAGCGCGGCGTCGATCGTCGCCGTCGCATCACCGGCGCGATGCGCATCGATCGCCTCGCCCAGCGCATCGAGCACTTCCACCTCGGATGCATGCACCGCCTGCATGTGGGCATGCGCCACCCGCGGCACGTCTTCCATCGCTATCACCGACATGTCGTCTTCCTCGTCGCTCATGAAAAGATCGACGTCGATGCTAAACGTGCCGCCGGACCGCACGCCCTGATCTTCATCAAGACCCTGCCCCGCCTCACTCGATCAGCGCCCGCGCCACGGCGGTGCAGGCGGGCTTCGGCTGGCGATCGGCATCGAACAGCAGCGGCCAGTCCTCATCCTGTTCGAGCCAGGACGCATAGCCCTTATTGACGTAGGACTGCGGATCGGTCAGCCCCCAGAACGACAGGCTGCGGCAGGCCGGCTCGGCGCGGCAGACGCGCACGACGTCGGCGAAGAACGCCGCCTGCGCATCGAGCTTGGCCTGAGTGAGGCCGCTCAGGTCGTTGTTGATCATGATGTCCAGTTCGGTGAAGGCGATGTCCAGCGACAGGCCCGCGAACAGCGCCAGATCGGTCGGCATCGAGGCCACGTCGTCGGCGTGATCCTCCAACGCCAGATGGCCCTGGAAACCGATGCCGTGGACGGGTACGCCGCGCGCCTTGAGATCCTGCAACAGCGCGTACATACGCGTGCGCTTGCCCTGATTCCAGGCGTCGGAGCCAATCAGCCCGTAGTCGTTGACGTACAGGCGCGCGCCCGGATCGTACTGACGCGCGAGTCCGAACAGCCAGGCCACGAAGTCGTCGCCGAGGTTCTGCTTCCAGAACGAATCGTGCTGGACCTCGGGGCCGGTGTTGCTGATCACCTCGTTGACCACGTTCCACTCGCGCGCCACGTCGGCGTAATTGGCGACCACGTAGGGCAGCAGCGTCTTCACGTACCACTCGACGTGACCGCGCACCTCGGAAGCGCTGTAACCGCCCTGTTCCAGCC
>JAQVJI010000090.1 GCA_028695255.1 Chromatiales bacterium | reverse complement strand
CCGTCGCGCAGGTCGTCGCGATCGACCGAGGTGATGACGACGTAGCGCAGTTCCATCTCGCGCACGGTCTGCGCCAGCGCGGCCGGCTCGTCCGCATCCGGCGGCAGCGGCCGGCCGTGCGCGACGTCGCAGAACGGACAGCGGCGGGTGCAGACGTCGCCCAGGATCATGAACGTGGCGGTGCCGTGACCGAAGCATTCGCCGAGATTCGGACACGCCGCCTCCTCGCAGACCGTGTGCAGGCCGCGCGATCGCAATACGCGCTTGATGCGCTGCACGTTCGGGTCGGCGTGCACGCGGGCACGGATCCACGCCGGCTTGCGCAGCACCTCGGCAGCCTCGACCTTGACCGGGATGCGCGCAACCTTGTCGGCGCCGCGCTGCCTGGTGCCGCGGATGGTGGATGGCGATGGGTGGGTGGGTTGGCTCACGAGTTCCTCGTCATCGATCATCGAACGCGTTACAGCAATCCCCGTCGTCGGCAACGCTCGTCACGCAGCTTCGCAGCGCGACCTACGCCGGTCGTGACGAATCGTCTGGCGGCGACCAGGGCGCCGTCGTTTCGGTCAGCCGAGTGTAACCCAGTTCCCCGGCCAGCCGCGCGAGCACGCCATTGGCCGCCGCGGCGAGATCGCTGTCGATGCCGAGTTCGCGCAACGAGGTCACCGCGAGATCGCGATAGCCGCAGGGATTGATACGGGTGAAGGGTTCGAGGTCGGGCGCCACGTTGAGCGCAAGGCCGTGATAACTGCCGCCACGGCGCACGCGCAGACCGAGGGCGGCAATCTTGCGCCCGTCGACGTAGACGCCGGGCGCCTTCGGCCGCGCGACGGCGACGATACCGAGTTCGCCCAACCAGCCGATGACCGCCTGCTCCAGCGCGGTGACCAGCGCGCGCGGCCCGATGCCGGCACGTTGCAGGTCGATCAGCACGTACATCACCAGTTGCCCCGGCCCGTGCCAAGTGACCTGGCCGCCGCGATCGGTGGCGATCACCGGCGTGTCGCCGGCCGCAAGTACGTGCGCGGGATCGCCGTTCAGGCCGAGCGTGAAGACGGGGGGATGTTCCAGACACCAGCACTCGTCCGGCGTCTCCGGGCCGCGCAGGTCGGTGAAACGCTGCATCGCGCACCAGGTCGGTTCGTAGTCGGCCCGACCCAGCCGGCGGACGTGCAGGGCCGGCATCACAGCGCCATCGTCACCAGCTCGCAGGCGGTCAGTTCGCGATACAGCGCGTCGAGCTGCGCGCGGCTCTCGGCCTGGATGGTGACGCTCAGGGCGTAATAACGGCCGCCGCTCGATACGCGCAGGCTGACATCCTCGTCGCGTACCCCGGGGGCATGGCGCGCGACGATCTCCAGCACGCGCGGACGCAGCTCCGGCACCGCCGCGCCCATGACCTTGAGCGGAAAGGCGGTGGGAAACTGGAACAGTTCACCGTCCGGAGCCGTCATGGCAGATCAACCCGCAGCGACCTCGCGCAGGCGCGCCTTGTAGTCCTGATACAGCACATGCATGCGCCGCCACACGGGACCCGGCCGACCATCGCCGACCGGGCGACCGTCGAGTTCGGTCACCGCCATCACCTCCTTGGTGGAGCTGGTGAGCCAGACCTCGTCCGCCGCCAGCAGATCGGCGACCGGAATGTCGGCCTCGACCAGCGGCAGGTCGTTGGCCTGTGCGATCTCGACCACCAGATCGCGCGTGATGCCCGGCAGCACGCGATGATCCTTCGGCGGCGTGGTCATGACACCGTTCCTGACGATGAACAGATTGCTGGCCGCGCCTTCGGTGGCGAGGCCGTCGCGGATCAGGATCGCCTCCTGCCCGCCGGCATCGATCGCCTGCTGGCGCAGCAGCACGTTCGGCAACAACGTGATGGCTTTGATGTCGCAACGCGACCAGCGCGTGTCGTCGTAGGTAAAGGCATGCACGCCGCGCTCGACGCTGGCGGGGTCGGGTTGCGCGATCGGGGTCACCATCGCGAACACCGTCGGTTCCACTTCGGGAGGAGGAAAGGCATGGTCGCGCTTGGCGGCGGCGCCGCGCGTGACCTGAAGATAGACCGAACGGTCGTCGCCGGGATTGCGTTCGAGCAGACCTTCCAGGATTTCGCGCCAACGCGCGCGGTCGCAGGGATTGCGAATGCGCAGACCGTCGAGGCTGTGCTCCAACCGATCGAGATGCTGATCCAGCCGCAGCAGCCGACCGCCGTAGGCAGGGATCACCTCGTACACGCCGTCGCCGAACAGGAAGCCGCGGTCGAGCACCGACACGCGGGCCTCGTCCTGCGGCAGGAAGCTGCCATTGAGATAGACGATCATCCGGAAACCTCGCGGCTCTTCACCGCAACGGAAAGTTATTGCCTGAAGGTCGTTTCTGGAAACGCGAGGCGAATCCCGATGCAGGGTCCTCAGTCGAACCACTGCATGACGGTGTCCATCGCCCGGCGCAGAATGCCGCCCTCTTCCACGGCCTGGAGCGCGATCAGCGATTCCTTGCGGATCACCGCACCGTCGAGCGTGACGTTCACCTCGCCCTGCACGGCACCCTTCTGCAACGGCGCCTCCAGTTTCGGGCTGAGTTCGAGCGTCGCCTTGAGCGCCTGGTAACGGCCGCGCGGGATGGTGACGTACAGATCCCTCGTCAGACCCAGCGCGACCTTGTCGGTCTCGCCCTTCCACACGCGCGTTTCGGTCAGCGGCTGGCCGGCGGTGTAGAGACGATGCGTTTCGAAGAAGCGGAAACCCCAGTTGAGCAGGGTCTGGGTCTGATCGGCACGATCCTTCTCGCTGGCGGTGCCGAGCACCACCGTGATCAGGCGCATGTCGTCACGTTTGGCGGAGGTGACGAGACAGAAGCCGGCCGATTCGGTATGGCCGGTCTTCACGCCGTCCACGCTCTCGTCCCGCCACAGCATGAGGTTGCGGTTGTGCTGGCGTATGCCGTTGTAGGTGAATTCGCGTTCGGAGTACCAGCGATATTCCTCCGGGAAGTCCCGGATCAGCGCATGCGCGAGCCTGGCGATGTCGCGCGCGGTGGTGTAGAGCTCGGGATCGGGCCAGCCGGTGCTGTTGGTGTAGTGCGTGTCGTTCATGCCGAGCGCCTTGGCCTGCTGGTTCATCAGCGACACGAAGGCCTCCTCCGATCCGGCCACGTGTTCGGCCAACGCCACCGTGGCGTCGTTGCCCGACTGCACGATCATGCCCTTCAGCAGGTCCTTCAGCT
Organism: Chromatiales bacterium; assembly: GCA_028695255.1. Taxonomy (GTDB): domain Bacteria; phylum Pseudomonadota; class Gammaproteobacteria; order Ectothiorhodospirales; family Ectothiorhodospiraceae; genus JAQVJI01. Next base: position 7,284 of record JAQVJI010000090.1, on the reverse strand, counting down.
TCACGCGCGTATTGACCTCGACGAACATGCGCGAACCGCCCATGCGCCAGGCCTTCTCGCTGATCCGCACCTCGTCCTCCAGTCCGATGCTGCCGTTCTTCAGCTCACGGTAGATCACGTAGGCAGTCATGATCTTGGTGATGCTCGCCGGCTCCATGCGCGAATCCGCCTCGCGTTCGGCGAGGACGGCACCACTGTGGAAATCCATCACCAGATAGCCGCGCGCCTCGACGCTGGGCGGTGCCGCCACCGGCAGCGCCTGACTGGCATGCGACGACAACGGAAACAGGAACAGCAGGGACAGGATGAACGTTCGGAAGAAAATGGACATGGTCTTCAGGCAAGGTCTCGGGGGAAACATCGGATGAAATCGCTCGGCATTGTACCTTTCGCAAGGTACGGGTACGAGCGCGGTGACAACGAGGTCAGACGCGCATCACGCCATCGAAGTTCAGAGGTTCAGTCGACGACGATGCGATAGTCGCCGTGACCGATGCGTTCCAGCTCCTGGGTCAGCCGGTCGGCCTGATCGACCGAGGCCAGCGGCCCGATGCGCACGCGATAGACCGCCCCCTGGCCTGGCACCTGCGCCTGGAACAGCCGCACGGAGCCGAGCGTGTGCGATGCCAGGTTCGCACGCAGGCGTTCGGCATTCTGTTCGCTGGAAAAGGCACCCACCTGCACGAAGATCCGGTGCCCGCCGAGCGGCTGGCCGGCATCGACGTAGACCGGCGCCGCTCCCGGGTCCGGCTGCCCCGGATCGAGGGCACGCACCTCGACCAGCGCGGTGCCTTTACGCACCATGTCGAGCTTCTGCGCGGCGGTATAGGACAGGTCGATGATGCGGTTCTTCGCAAACGGCCCGCGGTCGTTGATGCGCACGACGACGGAGCGGCCGTTTTCGAGATTGGTGACGCGCGCATAGGTGGGCAGCGGCAGCCGCGCATGCGCGGCCGTCATCGCGTACATGTCGTAGGTCTCGCCACTGGAGGTGCGCCGGCCGTGGAACTTGGTGCCGTACCAGGAGGCGATGCCCTGTTCGACGTGGCCGTCGCCACTCGCCATCACGTGATAGCGCTGGCCGTTGACGACGTAGGATTCGGGATTGCCGTAACGGCTGCGCGGCTCGGCCCGCGGCACGGGATCGGGGATCCGGCTCGCGTCGGGTGCCTGTGCCGGCCCGGCATCACGCCCGCCGGTGCCTGCGCAACCCGCGATCGTCAGCATCAGCAGAATCGTGACACCGATGCGCGCGTGGGTCGTCATGTGGTCAGGGCCTCAGTTCGGCCGCGCCAGCGCCACGTCGCGCGCACGCCGGATTTCCTGCGACAACTGATGCACCGCCATCGCATACAGCGGGCTGCGGTTGTAGCGGGTGATGACGTAGAAGTTGCCGTGACCCAGCCATTGCGCCGGGCCGCTTTCGGTCTCCAGCTCGATCAGCGAATAGCGCCCGTTGCGGTCGACCGGGACGTTGGGAACGATGCCGGCCGCCGTCAGTTCGTCGTAGCCGAGTTCCGGCTTGTAACCGCGCCCGAGCAAGGCCTTGTGGCCGTCGCCACCGGCACGCGCCGGCGTCACCACCGGGGCGAGCTGGGCCCAGCCGTGCTGGCGCAGGTAGTTGGCGACGCTGCCGATCGCGTCCGGCCAGGAATTGCGCAGGTCGCGCCGGCCGTCGCCGTCGAAGTCGACGGCATAGTTGCGGTAACTGGACGAAATGAATTGGCCGCGCCCCATCGCGCCGGCGTAGGAACCCTTCACCTCGCGCGGATCGAAACCTTCCTCGCGCGTGAGCAGCAGGAACTGCCCCAGTTCGCTGCGGAAGAAGGCTGCCCGCGGCGGATAGTCGAAGCCCAGCGTCACGAGCGAATCGAGCACCGGAAAACCGCCCTGATTGCGGCCGTAGAAGGTCTCGACGCCGATGATCGCGACGACCACCTCGGCATCGACGCCGAAGGTCTCCTGCGCGCGCAGCAGTTCGGTCTGGTGCTCCTCCCAGAAGCGTGCGCCCTCGTTGATGCGCCGCTGGGTCAGGAAGATCGGCCGGTATTGATGCCAGGGCTTGGCCTCGGCCGGGCGCGTCATCAGGTCCAGCACGCGCTGCTGCGGCTTCGCATCGGCCAGCAGGCGTTCGAGTTCGCCGCGATCGAAGGCATGCTTGCCCACCATCTCGTCGATGAAGGCCTGCACCTCGGCGCGCGCCAGATAGTCGCCTTTCGCCTCGGGGGCGGCGGCCTGCGTCTCCGGAATGGCACTGCAGCCGGCGTTGAGCACCAGGAATACCAGAATGGCCGGCACGGACAGCAGCAGACGCGGCGCGAAGGGGAGGATCGTCACTTGGATATCAGCCTGCGATGGGAGTTGACGGACATCAGGATACCGAATGCGGCCATGAGGGTCACCATGGAGGTGCCGCCGTAACTCACCAGCGGCAGCGGCACACCGACCACCGGCAGGATGCCGCTGACCATGCCCATATTGACGAACACATAGACGAAGAAGGTGAGGCTCAGGCTGCCGGCCAGCAGACGCGCGAAGGTATCCTGCGCGCGGACCGCAATGTACAGGCCGCGGAAGATGATGAACAGATAGACCGCGATCAGCAGCAAGGCGCCGAGCAGGCCGAATTCCTCGGTGAACACGGCGAAGATGAAGTCGGTCGAGCGCTCGGGCAGGAATTCGAGCTGGGACTGGGTGCCGTTGAGCCAGCCCTTGCCGTACAGCCCGCCGGAGCCGACCGCGATCTTGGACTGGATGATGTGATAGCCCGCGCCCAAGGGATCGCGTTCGGGATCGAGCAGCGTCAGTACCCGCCGCCGCTGGTAGTCGTGCAGGTAATGCCAGGCGACGGGCGCCGTCGCCGCCGCCAGCACCAGCAGGCCGACGATGTAACGCCAGCCCATGCCGGCCAGGAAGATCACGAACAGGCCCGCGCTCGCCACCAGCAGCGCTGTGCCGAGATCGGGCTGTTTGACGATCAGCGCGACCGGCAGCAACAGCACGACGGCGGCAACCGCCAGATGCCGGAATGCCGGCGGCAGCGGCTTCTCCGCAAAGTACCAGGCCAGCATCAGCGGCACGGCCAGCTTCATCAGCTCCGACGGCTGGAAGCGGATCACCCCCAGGTCCAGCCAACGCTGCGCGCCCTTGCCGATGTCGCCCACCAGCAGCACCAGCAGCAGCAGCAGCACGCCGGCGCCGTAGACCCACGGTGCCCACAGACGCAGGCTCTGCATCGGCAGATTGGCCAGCAGCACCATGACCGCAAACGCCGCCCCGAGGCGCACCAACTGACGCAGCAGCATGGCGCTCTCCTCGCCGCTCGCGCTGTACAGGATCGTGAGGCCGATCGCCGCCAGCAGCAGCAGTCCGCCGAGCAGCGCGAAATCCAGATGCAGCAACCGCGCCACTGCCCGGCCCAGCGTTTCGCGGGGTGTCTCGCCGTCGAACATCACATCGCCCCGCCCGGCCGGCCGTTCGGCGAATCGTCGGGATGGCCGTTCAACAGATAGTGGTCCATCACCTTGCGTGCCACGGGCGCGGCCACGCGGCCGCCACTGCCGCCGTTTTCCACCACCACGGCGACGGCGATGCGCGGGCTCTCGGCCGGCGCGTAGCCGATGAACAATGCGTGGTCCCGCAGATGTGCCGCCACCTCGTCCTCCTCGTACTCGCCCTCGCCGAGACCGAATACCTGCGCGGTACCGGTCTTGCCGGCGATCATGTAAGCGGCATCGCGCCCGGTCGACCCGTACGCAGTACCGTTCTTCTCGTGCATGACGTGCACCATCGGCTCCAGCACCTGATCCCAGAACATGGGGTCGCGCACGCTCACCGGCGGCAGCGGTTCGCGCTCCGTCCACTGCGGCGTTTCGTCGCCGCTGTCCACCATCGCACGCAGCAGGCGCGGACGCACCCGTTCGCCGCGCATCGCCAGCGTCGCCGTGATGCTCGCCAGTTGCAGCGGCGTGGTCAGCATGTAGCCCTGACCGATGCCGGCGATGATGGTCTCGCCCGGGTACCAGGGCATGTTCTGCGTGCGCCGCTTCCACTCGCGCGACGGCAGGATGCCCGGTGCCTCGCCCGTGGTATCGATGCCGGTACGTGCACCCATGCCGAAACGGTCGAGAAACTCCGACATGCGGTCGATGCCGAGCCGGTACGCGAGGTCGTAGAAATACACGTCCGACGACTGCGTGATCGCCAGATCGAGATCGACCAGACCATGTCCCTGACGCCGCCAGTCGCGATAGCGGCGCGTATCGTTCGGCAGCGTGTAGTAACCGGCGGCGAACATCGTCCTGCTGGCGGTCGTGACGCCGTATTCGAGGCCGGCCAGCCCGATCACCGGTTTGATGGTCGATCCCGGCGGATACTGTCCGGTCAGCGCTCGGTTGAACAGCGGCTGGGCACGGTCCTGGCGCAAGGCGCTGTAGGTCGAGGCGGGAATGCCGTTGACGAACAGATTGGGATCGAAGGCCGGCATGCTGACCAGCGCCAGCACCTCGCCGGTCTGCGGCTCGATGGCGACGATCGCGCCGCTGCGCCCCCCCAGCGCTTCCTGTGCCGCCAGTTGCAGGCCGATGTCGAGACCGAGGATCAGGTCGCGGCCGGATTGGGGTGGCTGCCGGTCCAGCACGCGCAGCACGCGCCCCTGGGCGTTGACCTCCACCTGGCGGTAACCGATGTCACCGTGCAGCTCGTCCTCGAAATGGCGCTCGATGCCGATCTTGCCGATGTGGCTGGTACCGTTGTAGTTGCGCGCGTCGATGCGCGCCAACTCGCGCTCGTCGATGCGGCCCACGTAGCCGAGCACGTGCGCGGTGGCGGCATCGAGCGGATAGTGCCGCCCGAGACGCGCCTGGATGTCCACTCCCGGAAAGCGATGACGGTTGACGGCCAGGATGCCGACCTCCTCGTCACTCAGGTTCAGGCGCAGGGGAATGGCCTGGAACGGTGCCCGGCGCCGGATCATGCGCCGGAAGCGATCGACGTCGGAGGGCTCGATGGCGACCAGCTCGCCGAGCTGGGCCAGGGTCTCGTCGAGATGGCGCACCTGTTCCGGCACCACCTCCAGTTGGTACGTGGGGCGGTTTTCGGCCAGCAGCACGCCGTTGCGGTCGTAGATCAGCCCGCGCGGCGGCGGCAGGGCCTCCAGCCGGACGCGGTTGTTCTGCGACAGGGTCGTGAAATGTTCGTGATTGACGATTTGCAGGTCGATCAGCCGCGCAATCACCGCCGCGAAGGCCAGCAGGATCAACAGCCCGACGAACAGCAGGCGCCTCAGAAACAGACCTTGTTCGAGCTGGGCGTCCTTGATGGCCTGACGGCTGGGCATGCGGCGAACGATCGGGCAGTGAGATGGTTCAGTGAAACGTCGAGGGCAGGTCGGGCCGGCCGGTTGCGGGCCCGCCGGGTTTATACCTTGCTCTTCTGGTAGCGCTTCTGACTCGCCACGATCTCGGCTCTGGCCTCGGCCGGCCCGACCCATTCGTCGACCTTGACCCACTTGTTCGGTTCCAGTCCCTTGTGGTGCTCGAAGAACTGGCGGATCTGCGCCAGCAATTCGCGCGGCAGGTCGGTCGCCGTCTGCACATGGTCGTACAGGCCGTACAACTCCGATGCCGGCACCGCCAGAATACGGTTGTCGGCACCCGACTCGTCGGTCATGCGGAGCATGCCCACCGGCCGGCAGGCCATCACGCAGCCCGCCACCACAGGCACCGGACTGATCGCCAGCACCTCGACCGGCCCGCCCTTCTCCGACCGGGTATGCGGCACGAAGCCGTAATTGCAGGGATAGAACACGGCCGCGTTCATGAAGCGGTCCACCACCAGCGCCCCGCTCTCCCGGTCCAGATGGTATTTCACCGGCGAACCGTGGGCCGGAATCTCGATAATGACATTGATGTCGTCAGGGACATCGTTGCCGGCGGGAATCTTGTCGAGGTCCATGGGCGTGGAGTCCGGGCATTGCCGATGCGGATGGTGGCTGCGAAGTATAGCGGCAATCCCCCGGCCACGCCGCCGCAGACCCGGCGCGGGAGCGCCGGCCCGGATTTCCCGCCACCGTTCTACCGCCGACGGCTGGCCGAATGGGCCGGCATCCGCGAACCCGTATGCTGGCTTGCGCGGCCCCGTGGGACCGGGTATAAGTCACGTCAATTCAAGGGTCTCGGGCTACGGGACCCGGGGGCCTGTCCGGGAGCGCGACGGGAACCGAAACCGGGCGACAAGACGAATGCACTCATGCATCGGGTCGCCCCGGACCCTCGCCCTCATGTGCCCCATGGTTTCGCGCGGGCTGCGACGCATCACATCCAACAGCAGGGGAGACTGTCCGATGAGAATCGTGCTTCTGGGGGCGCCGGGCTCCGGCAAGGGAACGCAGGCCAAGAAACTGGTGGAGCGTTACAAGGTTCCGCAGATCTCCACCGGTGATCTGCTGCGCGCCGCGGTCACCGCCAACACCGAACTCGGCAAACAGGCCAAGGCCGTGATGGATGCGGGCCAACTGGTCCCCGACGACATCGTGCTCGGCATGATCCGCGAACGTCTCGCACTGCCGGATACCGACCGCGGCTTCATCCTCGACGGCTTCCCACGCAACATCAATCAGGCCGAGGCGCTCGACCGCATGCTCGACGAGATGGGCAAGCCGCTGGACGGCGTGCTGCTGATCGACGTCGACTTCGACAATCTCATGCAGCGTCTTTCGGGCCGCCTCACCTGCGAATCCTGCGGCGCCGTCTTCAACCGCTTCACCTCGCCGCCGCGCCAGGACAGCCTGTGCGACAAATGCGGCGGCAACCTGCGCCATCGCGCCGACGACAACGAAGAGACCATCGGCAACCGCCTGCGCGTCTACGAGGCGCAGACCAAGCCGCTGATTACCCATTACCGCAATCAGGACAAGCTGAGCCGCATCGAGGGCGAAGGTGAAATCGACGACGTGTTCGAGGTGCTCCGTCAGGCAGCCGAGGTCCTGAGCAAACCGCGTCCGGCCGTGACCGTAACTGCACCGCCCGTCGCCGCCAAACCGGCCAAACCGGCGAAGGCCGCGGCGGCATCGACCAAACCGGAAAAACCAAAAACGCCCAAGGCGCCGGCGCAGCCCGCCCCTGCGGCGGCCGCTCCGAAGAAGGCCGCTCCGAAGAAGGCCGCTCCGAAGAAGGCCGCTCCGAAGAAGGCTGCCCCGAAGAAGGCTGCCCCGAAGAAGGCTGCCCCGAAGAAAGCCGCCCCGAAGAAGGCCGCCCCGAAGAAGGCCGCCCCGAAGAACGCTGC
>JAQVJI010000089.1:6021-10524 GCA_028695255.1 Chromatiales bacterium | reverse complement strand
GGTTGCGGGCGGTCGTTGGTGAACCAGGAGAGTTCGGAGACGACGGTGAATCCGTCGTTTCGCAGCAGCGGGCGCCATGCATTCAGGCCGCGCTCGAAGCCCATGATGTAGATGGCGCCTTCGGACCACAGGAGGTCGAAGCTCTGCGGTACGAAGGGGAGTTGGTACATCGATGCCTGTACGGGCAGCACGCTCGTGCCGTTGGTGAGCGCGCCGCGCAGATCTTGCAGGTAGGGACGGTAGACGTCGACGGCGACGAGTTGACCGCCATTGCAGAGGTTCGCGAGCTCGCGGGTCTGTGCGCCGTTGCCGCAACCGATGTCGAGTACGCGCGGTGCGTGGGCGAGTCCTTCGAGCAGACCGAAGGCGCGGGCGGTGGCCGCGGGGTCGCCCGGTCCCTGGCGCGGCAGCCGGCGATGGAATTCGTAGATGTCCATATCGGCTCGCCGGCTACCCTCGCGCGTTCAGTACACACGCACCTTGGGCGGGATGGTGTCGACGGTGAGCGGCTTGGTCTCGCATGATGAAAAATACCAATCCGGGTCGCGCCATTGGCGGGCGCTTGGGTCGGCATGTTTGTCTATGCATAAAGAAGACGCCGCCCCTTCGGTTCCGGGACGGCATCTCCGAACTCTCGTGCCGTGGCGATCCAAAGCGAAATGGCGTCATGCGCGTTGTTCAATGCCTCGTTTGGCGTATCGCCATGCGCCATGCAGCCCGGCAACTCCGGAACGTCGGCGACGAATGCCTGATCCTCGTTGCTCCAGAAAATGATGACCTCGTACCTGTACATATGCGATCACTCCACGCGGCGTCCGGCTTGCCGGCTACCTGCGTGCGTTCAGTACACGCGCACCTTCGGCGGGATGGTATCGACGGTGAGCGGTTTGGTGCGCACGGGCTTGTAGTCGAGGGTGTCGCTTTGCAGGAAGTAGAGCGAGTGCTTGAGCCAGTTGACGTCGTCGCGGTCGGGGTGGTCGACGCGACTGTGGGCGCCGCGGCTTTCCTGGCGGCCGAGCGCGGAGGTGATGGTGGCGAGCGCGCAGTCGATGAGGTTTTCGGTTTCGAGCGCCTCGACGCGCGCGGTGTTGAAGGTGCGGCTGTGGTCGCGCAAGGTCGCGTATTTCACGCGTTCGGCGATCTGCTTGATCTTCTGTACGCCTTCGCTCATGACCTCTTCGGTGCGGAACACACCGCAATGGTCTTCCATCGCCTTGCGCAGATCGCGGCGCACGTCGTCGACCGGCTCGCCGCCGTCCTTGCGGTCCCAGCGCGTGAAGCGCGCGAGCGCGGCGTCGAGCGAGTCCTGGTTCAACGGGCGGTGGAAGTTGTTCTCGCGCACGTAGTCGATCATGTGTTCGGCGGCGGCGCGGCCGAAGACGAGGATGTCGAGCAGCGAGTTGCCGCCCAGGCGGTTCGCGCCGTGCACCGAGACGCAGGCACATTCGCCGGCCGCGTAGAGACCGAGCACGGGTTCTTCCGGCGTGTCCTTGACCGGCACCACGACCTGGCCGAAGCGATTGGTGGGGATGCCGCCCATGACGTAATGCGCGGTCGGGTAGATCGGGATCGGCTTTTCGACCGGATCGATACCCGTGAAGATGATGCTGGTCTCGCGGATGCCGGGCAGGCGTTTCTTGATCACGTCCTCGCCCAGGTGCATGAGGTTCAGGTACACATGGTCGCGGTCCTTGCCGCAGCCGCGGCCTTCCTTGACTTCGAGATAGATCGCGCGGCTCACGACGTCGCGCGAGGCGAGGTCCTTGGCGTTCGGCGCATAGCGTTCCATGAAGCGCTCGCCGCTCTCGTTGGTGAGGTAGCCGCCCTCGCCGCGCGCGCCCTCGGTGATGAGCATGCCGCGGCCGGCGATGCCGGTCGGGTGGAACTGGAAGAACTCCATGTCCTGCAGCGGCACGCCCGCGCGCAGGGCCATCGCCATGCCGTCGCCGGTGTTGATGAGCGCGTTGGTGCAGGTGCGGTAGAGCTGGCCGACGCCGCCGGTGGCAAGCAGCGTGGTCTTGGCCTCGATCAGGATCGGCTCGCCGGTGAGGATCTCGAAGGCGAGACAGCCGAGCACGTAGCCGTGGTCGTCCTTGATCAGGTCGACCGCGAAGTATTCGTCGAAGAAATGCGTCTTGGCGCGGATGTTCTGCTGATACAGCGTGTGCAGGATGGCGTGGCCGGTGCGGTCGGCCGCGGCGCAGGTACGCGCCGCCTGCGCGCCGCCGAAGTTCTGGCTCTGACCGCCGAAGGCGCGCTGGTAGATGTTGCCGTTGTCGAGGCGCGAGAACGGCACGCCGAAGTGTTCGAGTTCGTACACCACGCGCGGCGCGACCTGACACATGTACTCGATCGCGTCCTGGTCGCCGAGCCAGTCGGAACCCTTCACCGTGTCGTACATGTGCCAGTGCCAGTTGTCCGGCAGCACGTTGGCGAGCGCGGCGTTGACGCCACCCTGCGCGGCGACCGTGTGCGAGCGCGTCGGGAACACCTTGGACACCACGGCCACGCTGGCCTCGGCATCGGCGAGTTGCAGCGCCGCGCGCAGACCGGCGCCGCCGGCACCGACGATGAGGGCGTCGAATTTTCTTCTTTGCAGGTTCATGGCGGCAGTATCAACCGAGGGTCGCGAGGATCAGGACCTTGAGTGCCCACAGGCCGCAGCCGAGCAGGAACAGGCCCACCAGTGTCAGCGCCGTCAGACGCAGCGCGAAGGGGTGCACGTAATCCAGTATCACGTCGCGCACGCCGATCCAGGCGTGCAGCAGCAGTGCGCCGAAGAACAGGCCGGTGGCGGTGAACATCAGGGGATGCGTGAGCCAGGCGCGCCAGCTCTCGTAGTCCGCGCCGGCGCCGGCCAGCAGGGCGACGATGAAGTAGACGAAATAGACAGCGAGATAGATCGCCGTCAGGCGCTGGAAGATCCAGGGCCGTTGTCCCTGCAGGCCGCGGCGGCTCACAGCCACACCCCGAGCAGGATCAGCGCGAGAACCACGCCGCCGCCGAGCACACCCCATGCCGTCTTGCGGGCAGTCGGTTTGTCGACACCGAGGTCGATGTCGATGAACAGGAAGCGGATGCCGGCGAGCAGGTGATGGGACAGGCTCCACAGCAGCGCGAGCAGCACCGGCAGGAACAGGATCGAGCCGGTCAGCGCCTTCACGTCGCTGAAGCCCTGCGGATCGTGCAACGAACGGTCGAGCAGGTAGATGCTCAACGGAATCGCGAGAAAAAGCAGCACGCCGGATATGCGATGCCCGAACGAGACGATGCCCGGGATGGGCAGGCGGATCTGCAACACGTTGAGAAAGACGGGCCGGCCTTCACGGCGCATGATCGGGTCTCCTGCTGACGGCGATGGCGCAAGCGTATACGAAAAACGACCCATCTGTCAGCGAGGTCTTGTGTCGAACGGCGGGCGCTTTCCCGCGGCGTCTGCATGCCAACTGTGGTCGGACGATTCTTTCGGGCTAATATGCACCCGTCATCCGTTCCCTCCCTCCCGGAGATGTCATGAAACCCGAATGGAAAGCATTTCTCGTCGACAACGGCGCCGAGCTCGCCGATGACCTCGTCGCGCATTTCGGCAATCCGGAACGCGAACGTCAGGTCAGTACCACCGGCGACGTCCTGTGCGACCTGTCCCAGTACGGACTCATCGGCGCCTACGGCAAGGACGCGGCGGAATTCCTGCACGGGCAGTTCACCAACGACATCAAGCATCTGCTTGAATCACGCAGCGAGATGAACGGCCTGTGCACGGCCAAGGGCCGGTTGCTGACGGTATTCCGCGTGTTCCGCCGCGGCGAGACGATCTATCTGCGGCTGCCGCGCGAGCTGCTGGAGCCGACGCTCAAGCGCCTCAAGATGTATCTGCTGCGCGCGCAAGCGACGCTCGAAGATGCCTCCGATGCGCTGGTGCGCATCGGCTTCTCGGGCCCGAACGCGATCGAGGAACTGCATACGACGCTTGGCGACGCACCCGCCAATGTCGACGACGTGATGCAGCGCGACGGTCTGACGCTGATCCGCCTGCCGGGCGTACATCCGCGCTTCGAGATCTACGGCGATCTGGAACCGATGAAAAAACTCTTCGGCACGCTCAACGTCCACGCCGCACCCGTCGGCAGTGACACCTGGGATCTGCTCGACATCCTGGCAGGCCTGCCGAGCGTGCATCCACAAACGGTCGAGGCATTCATCCCGCAGATGCTCAATCTGCAACTGGTCAACGGCGTGAGCTTCAACAAGGGCTGCTATCCGGGACAGGAAGTGGTCGCACGCACGCAGTACCTCGGCAAGGTCAAGCGCCGCATGTACCGCATCGACATCCAGACCAGGGAAACGCCCGTGCCGGGCACCGAGATCTTCGATCCCAACGCCGAGGACGGGCAGCCGGTCGGTGCCGTGGTCGATGCCCAGGCGGGGCCGGACGGCGGTTGCGCGGCATTGGCCGTGGTGCAGATCGCCAGCGCGGAGAGCAAGGGTCCGTTGCATCTCGGC
>JAQVJI010000089.1:0-5921 GCA_028695255.1 Chromatiales bacterium | reverse complement strand
CTGCCGGTCAGCAGCCACACGGGATTGACCGAATAACGCTCGCAGATGCGCGCGAGCGCTTCGGCGTCCGGGACGGTCAGTTCACGCTCGTACCTCGATATGGTGTTTTTATGCACCATAATTGACTCGGCAAATTCCGATTGCGATAATCCCGCACGAATCGTAGAAATACGCTGCCCGATCCCTTTGGTCAGCCGTTCCGGGAGATCCGCAACCACCTCTGCACTTGCTCTGTCGTCCTGGCGATCTGTCGGGAGGCCCATGACACCTGTGCTCGCTAACACCATCGTTGGTGTTGGCAGGTCTGCGTAAGTTCGAATTTAAGTTGCGACTGTTTGATCCTGGACAATAAACGACACCGCCGCACCATATGTAATTCTTTAGTAATCAGTAACATAAATCTTTTCAGACAAAGGGTAAAGCATCGCTCGGGAATTCCTGAGCGAGTGTGAAATAAGCATCTATAATTGACATATAAAGTCGGGTTATGGTGAGGTGGTCGGCAGACTCAGGAGGAGGTCGCCATGCCGTCCGAGCCCCGGCTGGAGCCTCTCGATGTCGGCAACACATGTACTGTTGGTGGAGGACAATCCGGGCGACGCACGTCTCGTCCAGGAGATGGTGAAGGATATCACCAACGGCGCCTTCCGGATGTCGCATGCGCCGGCCCTGTCCGATGCGCTCGATGCGGTGCGGAGCACCCCGCCGCCGGACATCATCCTGCTCGACCTGACCCTGCCCGACTCGAACGGCCTCGATACCTTCCACCGACTGCAAGCCAATGCCTACGACATCCCGATCATCATCCTGAGCGGTCTGGACGATCACCAGCTCGCGCTGGCCGCGGTGCAGGGCGGCGCGCAGGATTATCTGCCGAAGGGTGAGGTCAACCCGCCGCTGCTCAGCCGTTCCATCAGCTATGCGATGGAACGCAAGCACACAGAGGAGAACCTGCTGCTGGCGCGCCAGATCTTCGAGACCGCGGGCGAGGCCATCCTGGTGACCGAACCCGATGGCAGCATCGTCGACGTCAACCCCGCCTTCGCCGCGATCACCGGCTACGCACGAGAAGAAGCAGTGGGACGCACGCCCGCGATGCTCAAGTCCGGCCGCCACGGTCCCGAGTTCTACGCCAATCTGTGGAACGCCCTGCTGACCGAGGGTCGCTGGCAGGGCGAGATCTGGGATCGGCGCAAGAACGGCGAGATCTATCCGAAGTGGACCACCATCAATGCCGTCACCGACGCGCGCGGCAAGTTGACGCACTTCGTCGCCATCTTCTCCGACATCACGCTCACCAAGCGCACCGAGGAACGCCTGCACCAGCTCGCGCACTACGACGCGCTGACCTCGCTGCCCAATCGCCCGCTGTTCTTCGACCGCCTGCGGCAGGCGCTGGCGCAGGCACGCCGCGTCAACTGGCTGGTCGGGGTGTTGTTCCTCGATCTCGACGGCTTCAAGAACGTGAACGACCGCCTCGGCCATCAGCTCGGCGATCAGTTGCTGGTGCGCGTGGCCGAACGGCTGTCCGGCTGCCTGCGCGATGCCGACACGCTGGCGCGCCTGGGCGGCGACGAGTTCACGGTGATCCTGTCCGATCTGAGCAATCCCGAGATCGCGGGCGTGGTGGCACAGAAGATCATCGACGACCTGGCGGCGCCATTTCGCATCGATGGCCACGAGATCGTGATCGGCACCAGCATCGGCATCGCGATCTATCCGTACGCCGGCAACAGCGTCGAGGCTCTGACCAAGGCGGCGGACATCGCGATGTATCGCGCCAAGGACCTCGGCAAGGGCAATTTCCAGTTCTATCGCGACGACATCCAGAGTCAGGCATCCGCCGTGCTGCGCACCGAACAGGAACTGCGTCAGGCGCTGACGCGCAACGAACTGCGTCTTTACTACCAGCCGCAGATCGACAGCGCCAGCGGCGGGATCGTCGGCGCCGAGGCGCTGTTGCGCTGGGAACATCCGCGCCGCGGTCTGGTGCTGCCGTCGGAGTTCCTCGCCACCGCGGAGGAGAGTCGCCTGATCGTGCCGATCGGCGAGTTCGTGTTCCGCCGCGCCTGCGAGCAACTGCGTGACTGGCAGTCGACGACCGGCCGTCGCCTGCGGCTTTCCATCAACCTGTCTGCGGTACAACTCGACGAGGGCCTGCTGCCGCAGCTCGCGCGCATCATCCGCGACACCGGCATCGACCCGGAACAGATTCACCTCGAAGTGAGCGAGCGCTACATCATGGAGCGGCCGACCTCGACGCCGTCCCTGCTGCAACGCCTGCGCGAACTCGGATTGCGCATCGCGGTGGACGATTTCGGCAACGGCCGCTCCAACATCGCCTATCTGCGCCGCCTGCCGGTGGACCGTCTGAAGATCGACCTGTCGCTGATCAGCCGCATCGCCACCGACGAGGACGATCTCGCGCTGGCACAGGCCATCATCACACTCGGCCACAGCCTGCACATGAAGGTCGCCGCCGTGGGCGTCGAGAGTCCGCAGGAGTTCGAGCTGCTGCGCAGCAGCGGTTGCGACGAGCAACAGGGTTATCACCTGGGCCGCCCGATGCCGGACATGGAATTCGGTCGTCTGCTGGCTGCGGGCGATATACGGATGTGACGATGCGCGTCGCAACCCGGTTTCGCATGCCACTCGCGGCCGCCGTCGGCCTGCTGTTGCTGCTCGGCAGCCTGAACGCCGCCGCGGCGGAGCTCACGTTCGGCGTCCATCCCTACCTGCCCGCGGCCGAATTGCTGGCACGCCTCACGCCGCTCACCGACCATCTGGCCAGCAAAAGCGGCCATCGGCTGACGATCTCCATTGCACCCGATTACGCGGAGCACATCGAACGCACGCTCGCCGGCCGATACGATGTCGCCTTCCTCGGTCCGGTCAGCTTCGTCGAGGTGCTGGAACGCGGCGGCCCCGACCGCACCCTGGCACGGCTGGAGATCCGTGGCAGCCCGACCTTCCACGGCATCATCTTCACGCGCGACGACAGTCCGCTGACGACGCTCGGCCAGCTCGCCGGCCAGCGCATGGCCTTCGGCGACCCGCATTCCACGATGAGTCATCTGGTACCGCGGCATATGCTTCAGCAGGCCGGCGTGCCGCTCGAACGGCTGGGCGGACACGCCTTCCTGCGCAATCACGTCAACGTCGTGTTCGGCGTACTCGCAGGCGATTTCGCGGCCGGCGCGGTGAAGGAGGACGTGTTCGACGAACAACGTCACCGCGGCCTGCGCGTATTGGCGCGCAGCCCGGCCATTTCCGAACACCTGTTCGTCGCCCGTCGCGGACTCGATGCGGCCATCGTCGAAGACCTGCGACGCGCCATGCTCGCCGTGCATACCGAACCCGGCGGCCGCGAACTGCTGAACCGCTTCAACCGCGACCTCACCGCGCTGGTGCCGGTCACCGCCGCCGACTACGACAACCTGCGCCGGATCCTGCACGAGCTGCCGGCGGAGGCCCGGCCATGACCCGTCGTCCGCCGACATGAAAGTCACCACCCACTTCCGGCACCGCAATCTGATCGCCGGACTGATCATTGCGCTGGTCGCCTTCATGCTGATCGCCAGCGCGCTGGTGACCGCACATCAGCGGCAGTTACTGCGCGACACCCTGCGTGCGGACCTCGAACAGCATGCGAACGTCATCGCCGCGCTGGTGCAGGATGCGCTGCTGCGCGAGGACTATGCCGCGGTGGCCGACTTCGTCGCCCGCCACGTCCAGGACCAGCCGGACATCGTCCGCGTCAACGCCCGCATGCAGAACGGCTTCGCCGTCGCCGACTATCGGCGTGCGCAACCCGCCAGACACAGCATCGTGGTCGAACGGCGCGTCGATTACCGTCCCGACAACCACCTGACTCTCACGCTGGAGACCGACCTGCAATCGATGGAGGCGACGCTGTCGACCCTCAATCGTCATCTGGTGCTGGTCACGATCGGCGTGACGCTGTTGTTCGGCATCGCCATGTGGATGCTGTTCCGGCGCATGGCGATCCTGCCGCTGCAAACCGAGATCGCCGCCCGCACCCGCATCGAGGCTGCCCTGCGCGAACAGCAGCAGGAACTGGAACGGCGCGTCGCCGAACGCACCGAGGCCGTGCGTCGCGCCTATGCCGAACTGGAGCAGAAGGCGGCGGCGATCGCACGCTCCAACGACGACCTGGAACAGTTCGCCTACATCGCTTCGCACGACCTGCAGGAACCGCTGCGCATGGTGTCGAACTACGTCTCGCTGCTGGAACACCGCTACGCGGAACGGCTCGACGACGAGGCACGCGAGTTCATGCATTTTGCCGTGGAAGGCGCACAGCGCATGCAGCAGCTCATCCACGATCTGCTGGCCTATTCGCGCATCAGCACGCGGCCGGGTGCGCCGGCGGCGGTGCCGATCGAGACCGCGCTCGACGAGGCGATCGCCGACCTGAGGACCGCCATCGACGAGACGGGCGCGGCCATCACCCGCGACGCGCTGCCGGTGGTGCGGGCCGACCCCACCCAGTTGCGGCAACTGTTCATGAACCTGCTCGGCAACGCGATCAAGTTCGGGCGCGACAACGTGCCCTGCCGCATCCACGTCGCCGCAGAACGCATCGATGGTCAATGGCGCATCGACGTACACGACAACGGCATCGGTATCGAACCGCGCCACCAGGAACGCATCTTCGAGATCTTCCAGCGCCTGCACGAACGCGAGCGCTATCCGGGCACCGGCATCGGACTCGCCCTGTGCCGGCGCATCGTCGAGCGGAACGGCGGGCGCATCTGGGTCGAGTCGACGCCCGGCGAAGGCAGCACATTCCATTTCACGTTACCTGCGGAGCCCGCATGAGCCATCCCAACCCCACGTCCAACCCGCACCGCGGCCGGCCGGTCGAAATCCTGCTGGTCGAGGACAATCCGGGCGACATCCGGCTGGTGCAGGAGGTGTTCAAGTCCGGTCGCATCGCCAATCATCTGCACGTCGTCACCGACGGCGAGCAGGCGATGACCTTTCTGCGTCAGGAAGGTCCGTACGCCGGCATGGCACGCCCCGACATCATCCTGCTCGATCTCAATCTGCCGCGGCGCAACGGCCGCGAGGTGCTGTCCGACATCAAGAACGATCCCGAGCTGTGCGTGATCCCGGTGGTTGTGCTGACGAGTTCGCAGACGGAACAGGACATCCTGCGCGCCTACCAGTTGCACGCGAGCTGCTATCTCACCAAGCCGGTCGACCTGCAAGGTTTCTTCAACGTCATGGATTCCTTGCAGGACTTCTGGCTGACCTGGGTCAAGCTGCCGCCACTGGAGGCCTAGCAGCAGGCATTCATTGAACGGTCGAAGACGTGCCCCTACGATAAACTTGGAAAGTCCCCACGCCACATCGGAGGCCGACATGAGCACACTCGACCAATTGCGACACGGTCTCGGCAACGCGCTCGAAAACCTGGCCCAGGGCTGGCACCAGTTGCGCGAACGCGCCGCGCAGGCGCTGACCCGCTTCACGCCCGGCAAGTCGGGCAGCGTGCAGACGCTGGAAGAAGGCGTCGCCGAACGCGGCGCGCGCTGGGGTCTGCTGGCCGCCGAGGTACGCGAGCACGGCGACCGGCTCAGCGTCGACCTGGAAGTGCCCGGCATGGATCTCGGCGACTTCGACATCCAGGTGTTGGACGGCCATCTCGTGATCCGCGGCGAAAAGCGCGTCGAACGCGAGCACGCGGAGGGCCGGTATTTCGTCATGGAACGCGCCTACGGTTGCTTCGAGCGCGCCATCCCGCTGCCGGCCGAGGTCGACGCCGACAAGGCACAGGCGCATTATCGCAAGGGCGTGCTGACGGTGACGCTGCCGAAGACGCAGCCGGCCCGCACGTGGCGCATCGAGGTCCAGCGCGGCTGACGACCTGACTTCCCGCACCCCACCCCGTACAG
>JAQVJI010000088.1 GCA_028695255.1 Chromatiales bacterium | reverse complement strand
TCGGCTGCCGCGTGGAGCCTTGTATCGAATGCCGCGAACCGCAGTCTGCCGCCCGCGGTGTCGTTGAGCCAGAGTGCGCTCGCCAGATGGATGGCGTCGAATCCGCGCAGGGCATAGACCTCGGCCAGTTCGCCCGCGGTGCGGGCGATGGAGTGCCCGAGTTCGACGCGCAGCCAGAATTCCCAATCGACGTTGAACTGCCGCGAGCGCGCCTCGTGGCGTTTCGGTGTGCTGATCCCCTCGCGCAGCAGGCGGGCGAATGCGCTCCGCGTTTCCGCATAGGCGACGATGGAGGTTGCAAGCGCGTCGGCCTTCGCCGCGAGTTTTTCGGGTTTCCTTCGACCCTGCCTCCTGGACATGGAGTTTGATCAGCGCGGTGGTGTCGAGGTGGAGGATCACCGGCGGTCTTCCGCGCTCCAGTCGGCCACCGAGACGCCAGGCGGCATTTTCTCGGGCCGGGCCATTCCGGCGGGTTTGCCGCCGTTCCAGCGGATGCCGGGCATTGCGGCGAGGTCGGCGAGCGCCGGTTCATGGCCGACCGGGACGATGCGCGCGACCGGCCGGTTGTGGGCGCTGACGGTTACGGTTTCTCCGGCCTCGACGCCCCGGATGACTTCACTCAGGTGAGCCTTGAGTTCACGGATGCTGGTCTTCACGGTTGAGATCCATTTCATGCAAGTGGTCACACTGTGGGCCGGTGGCCGGCGGGATTCAAATCCGCTCCCGGCAACATCCCGGCCTCAACCAGACCCGCGCATTCCTGAACATCCGCAGCCACGGATCGTCCTCGCCAGAGCTGCCTGGTACCGTGTTCCCCCATGACCCGCCCCTTGGGGCGAATCACGATCGCCACATCCCGGTTGAGCAGGGCGATGAAGTGCAGCAGGCGTTCGGGCGACAACCGGCTGAGTTTGTAGCGATGCAGGTCGGAGACGTGTGGTTGGGGATTCGGTTACTCAGGAATGCGCCGCAGACCTCGTCCCGCGCCGCTTGGTGCGCGTAGCTGGTCCAGCCGCTGCCTTTGCGATATCGATCAACGAACGCAGCGCATCATTGACGGCCTGATCATTCGGGAAGGCCTTCGACACTTCCGGATCGAGCAGCACGACGTTCGATGATTCGGCGATCTTGCCGGCGTATTTTCCGCGCACCATCTTGCCGAAGTCGGATCGCTTGTATTCGTCGCGCAGTTCGTCTTTCACCGCAGGATCAACCTTCTTCATAAAATTTTCGTTCCGGTCTGGTTGCGCATCGTGCACTGATGATTCGGATTCGGCCCTGCCGCTCCGTGTGAGCTACCGCCAGCAGACGACCTGTTACCGAAATGCCAAAGGTGATGAGGCGGTCTTCTTCCAGTGAATGATCAGGGTCGTGGCCAGTCAGCGCAAGCTCATCGCGAAGTGCCGTCGATGCTTCCTCGAAGGACACTCCATGCTTACGGAGGTTTGCAGCAGCCTTCTTTGGATTCCATTCAAAGCGCATGCCTGAATTATAGACTTGTCGGCGGGAGGAAATTCCACGCTATCGGGTACCCCCCACCTCCACCCGCCCAAACCCGCGCATTCCTGAACATCATGAGTCACGTCTCTGTCCGGGGAATGCTTCCCGCGCTTCCCGACGCGCTTGATATCCCTGTCGAAGCGCTTCGGTGAGCAGGCGCATGGTTCAGCCGTGCGTGGACTTGAGGGCGTCGAGACTCGTATGTTTGGTCAGATTCTTTCTGTCGCGTGCATCGCGCAGGGCGGCGCGAGTCTCCGCGTTGGGAATCCTCACGTCGAACGGCAAGCCGTGGCGCAGGGCGACCTGCCTGTAGAACAGGGTGATCGCCTCGGTCGGCGAGAGTCCCAGCACGGAAAAGACCTCCTCGGCCTCATACTTCAAATCGGGTTCGATGCGGGCGCGGATCGTTTCGGTCTTGGCCATGTGACATCTCCGGATATCGAGAATGTGCCACATCCGGGGAACAAATGGATCGCCAAGCCCGGTTCACGCCGCCACCAGCACCGTCACCGTGCCGACCGCATGACCCGCCCCTTGGGGCGGATCACGATCGCCACGTCCCGGTCGAGCAGGGTGATGAAGTGCAGCAGGCGTTCGGGCGAGAACCGGCTGAGTTTGACGTCCTTGTTCACATCGATGCGTTTGATGAGACCAGGCCTTGCGCTTCCTCGACGTTGGTATCAATACACGACTTCGTGATCGCCCACGTTGATGGGGATGATTTCTTGATCCTGAATCAACAGTTCAAGCGTGATGCGGTAGGAAAGGTTGATGGATACCGAGTGCAGTCCCTGCAATCTTCCGCTCAGTGCATGCAAGCGCAGAGATGGATGGTGCGGGTTCATCTCCAGCAGTTGCAATGTCTTGAGGTACTGGTTTTCCAGCTCGGGATGGCGCCTCAAAAAACGCGCCGCGCGCTTTTCGTACTGCTCCGTATAGATAAGCTGGAAGCTCATGCGGTGGTCTTTTTCACCCGCTTCACATGCGTTGCCGCCGTGCCCTTCTTGAACCGGCCGGCGGCGATATCGGCTTTGGTTTGGGCCAATGCGGCTTCCAGTTCGCATTCGCGCAGGTGGTGATACTGGGCGATTTCCATCACCACGAAGCGATCCTTGCCGCGAACCGAGACGATCGCTTCCGGCCGGTCCGCCAGCACGGCCTCGATGGCGGCGATGCCTTTTGTTTTTAGATCATTGGCAGTCAGGCTGGACATGACCTGTCTCCTTGTGGAGTTGTTTACAGTGCTCCGGATAGTACGCTTAAGAGTGCGGTACATCAACGGCCAAAGAGCCCCCTCACCCAGCCTTCTCCCTCGCAAGCGGGGGAGGGGGGCGGTGATGCCGAGCGGCGAGCCGTTGGGGTTTCGGGGTGGCGCGTTGCGACGATATGGCGGTTGACGACGTGCCCGAGGTGCTGCGGTGCGGCAAGGGGCCGGTCGACTGACTGGAATAGTCTGTGATGGTGGGCTCGTGGTCATCCAGGAAATGAAGCTGTTGCCCGAAGCCGATACGAAATGAACCAGGAAAAATGAGCGCGCGGGTCCGAGAAATGCCCGGGCGCGCGCTCGGGGATGGCTGAAGTCCCCGGAAAGGCCCGCAGACCATTCCGGGGATGAGGCAGGTCAGCTGAAGGTGTCGCCCATGAGGGTATTGAACCAGATCAGCATGTCCTTGTAGTTGCCGGTGGTGGCGGCACTGGCGGCGATGGCATTGCCGTTGTTGTGCTGGGACGGGATCGTCATGGCGCCGGTCATCGGGTCGAACTGGTAGACGGCGGACAGCCAGGTGGCGGTGGTGGCGGTGATGGGCGTGTAGCATGCCGAGTTGGTCACCGGGGCCGGGTCGGGCTGCTGGCCGCCCAGCAGACGCAGAATGGCATCGGCGCAGGTCTTGCCTTGCTGGTTGCCGATGTGGCCGGCCTTGGGCTGGGTGGTGTGGCTGGCATCGCCGATCACGTGGATGCCGACCTGGGCGGTGGACTCGTAGCTCAGCACGTTGACCGCTGCGAAACGGCCGTTGGGGCTGTTGAGCAGGCCTGCGTCGGCCAACAACTGGGGCGCACGCTGGGGCGGAATGGCGTTGATGACGCCCGCGTAGATGTGCTGCGCGATGCCGCCACGGACATAGTCGATCCCCAGGTTGGCGCTGTTCACGTGGGTGATCGTGCTGCCGGGCCGGTAATCCACCACGCCGGCGTGGGTCACCGTGAAGGCGTGCAGGAAATTCTCCTTCTCCACGATGATGTCGGGGTTGGCATCCAGCACGATGATCTTGCTGTTGGGCTTGTGGCTCTTGAGCCAGTCGGCGATCACGCAGGCCCGCTCGTAGGGGCCGGGGGGGCAGCGGTAGGGCGCCAGGGGAATGCTCAGCACCACGTCTTCTCCGTCCGCCATGTTCACCAGCTGGTCATGCAGCAGTTGGGTCTGGGGGCCGGCTTTCCAGGCGTGGGGAATCCTGGTGTCGTATTCGTCCAGGCTGGTCATGCCCGGCAGCAGGTCGAATTGCAGGCCGGGAGCCAGCACCAGCCGGTCGTAGGCCAGGCTGCCACCGTTTGCCAGGCTGACTTGCTTCTGGCCCGCATGGATAGCGGTGACCTCGTCGGTGATCCGATGGACGCCGTAGTGGCTCGCCAGGGTGTCGTAGCCATAGACCAGACTGGACAGGTCGCGCTGGCCGGTGAGCACGGTGTTGCTCATGATGTTGGAGATGTAGCTGGGGCTCTGCTCCACCAGGGTCACGTTCACCCCGGTGCCGCCCCACAGGCGCAGGTATTTGGCCACGGTGGCGCCGGCCATGCCGCCGCCCACCACCACGATGTTGCCGTTCAGGCCGGTATTGGTGGGAACGGGGAACAGGACGGGAGCGCCCCCTTTCTTTCCATCATCATCCGCGTGACTGATGATGGGCAGGGTCAACAGGCCGAGGCCGCTGGCGGTCAGCAAACCGAGAAAATTGCGACGATTCATTTTGCGATTCTCCACTTATTGGTTGGCCAGATAGTCGGCGATGGCTTTCATCTGGGCATCGGTGTAGCCCGCGGCGTGGGCGGCCATGATGCCTTTGCCCTCCTTGCCACTGGCGAATTCCCGCAGTTCTTCCAGGACCTCATCGCTGCCCCGCAGCTTGTCGAAACCGCCGCTGCCGTTGGTGCCGTGGCACTGAAAGCAGTTGCTGGCCAGCAGCCGGCCGTTGCTGGAGCCGCTGACCGGGGGCGGGGTGACGGAGGTGACGCTGACGGGGACCACCACCTTTTTCTTCTTGTCGCTGATGGTCAGGGAGGCATTGCCGGTCTTGAGACCTTTCAGGGTGATGACGTTGCCCGACAGGGTGGCCTTGACCACTTTGCTGTTGGAATTCTTCAGCTTGATCTTGCCGTTGGCGTTGCTGACGGTGAGCTGGGTGGACTGGCCGACGCCGAGGGCGGCGTTGCCGGGGCTGACGCTCATGGAGGCGAGCACGGTCACCTTGGCGGTCTTGGTGCCTTTGCTGTCGGTGACGGAAAGAGTGGTGCTGCCCAAGGTGTTGGCGGTGACCACGATCTTGCCGTTGGCCATGACGCTGCCGGCCGTGGCGGGGTTGGAGTTGGTCAGGGTGGCCGTGCCCTTGACGTTGCTGACCTTGATGATGCCCGACTCGCCGACCTGCAAGGTCATGGAAGTGGGGGAGAGCTTCACGGCCTGTGCGGAGAAGGCCAGCCATGGCGCGATCAGCAGCGTCAGCCAACGCAGCCTGTTGGGTAGGTTCATCTTGGTTTCCTCATCAAAGATTCAAGGGGGATGGCGATAACCTGGTATGGGCAACTCCTGCGGCGCACCCTCGGTTTCAGGTGGTCCGAGATTCCCATGCGTGGCTTAAACGGACCTTAAAGCCGGAAAGGGTATTGCGACGGACTTCCCACGATGGCCCTTCCGAAGGCAGGCACCCACGCGACGATGACGCCGCGGAACGACACGAACACGCCGATGAGACTCAGCGGCCTCGCGTCCCTGAGCGTTTCCGACTGGCTGTCGGCGTGCGTACCGCCGACAGCACACGCGCCAGGTCCTGCGCCATGCGCACACCGTCCTGCATCAGGAAATCGAAGAAGGCCTTTGCCACCACCGACAGTTCCTTGCCGCGCGGCCAGGCGACGTACCACTGCCGTTCGATCGGAAAGCCCTCCACGTCCAGCACCGCGATCGGGCCGTCGGTGCCTTCCAGCGTCAGCGTGTGCAGCGACAGCACCGAGATGCCGAGCCCGGCCACGATGGCGTGCTTGATGGCCTCGTTGCTGCCGAGTTCCATGCGCACCTTCGGTTCCTTGCCCTTGGCGGCGAACAGACGGTACACCGCATCGCGCGAACCGGAGCCGGATTCGCGCATCAGGAACGGTTCTTCCAGGATGCGGTCGAGCGGGATGTTGCGCTGGCCGGTCAATGGATGTTCGCGCGAGGCCATCACCACCAGCGGATTGGGCGCGAAGGGGCGCGTTTCGATCTCGCGCCCGTCGGGTTGGCGGCCGAGGATGTACAGGTCGTCGAGGTTCTTGGCCAGACGTTCCAGTGCATGTTCGCGGTTGGTCACTTCCAGTGCCACCTCGACGCCCGGGAACTTGCGGCAGAACTCGCCCAGTACGCGTGGCATGAAGTACTGCGCGGTGGTCATGACGGCTAATCGCAGGCGCCCGCGCTTGAGGCCCTTCATGTCGGCGATCGCCATTTCGAGGTGCGACAACACGCCGAAGATGTCGCGGCAGGCGTCGTGGAGTTCGCGCCCGGCCTCGGTGAGTTGGATGCGCCGCCCGGTCTGTTCGAACAGCGGCAGGCCGATGGTGTCGCTGAGTTTCTTGATCTGCATCGACACCGTGGGCTGCGTGAGATAAAGCTCCTCGGCCGCGCGGGTGTGGCTGCCCAGACGCGCGATGGCCTCGAACACCTGCAACTGGCGCAGCGTCGTGTGGCGGATCAGGTAGTCGAGCGTGAGCGCGGGCATGGGCGGCGGCCGGAGGGGAATCGGTCGCTATTCTAGCAACGCGACGCGGCCATGCGCCTGCGGGGGCGCAGGGTCGACGATGAGTGAAGGGCTACTCGCCGCCGGCCGGCAGGAATTCGCCCGTTTCGACGTCGAAGATGTCGACGCGGCCGTGCGCGATGTCGAACAGCCAGCCGTGCAGCGCGACGCGCTGTTCTGCCAGCGCCTTCTGCACCACCGGATAGGTGGCGAGATGATCGAGTTGCAGCAGCACGTTGCGCTTTTCCAGCTCGCGCATCGACTGCTCGTCGTTGAGGTCTTCGTCGCGTTGCGCCGCACGGGCGTGTTCGATCCAGCGCGCGACGTGGAGCGGGATTTCATTGCGTGGTTGCAGCAAAGCGGCGACGCCGCCGCAGTGGGTGTGGCCGCAGACGATGATGTCGCGCACGCGCAGGACGTCCACGGCGTATTCGATCGCGGCGGCGCAGGAGTCGTCGCCGATGCCGTCGTGATAGGGCGGGACCATGTTGCCGACGTTGCGCAGCATGAACAGATCGCCGGGGGCGGCGCCGGTGAGCAATTCCGGCACCACGCGCGAGTCGGAACAGCCGATGAACAGCGCGGAGGGTTTCTGACCTTCGATCACCAGCCGGCGGAAAGTCGCCGCCCGATCGGGAAAATGCCGACGTTCGAAGTGCTGGAGACCTTCGATGAATTTCTTCGGCACGGTCGCATCACCCTCGGTTGCGTGGGGTTGGATGCCCGGTATGGGCGGCGCATTGTAGCCGGTCGCCCGGATGGAGTGAACCTGGTTGAAATCGGCGCGGTTGAATTGGCGTGGTTGAACCGGCGCGTCAGTCCGCCGTGGGCGCGAGGTCCGATTCTCCGGCGCTGCATACGCGATTGCGGCCTTCGGACTTCGCGCTGTACAGCGCCGCGTCGGCCGCCGCCACGAGGTCGGATGGCGTGTTTTCTCCGTTTGGCGTCAACGCCGCCACACCGACGCTCAAGGTCACGACGTCGGCGACGGGTGATGCGGCGTGCGGAATGGCGCAGCGCTCGATGGCCTGCCGCAGTTCTTCCGCCTTGGTCCGCGCGCCGGCCAGGTCGCTGCCGGGCATGAGGCAGGCGAATTCCTCGCCGCCGTAGCGCGCGACGAGATCGCGGGCGCGGCCGAAGCCTTGCTTCAGCGTGCGCGCCACTATTCTCAGGCATTCGTCGCCCGCCTGATGGCCGTAGCGGTCGTTGTAGCGCTTGAAGTGATCGATGTCGACCATCAGCAGCGCCAGCGGCAGATGGCCGCGTCGGCAGCCGCGCCACTCGGTTTCCAGGGCCTCGTCGAAGCGGCGGCGGTTGGCGACGCCGGTCAGTCCGTCGACGAACGCCAGCGAGCGCAGCAGGTCGCTTTGCGCCTTGAGCGTGAGATGGGTCTTGACGCGTGCCCGCACCACGGCGGGGTTGACCGGCTTGGTGATGAAATCGACGCCGCCGGCTTCGAGTGCGCGCGTTTCGTCCGCAGGGTCGGACTGCGCGGTGACGAAGATGACGGGGATGTCGGCCGTGGCCGGATCGGCCTTGAGACTGCGGCAGACTTCGAGTCCGTCCATGCCGGGCATGACGACGTCGAGCAGGATCAGGTCGGGCGGCATGCCGTGGCGGCAGAAGTCGAGGGCCTGCTGGCCGTCGGTGGCCATGAAGACTTCGTGGTCGGCGTGAAATATCTGATACAGCGTCTGGATGTTGATCGGCTGATCGTCGACCACCAGCAGGCGCGGCCGCTCGGTCGGTTCGGCGGTCAGCGGCAGGATGGATGGCGATGCGTCGTGGGTCGTCATGGGCCGAGCAGGGTCATGAGGTTGGCCACCTTCTCGCGCGCGGCGGCGAAATCGAAGCGGCCGATCGCCGCGTCGAGCGCGGCCAGATGTACACCCAGCACGCCGCCGGCCTCGCGTTTGAGTGTGGCATGGACGTCGAGGGCGCGCACGTTCTGGGCGGCGAGCAGGGTTTCCAGTTCGCGCAGCAGTTCGAGGACGCGCGCATCGTCGACCGTCGTCACGGGCGGCGTGACGTCCGGCGGTGCGAGAGCGTCCGCGACGCCGCGCAGCATGGCGACGGAATCGGAGCAGTGCCGTTCCAGCGTCTCGAAGTGGCGGTCGAGTTCGATGGCGTCTGCGCCCGCCTTGACGGCGGCCTCCGTCTCGGCCGCCACGGCCGACAATGCGCGGGCGCCGACGGTGGCGGCCAGGCCCTTGAGCGTGTGCAGCTCGCGCGTCGCGCCGGTACGGTCGCCCTGGCGCAGCGCCTGCCGTGCGCGCGCCACGATGTCGGACTGATCCTCGCCGAAGCGTCGCGCGAGACTGGCGAACAACGCGCGATCGCCGCCCAGGCGTCCGAGTGCGGCGTCGAGTTCGAAGCCTTCCGGAGACGATGGCAGTGCGCCGCTTTCCGGGGCCGTCGTGCCGGTCGTCTGCATGACGTTCACGCTGGACCGCGGGCGACAATGCCGCAGCAGGGTTGCGATCAACTGGTCCATGTCGATGGGTTTGCCGACGTGGTCGTCCATGCCGGCGGCGAGACAGGCCGCGCGGTCGGCGGGCAGGGCGTTGGCAGTCATGGCGATGATCGGAAGCGTCGCGCCGACCTCCTCGCGCAGGATGCGCGTGGTCTCGTAGCCGTCCAGGTCCGGCATCTGGATGTCCATCAGCACGGCGTCGAAGGGGGGCTGGCCGGTCCTGACGAAGTCGATGCCCTGCCGCCCGCCGCTGGCTACCTGCACGTAGGCGCCGGCATGCGTGAGCAGTTCCTGCGCGACGCGCTGGTTGAGCGGATTATCCTCGATCACGAGCAGCCGCAGACCGGTCAGGGGGCGTGTATCGGCCCGATCGACGTCACGTCGCTCGACCGTCACCGAACGCCCGCGGGTGGCCTGTGCGACGGCGTCGAACAGCATCGAAGGCGTTACCGGCTTGACCAGAAAACCGTCAAGCGGACTGGCGCCGTCGGCCAGGCGTGCGGTCACCTTTTCCCGGCCGTGGGCGGTGATCATGAGGATGATCGGCGCTGTCTCGTCCGGGTAAAGGGCGTGGATGTGCTGCGCCGTTTCCCAGCCGTCCATGCCGGGCATGTTCCAGTCGATGCAGACGACGTCGTAGACATGACCGGCCGCAGCCTCGCGGCGCAGGTGTTCGATCGCCTCCGCGCCGCTGGCGGCGGTGTCGGTCTTCCAGCCGAAGGATGCAGTGGTGCCGGCCAGCACCTCGCGGGCGGTCGCGTTGTCGTCGACGATCAGCACGTGCACGGCCTTTGTCGGAAGGATGGTTTCGCCTTCACGATGTTCGGTGCGTTGCGACTGCTCGGCCGCGTCGTCGCGCATCAGCGTGAGTGTGAAGTGGAAGCAGCTGCCCTGTCCCGGCGTACTCTCCGCCGTCAGTTCGCCGCCCATCAGATGAACCAGCCGTTGGCTGATCGCGAGCCCGAGACCGGTGCCGCCATAGCGGCGGGCGGTGGAGCTTTCGGCCTGGGTGAAGCTCTCGAATATCGCCGCCAGACGGTCGGCCGCGATGCCGATGCCGGTATCGCGCACCGAGAATTCGATGTGCGCGTTTTCGGGTGTGGTTTCCAATAGGCGCAGTGCGAGCACGACTTCGCCGCGCTCGGTGAACTTGATGGCATTGCCGGCCAGGTTGAGCAGCACCTGTTGCAGGCGCAGGGCATCGCCGCGCAGCGTGCGCGGGATCGCCGGATCGATCTGGAACAACACCTCCACGTCCTGGTTGCGCAACGCGGCCGACAGCACGACCGAGAGGTCGCGCAGCAGCTTGTCGAGCCGGAACGGCTGCTCGTCGAGGACCAGCTTGCCGGCCTCGACCTTGGAGAAATCGAGGACGTCGTTGAGGATGGCCAGCAGTGACTGTGCCGCGGTCTGGGCATCGCGCACATAGCCGAGCTGGCGCTCGTCGAGTGCGGTGTGAGTGAGCAGTTGCAGCAGCCCGAGCACCGCATTCATCGGCGTGCGGATCTCGTGACTCATGTTGGCGACGAAGGCGCTCTTGGCACGACTGGCGGCTTCGGCGGTCGATCGTGCATGGTCCAGTTCCTCTTCGACCAGCTTGCGTG
>JAQVJI010000265.1 GCA_028695255.1 Chromatiales bacterium | reverse complement strand
ACGTTGGATCGCATCGACGACCGGTCGTGGCTCAACAAGCTGCACGATCCCCTGCTGGATGGGCCTTTGCCGCTACGTCTGTGGTGGCAGCGTTTCCGGTTGCAGGCATTGGCGCGGGACGCCGGGTGCGATCTGCTGTTCGCGCCGGGCGGCAGCTATTCGGGCTCGTTCCGGCCGTTCGTGACCATGTCGCGCAACATGCTGCCGTTCGAGCCATCGGAGGCGGCGCGCTTCGGCTGGTCGTGGACGCGTCTGCGTCTGCGCCTGTTGCGGTTCGCACAGGCACGTACTTTCGCGCGTGCCGACGGCATGATCTTCCTCACCGGGTATGCACGCGACACGGTGACGCGCGCGGTGCGCTGTCGTCGGAGCACGGTCGTCCCGCATGGCGTGAATCCGCGATTTCTCCGCGAGCCGTCGGTGCCGCGGGCAATCGACGATTGTTCCGCGACCAGGCCATTGCAACTGTTGTATGTGTCGATCATCGACATGTACAAGCATCAGGCGCAGGTGGCCGAGGCAGTGGCGGGCCTGCATGCGACCGGGTTGCCGTTGCGGCTGGATCTGGTCGGTCCGGCTTACGGGCCGGCGCTTGCGCACCTGCGGGCGACGCTGGCGCAGGTCGATCCGCGCGGGCAGTGCGTTCATTATCGGGGCGCGGTGCCTTATCCGTCGCTGCCGGTGCTGTACCATCAGGCCGATCTGTTCGTGTTCGCCTCCAGTTGCGAAAACATGCCGAACATCCTGCTGGAGGCGATGGCGGCGGGTTTGCCGATCGCCTGTTCGAACCGCGGTCCGATGCCCGAGGTGCTGGGCGATGCCGGAACGTATTTCGATCCGGAGCGGCCGGAGGAGATCGCGGCTGCCGTGCGTGCGCTGGCGGAATCGCCGTCGCTGCGGCGGGAGAAGGCGGCATTGGCATATGAACGGGCGCAGGCCTATTCGTGGCAGCGCTGTGCCAGGGAGACGTTCGGGTTTCTTGAGGGCGTCGTGTCGCGGCGGTAGCACATGCCGCGGTCAGAGCTTCGACACAGCAGCGGTCCTGCACCGGTTGGATATACCTGCATGCCGAAAGACGATTTCGATACGCCAGATGGGTGTGGACGTGTCGAGGGATGTATCATGGGCTTCCTTACATCCCGGTAAGGAAACCATTGAACCGGAGGGCATCATGACGACCGCCACCTTGACCAGCAAAGGGCAGATCACCATTCCCGCCGAGGTCCGGCAGCGCCTGGGGATTGCGACCGGCGACCGGATCGAGTTTGTGGAACTGGACGGCGGCGGTTTTGCGATCAAGCCCGCCAACGACGACGTGAGGTCGCTGAAGGGACTTTTGCGCAAACCCGGCAAGGCAGTCAGCATTGATGCCATGAACGCCGCCGTACGGCAACGCGCGGCACGCCGATGATCGGTCTCGATACCAACGTGCTGGTGCGTTACATCGCGCAGGACGACGCCCGGCAGTCGCGGTTGGCGACACAGCTGATCGAGGAGACGTGCAATGCGGCAACGCCGGGCTTCGTCAGCCTCGTCGTCGTGGTCGAGTTGGTCTGGGTGAGCGAAAGCTGCTATGCCGCCACGCGTGCCGACATTGCCGACATTATCCGGAGGATTCTCGGCATCCGGAAACTGGTGGTCCAGGAAGCGGAAATTATCTGGAAGACCCTGCGGCGTTACGAGGCATCCAGGGCGGACTTCGCCGACTGCCTGGTCGAGCAACTTGCGCTCGCCGCCGGATGCACGGACGTCATGACCTTCGACAAGGCCGCTGCGAAGGCCGGTATGCGCCTGCTCAAGTAGCGGCACGCACACGAGCCAACCAAGACCTGACCGACCCTCTACGATGACCCACATATCCCCGCACGACCGCGCGGAGCACCTGCGGCGCGAGATCGAGCATCACAACTACCGCTA
Source organism: Chromatiales bacterium (assembly GCA_028695255.1). Lineage (GTDB taxonomy): Bacteria > Pseudomonadota > Gammaproteobacteria > Ectothiorhodospirales > Ectothiorhodospiraceae > JAQVJI01. The sequence goes on along the minus strand of JAQVJI010000265.1, from coordinate 646 downwards.
TTACGTGCTCGACGATCCGGAGATTCCGGATGCGGCGTTCGATCGGCTGATGACCGAGCTGCGCGCGATCGAGGCGGCGCATCCCGAGCTGGTGACGCCCGATTCACCGACGCAGCGCGTGGGCGGTGCGCCGCAGTCGGGTTTCTCGGAAGTGCGCCATGCACTGCCCATGCTGTCGCTCGACAATGCCTTCGAGGAGGCCGATGCGATGGCCTTCGACCGGCGCGTGCGCGAGCGCCTGGGCGACGTCGAGGTGGTCGCGTATGCGGTGGAACCGAAGCTCGATGGTCTGGCGGTGAGTCTGTTGTACGAGGAAGGAAGCCTGCTGCGCGCGGCGACGCGCGGCGACGGCACGACCGGCGAGGACATCACGGCCAACATCCGCACCATCCAGGCGATTCCGCTGCGCCTGCATGGCGAGGGTTTCCCGCGCCGGCTGGAAATTCGCGGCGAGGTCTACATGCCGAAGGCCGGTTTCGAGGCGCTCAACGCGCGGGCGCGCGAACGCGGCGAAAAGGTCTTCGCCAATCCGCGCAATGCCGCCGCCGGCAGTCTGCGCCAGCTCGATCCGCGCATCACGGCCGAACGTCCGCTGAGTTTTTTCGCCTATGGCGTCGGAATCGCGGAGGAGGGCGCATTGCCCGCG
>JAQVJI010000264.1 GCA_028695255.1 Chromatiales bacterium | reverse complement strand
GCATCGCCGAATGCACAGGCACTCTGCGCCACCTGCTGACGCAGACGTTCGGCGTACAGGCCGGCGCCGTCGGCGTCGCTGCCGGCCAGCAGGACGGCGAACTCCTCGCCGCCGAGCCGGCCGGCGATGTCGCTCTTGCGCAGGCTGCCCGTCAGCAGTGCCGCAAAATGCCGCAGCAGCGCGTCGCCCGCGGCGTGACCATGCCGGTCGTTGACCTGTTTGAAATGATCGATGTCGATCATGAGCACGGCCGCCGTTTCGCCGAAACGGTGATGGCGGGCCAGCTCCTGTTCCATGCGCTCCAGGAAATGTCGTCGATTGGGCAGACCGGTGAGGATGTCGGTGGTCGCCAGACGCCGCAGTTCCAGTTCCATGCGCTTGAGGTCGGTGATGTCCTGCACCGAACCGAGCCCCGACAGCAGACGGCCGTCCGCGTCCAGCACCAGTTCCGCCAGTTCGCGCACCCAGCGCGTCTCGCCGTCGACGACGACGCGATGCTCGATGTCGTAGGACGCACCGGCCATCGCGGCCTTCCACGCAGCACCGACCTCGTCGCGGTCGTCCGGGTGAACGCGCGAAAGAAACAGCGCGTAATCCACCGGCGCATCCGGCGCGACGCCGAAGATGCGCCGCGTCTCGGCCGACCAGTCGAGACGATGGGTCGTCGCGTCGAGCTGCCAACTACCGACGCGGGCCACCGATTGCGCCCGGTACAGCATGGCTTCGCTTTCGCTCAGGGCGGCCGTCGCATCGTCGATGCGCCGCTGCAACCCGCGGCGCGTGCTGTACAACAGCCACATCAGCAATCCCTGGGTCAGGGCGTAGGCCACCAGCAGAACGAAGGCGGTCCAGATCCGGCGCTGCTCACGATCGGCGATGACCGCGGTCTTGTCGCGCCAGGCCAGCACCCAGCCCACCTCGGGCCGTGACGGATCGACCATGCCCAGGTAATCGCGCAGCGGAAACCGCGTGACGTGCCAGACCTGGCCCTGCCAGGGCAAAAGCTGCGAGAAAGTACCGTCGCTCTGCAACGGCCACAGGCCGGTCTCGCCCATCCAGGCCCGCATCTCGTCGCGCGACGTCGCCTCCAGATAGCATCCGCAACCGACGTCGGCGTGCGGGCCGTTCAACGGCCGATACTGTTCCCACACCGCATGCTCGACGTGCTGTTGCCGCAGCAGCACGGCGAAACCGGCACCGATCTGCTGGTCGAGACGCGCGAGTTGGACATCGAACGAAGTGCCAGCCTCCAGCACACCGATGAACTCACGCCCGCCGGCATCGTCCTCGTACCACACCGGTACCACGCCGCGCACGCCGGAGTAGATGCGACCGGTCTCGAAACCCGTGCGCGGCTGCCGATCGCGATTGACGTCCTCGATGATGTGGCGCAGGCCGTCCATGCGATCGCCGAACTTCTCCGGCGTGTGGACCCGCAGATAGGACAGCGAACCGGGACCGAACTGGAAGTGCAGTTGCCGCAGCCCGAACTGCCGCTGCATGTCGCTCCAGGCCGGCGCGACCTGGGCGTACAACGCATCGCGCAGACTTGCCGTCTGCGCTCCACCGGGCCCGCCGCCCTCGGCCTCCAGCGTCTCCCTGCCGCGCCGGAACAACGCCTGCACCTCGGGATCGGAGGCCACCATCGTGGCCAGCGCGAGCATCTGCTGTTCCAGATCCGACAGCGCCACCTCGAAGGTGGTGCGCAGCGTCTGCGATTCGCGCAGCAGACCGAGTTCCAGCTCGCGCCGGTCCTGCTGCCAGAACAGCGCGCCGACCACGACGAAAATCAGTGCCAGCAGCACGCTGCTGAGTACGGCCACGATGGGAAAGGAAAGGCGGTGCATCGGTCCACGGTCTTCGTGCAAAGGCGGGGCATTGTGCCCGATATATCGGTTCGTGTGCGACGCGTCGCAGCCGGATCGCGTCGCTTGACCCTGCGCAGAGGCGTGCCGAACAATGCCACGGTCGCCACCCCAATTCTTGCGAAACCATGCAACGCATCCCCGAACCCGAACTCATGCTCGACCCGGCACAGGCGCGTGCCTATGCCGAGGCCGACTTCGCCGAACCGCACGAGGCCTTCGTGGCGCGCTTTCGCGAGTGCTTTCCCGATCTCGCCGTGAGCGGGCAGGTGCTCGATCTCGGCTGCGGACCGGGCGACGTCGCCGCACGCTTCGCGCGCGCCTTCCCGGCCTGCTCGGTGGATGGCATCGACGGTTCGGCAGCCATGCTGGCCGAGGGCGAACGCCTGCTGGCGCTGCACGGCGTGGCCGACCGCGTGCGTCTGCATCGCTGCCTGTTGCCCGACGACGCACCGCCGAACGCACCCTACGACGGCATCATCTCCAACTCGCTGCTGCACCACCTGCACGAACCGGCCGTGCTGTGGCGGGCGATCCGCGATCACGCGCGCGCCGGTGCCTTCGTGTACGTGATGGACCTGATGCGCCCGGATTCACCCGAAGTCGCCCGCGCGCTGGTGGAACGGTACTCCGGCGACGAGCCCGAGGTGCTCAGGCACGACTTCTACCATTCCCTGCTGGCCGCGTTCAGTCCCGACGAGGT
>JAQVJI010000087.1 GCA_028695255.1 Chromatiales bacterium | reverse complement strand
GAGGACGCCTGCACCGTCGAGGCGTGGACGGCACCGAACTGCAGGCCGAGAAAGACGCCGATGAGTGCGAAGGTTCCGATTCGCTTCACGGTATGATGTGCGGACATGCGTGACTCCTTTAGGCTAGGGAATGGGTTGACACGGACCTATTGTATGGGCGCCAACCGGCGCTTGCATCTCTGATCGGCAACGGAGAGAGGAAGTTCATGAAACTGGCCTTGTTCGGCACCGGACTGATGGGCACCGCGATGGGCCTGCGCCTGATCGAGACCGGCCACGTACTCGACGTGTTCAACCGCACGCCGGAACATACGCGGCCGCTCAGTGAGGCCGGCGCGCGCAGCGCCGAGCGTCCCGTCCTGGCGCTCGCGAACGCCGACTGCGTGATCCTGATGCTGGCGGATGCAACGGCCATCCGCGAGGTCTTGCTCAAAGCGGACACGGCGGGGTTGCTGAACGGGCGACAGGTGATCCAGATGGGCACCATCGCGCCGCAGGAGAGCCGCGATCTCGCACGGGCAGTGGCCGCTCACGGCGCACGCTGGCTGGAGGCGCCCGTGCTCGGCAGTCTGCCCGAGGCGCGCGCCGGCAAACTCCAGGTGATGGTGGGCGGCGAGACGGCAGACCTCGACGCCTGCCGCTCCGTGCTCGAAGCGCTCGGACAGGTGATCCACGTCGGCGCCGTCGGACAGGCAGCCGCGCTCAAGCTCGCACTCAATCAGCTCATCGGCGGCCTCACCGCCTCCTTCGCGCTGAGCCTGGGCTTCGTACAGCGCGAGGGCGTTTCGGTGGAGGACTTCATGTCCGTGCTGCGCGGGAGTGCCCTGTACGCGCCGACCTTCGACAAAAAACTGCCGCGCATGCTGTCCGGCGATTTCGCCAATCCCAACTTTCCGCTCAGGCACCTGCTGAAGGATCTGCGCCTGTTCGAACACGCCGCCGCCGATGCAGGCATCGACCCCGAACTGCTCGGGCCACTGTGTGCGCTGCTGGAGCGCGGCATCGCCAGCAATCGCGGCGGAGACGATTACTCGGTACTGTACGCCACGCTCACCGGCAAGGGGCTTCAGTAACCCGTCAGCCACCCACCCCCGCCAGCAGGCCAAGCGCCATTCGTTCGGCCTGGCCGCCGTAACCGCCGCCGAACAGGTTGTAGTGGTTGAGGACGTGGTAGAGATTGTAGAGATCACGCCGCAGGGCATAGCCCGCATCCAACGGCCAGTTCGCGCGATAGGCGTCCTGGAAGGCCGGTCCCGGGCCGCCGAACAGTTCGGTCATCGCAATGTCCGTCTCGCGGTCGCCGAAATAGACTGCCGGATCGAATATCACCGGATTGCCCGCACGGTCGTAATCCATGTTGCCGCCCCACAGATCGCCGTGCAGCACCGAAGGCGCTGGACGGTAGTCGGTGAAGAATGCCGGCAAGACTGCCATCAGCCGCTCGCCCGCATCGATCAGCCCTGAACTCGCGCGGTTGCGTGCAGCGAGATCGATCTGCACGCGCAGCCGGCGCTCGCGCCAGAACCTCACCCAATCGTCGGCCCAGTCGTTGCGCTGCGGCGTCGAACCGATGGTGTTGTCGCGATGCCAGCCGAAGCGATCCGCCGCGTGCCGGTGCAGGACCGCGAGCTGCTCGCCGAGGCGAGCCGGCGCGGCAGGACCGCCCATGTCGACGTATTCGAGCACCAGGAAACTGCGCTCGCCCGCGATACCGTGGCAGACCGGCTCCGGCACGCGGATCGCCTGCGGTTCCCGCAGCGCCAGCAAGCCTTCGCTCTCGGCCTCGAACATCGACGCGCGCCGCGCCATGTTGAGCTTGACGAACCAGCGCCGCCCGCCGCCCTCGAGCACCCAGGTCTCGTTGATGCAGCCGCCGCCCACCGAACGGCGGGCTTCGGCACGGAACGGCCTGCCGGTCGCGGCCGCGATGCGTTCCTCGATGGTCTGCCAGAATTGCATGGTGGAATGGTAACCGTCCTGCGTGCGTTTCAGTCGAGTCGTGGGAGCGGCGGCAGCCGCGACAGGATGTGGCACTGCGTTGAAACCTCGGCTGTCGCGGCTGCCGCCGCTCCTGCACAAAAAAAAGGCCCCGCTTACGCGGGGCCTTTCTCGGCTTGGATGCTGCAATCCGTCAGGGATTACATCATGCCCATGCCGCCCATGTCGCCCATGCCGCCGCCCGGCATCGCGGGCGCATCCTTCTTCGGCAGTTCGGCCACCATCGCCTCGGTGGTGAGCAGCAGGCCGGCCACGGAAGCGGCGTTCTGCAACGCGGTACGGGTCACCTTGGTCGGGTCCAGGATGCCCATGTCGATCATGTCGCCGTACTCGCCGGTGGAGGCGTTGTAGCCGTAGTTGCCGTTGCCCTCGACCACCTTGTTGAGCACCACCGACGGCTCCTCGCCGCAGTTGGCGACGATCTGGCGCAGCGGCTCTTCCATCGACTTGCGTGCGATGTCCATGCCCATGTTCTGGTCGTGATTGATGCCCTTGAGGTCCTTGATGGCCTGCAACGCGCGCACCAGCGCGACGCCACCGCCCGGGACCACGCCTTCCTCGACCGCGGCACGGGTGGCGTGCAGCGCGTCTTCCACGCGGGCCTTCTTTTCCTTCATCTCGACCTCGGTCGCGGCACCGACCTTGATGACGGCGACGCCGCCGGCCAGCTTCGCCACGCGCTCCTGGAGCTTCTCGCGGTCGTAGTCGGAGGTGGTCTCTTCCATCTGGGCGCGGATCTGCTCGACACGGGCCTTGATCTCGTCCGGCTTGCCGGCGCCGTCGATGATGGTGCTGTTCTCCTTGGTGATCAGGATGCGCTTGGCATGGCCGAGATCGTCCAGCGTGGCCTTCTCCAGCGACAGGCCGACTTCCTCGGAGATCACCTGGCCGCCGGTCAGGATCGCGATGTCCTGCAGCATGGCCTTGCGACGGTCGCCGAAGCCCGGGGCCTTGACGGCGCAGACCTTGACGATGCCGCGGATGGTGTTGACCACCAGCGTGGCCAGCGCCTCGCCTTCCACGTCCTCGGCGATGATGAACAGCGGACGGCCGGCCTTGGCGACGCCTTCCAGCACCGGCAGCAGGTCGCGGATGTTGGAGATCTTCTTGTCGTACAGCAGCACGAAGGCGTCTTCCAGCTCGGCGCTCATGTTCTGCTGGTTGTTGACGAAGTACGGCGACAGGTAGCCGCGGTCGAACTGCATGCCCTCGACCACGTCGAGTTCGTTGTCGAGCGAAGAACCTTCCTCGACCGTGATGACGCCTTCCTTGCCGACCTTCTCCATCGCCTGCGCGATGATCTGGCCGATGGACTCGTCGGAGTTGGCGGAGATGGTGCCGACCTGGGCGATCGCCTTGTTGTCGGTGCAGGGCTTGGACAGCTTCTTCAGCTCGTCGACGGCGGCGGTGACCGCCTTGTCGATGCCGCGCTTGAGGTCCATCGGGTTCATGCCGGCGGTGACCGCCTTCATGCCCTCGCGCACGATGGCCTGGGCCAGCACGGTCGCGGTGGTGGTGCCGTCACCGGCCACGTCAGAGGTCTGCGAGGAGACCTCCTTCACCATCTGCGCGCCCATGTTCTCGAACTTGTCTTCCAGTTCGATCTCCTTGGCGACAGACACGCCGTCCTTGGTCACGGTCGGGGCGCCGAAGGACTTTTCGAGCACCACGTTGCGGCCCTTCGGGCCCAGGGTCACCTTGACGGCGTTGGCCAGGATGTTGACGCCGCGCACCATGCGGGAACGGGCGTCGTCGCTGAAGCGGACTTCTTTCGCGCTCATGTATCTCTACCTCTTGAACTCAAAATTGAAGAATTCGGGATTCGGGACGGATCAGCCTTCGATGACGGCCATCACGTCTTCCTCGCGCATCACGAGGAGATCCTGGCCGTTGACCTTGACCTCGGTGCCGGAGTACTTGCCGAACAGCACCTTGTCGCCGACCTTCAGGTCCAGCGCACGCACGTCGCCGCTCTCCAGGATCTTGCCCTTGCCGACGGCGACCACCTCGCCCCGGATGGGCTTCTCGGTGGCGGAGTCCGGGATCACGATGCCACCCGGGCTGGTGCGCTCCTCTTCCATGCGCTTGATGATCACGCGATCATGCAACGGACGGATATTCATGGATTTTTGCTCCTTCGTAGTCGTCAGGATGGTTGTACGGAGTGATTGAGCCGACAGCCCCGGGAGTGGAGCTGTTAGCACTCGCCTCAAGTGAGTGCCAATAAGATAGTGGCAGCGATTCCGAAGTCAAGGGGGAATTTGGTGCGACCGGATGGGCTGCCACCGCACGCGAGAGGCGTGGACCCGCCTCTCGCGACCCATTCAGGGCAGACGATCCCGCTCGTCGTCCTCGCGTCGGCATTCGCCATCGTAGACCTGCGGACCCTTGTCCGACCCCTGCGGGCGCCCGCCGGTGGCGGGCCCGACGACCACTGCATGACGCATCATCCACAGCACCAGCGCACGCCGCGTCGGCGGCAGCAGAAGCAGGAAACCGATGGCGTCGGTGAAAAACCCCGGCATCAGCAGCAGCACCCCGCCGACCAGCAGGGCCATGCCTTCGAGCAACTCCAGGGCCGGCAGACGACCGGCCTGCATGCTGGTCTGAAAGCGATGCAGGGTGGCGAAGCCCTGCTGTCGCAGCAGGAATGCGCCCACCACCGCGGTCAGCACCACCAGTCCGACCGTGGGCCAGGCGCCGATCACGCCACCGACCTGGATGAACAGAAATATCTCGAACAGGGGGATGGCGAGAAACGCCAACGCCAGCAAGGGGAATGCGCGCATGAGGGAATGGGTGAATCGAAGGCCGTCCCAACGACGGGACGCCGACCATTAAACTTACTTGCAGCGTCTTTGTCCAATCGCCCCGGCTGGCCAGGGGCAGGTACGCATAGATATATAAGTATTCGTTAAAGCTGCTGGCCAATACCAGGTAGTGGACCTAGAATTCGCGCCCGGCGCCGCTGTCGAATCAAAAAAAACAACAAGCCGAACACCGAAACGGAAGGAGGATTCATGCATACCACCCGATGGGCCTGGGCCCCGATACTCGCCGGCTTCCTCACGCTGACCTTCATGGCGGGCAGCGTCCAGGCGGCCGACGGTCGCGACCCGTACAAACACTTCTTCGACGACAGCTTCGGCGACTTCCAGGAAGAACTGGAGACGGCGCGCGCAGCGGGCAAGAAGGGCGTATTGGTCTTCTTCGAGATGGACGACTGCCCGTTCTGTCACCACATGAAGCAGTTCGTGCTCAACCAACCTGCGGTGCAGAACTACTATCGCGAGCATTTCCGCATCTTCTCGATCGATACCGAGGGCGGCCTCGAAATCACCGATTTCGACGGCAACGTCATGAAAGAGAATGATTTTGCCTTCAAGCAGCACCGCGTGCGTGCCACGCCGGTGTTCCTGTTCTTCGATCTCGAAGGCAAGCCGGTCGCCCGTTATACCGGCCGCACCGGCAGCGTGGAGGAGTTCATGTGGCTGGGCGAGTATGTGGTGACCGAGCGTTACCGCGAACTGCCGTTCACCCGCTACAAGCGGGAACGCCAGGAACGGGCAAACGCGCAATGAGGGCCTTTACATCGCACATGCAGGCCCGCCGTGCGGGCCTTGCACTGGGATTGTGTGCGGCGTTTGTCTGGTCGCCGTCCTTCGCCGAACCCCTGCCGGAACCGCTGACGCTCGAATACGCCCTCGCGCACCTGAGTGACGACCATCCGCGGCTCGCACTGAGCCGCGCCGCCATCGAGGCGGCCGAGGCCGGCGTCGCGCAGGCCGAGAGCGGCAACGACTTCGACGCGCGCCTGCGTCTGGAGGCGGCGTGGACCGAGCCCAATCCCGAGGCGCGCGACCAGAGCCACGACGATTCCCTCGCCACGCTGCACCTGAGCAAACCGCTGTACGACTTCGGTCGCACCGACCACGCCGTCGGCGCGGCCTCGCGTCTGGCCGAGGGCCGGCGACTGCTGCACGGCGACGAGCGACGGGCGCAGCGCATGGAAATCATGCAGCGTTACCTCGACGTCGTGCTGGCCGACCAGGAATACGGCTGGGCCTACGAGGTGATGGCCATCGCCTTCGTGACCCTCGACAAGGCGCGCGACCGCAACGAACTCGGACAGGTGTCGGACATCGACCTGAGCGAACGCGAGGCGGCCTTCCAGGAGAGCCGCGCGCAATGGGTCGCCGCCACGCAACGCCAGCGCACGGCACGCGCCCTGCTGGCCGAAAGCCTGAATCGGCCTGGCGAGCTGCCCTCGACGGTGAGCCGGCCGCGACTGGTGCTGGACGGGCGCGAGCTGCCGGACGTCGCCGTGTTGCTGGAACAGGCCTTGCATTCCAATCCACGACTGGCGGCATTGCAGCGCGACGCCGAGGCCGCCGCCGAACGCATCGCCGCCGCCCGTGCCGGACGCAAACCGCTGTTGAGCGCCGAGGCCACCGCCGGCACCTACCGCCGCGATCTCGGCGGTCGCGATGCCGTGCGCGCCGGCCTGGTGCTGGAAGTGCCGCTCTACACCGGCGGTCGCACCGATGCCGCGATCGCGGCCGCACAGGCGGAGGCGCGGCAGGCCCAGGCACGCGCGCGCGAGTACGAGTACCGGCTGCGCCAGGCGGTACTGGAGGCCTGGCAGGAAATCCAGGTACTCAAGGTCCGCCGCGAACAGGCGGCCGCGCTCGGCCGCTACCGCGAGATGTATGCAGATCGGAGCCGCGCCTATTACGAGCTCGAACTCCAGACCGATTTCGGCGACTCGATGATCGAGCAGAGCGCGGCTGAACTGTTCGGCCTGCGCACCGACTACGAACTGGTACTGGCCTGGGAACGGCTGGCACAACTGACCGGACATTCCGGCTACAGCCTGTTCGCCGATGCCGCCCCGTCCACCGATCAACCGTCCGGACGCGCCGCAGGCGCCCGGCCCGAGGGAGCACAATAACGATGAAATCACGAATCCTGCTCGCCCCCCTGTTCACCGCATTGCTGGCGCTGCCCGCACTGGCAACCCCGATCCTGGCGGCGGAGCTGCCGGCGCGGCTCGACTGGTCGCAGCGCGTCGAGCTCGGCACGCCGCTGACCGGCCGCGTCGCCAGCACCAATGCCGAACCCGGTCAGTCGGTACAGCGCGGTCAGGTGCTGGTCAGGCTCGATGACCGCCGTTTCCAGGCCGCCGTCGAAGAATCCGAGGCACAGGTGAAACGCCTGGGTCTGGCGCGCGACGAGGCCGAGCGCGAGCTCGAACGGGCGCGCGAGCTTTTTGACCGCACGGCCATCCCCCAGCACGACCTGAGCCTGGCCGAGATCGCCTTCTCGATGGCCGAGGCCGAGCACGCCGCCGCCCGGGCGCAGTTGACGCGGGCCCGCATCGATCTCGAATACAGCCGCATCGAGGCACCGTTCGACGGCGTCGTGGTGGCGCGCATGATCGGCACCGGCGAAACCGTCTCCGGCGAGTTGCAGATCGCGCCGCTCATCACCGTCGCCAGCGCCGAACCGCTGCTGGCGCGCGCGCTGGTCGGCGAGGCAATGCTGGCGGAACTGCAGAACGGCCAGTCGGTGCAGGTGACGGCGGCTGGACGCAGCTATGCCGCCGAGATCGTGCATCTGGGCCTGGAGGCCGTGGGCGATGCCGATGGCGAGGCCCTGTTCGAGGTGGTAGCGAGCTTCCGCGCACCGGCCGAACACGGCCTGCGCGCCGGCCTGCGCGCCACGTTGCGCCTGCCCTGAGGCACGGACCGATGTCCGACCACGTCCTGGTACTCACCACGCTGCCGGAACAGGCGATCGCGATGCAGATCGCCGAGGCGCTGGTGGAGGAAGGACTCGCGGCCTGCGTCAACGTCCTGCCGGCGATGACCTCGGTCTACCGCTGGCAGGGCCAGCGTCAGGTGGACACCGAACACCAGTTGCTGATCAAGACCCGCGCCGCACGCTTTTCCGAGCTTGAGTCCTTCTTGCGCAAGCACCATCCTTACGAACTCCCGGAAATCATCGCGCTCCCCATCCGCATGGGATCGGCCGATTATCTGGCCTGGATCGACGAGAACACCCATTCATGAAAGCCCTGACCCAATACCTGCTGCCGCTGCTGTTCCTGCTCCTGCCCGGCCTCGCGCCGGCCCAGTTCGGGATGGGCGACGACCTGCTCGAACCCGAAAAGGCCTTCGCCCTCGACGCCCGCATGCAGGACGCCGACACCCTGGTGGCCGAGTGGCAGATCGCCGACGGCTACTACCTGTATCGCGAGAAATTCGAATTCGCCTCCGAGACGGCCGGCATCCGGCTCGGCGAACCGCGTATCCCGCGCGGCAAGCTCAAGAAGGACGAGTTCTTCGGCGAGGTGGAGACCTTCCGCGGCAGCGTGCGCATCGAGATCCCGCTGCTGCGCGAGGCCGGCGCGCCGACGACGCTGGCGCTGCGCACGGTCTCGCAGGGCTGCGCCGACATCGGCGTCTGCTATCCGCCGCTGACCCAGAAGGCGAACCTCGAACTGCCCGCTGCTGCGGCGCCCGCAGCCACCGCAGCGGAGGCGGCACCGGCCACGCGCAGCGACCCGCTGTCGGCGCTGTCGCGTCTGGCCAAGGGCATCGGCAACGGCCTCGGCGGTAGCGACGACGAACTGCTGCCGCCCGAACAGGCCTTCTTCTTCACGCTGGAACCGATCGCGCCGGATGCGGTGCGCGTACGCTGGGAAGTGGCGAAGGGCTATTACCTGTATCGCGAAAAAATCGCCTTCCGCATCCAGGAGGGTGAAGGCACGCGCATCGGCGATTACCAGTTGCCGCGCGGCGAGGAAAAGGACGACGAATTCTTCGGCCGTACCGAAATCCTGCGCGGCGACGTCGAAGTCGTCGTACCGCTGCTGCGCGCGGCCGACGCCGCGCCCTATGTCGTGATGGTGGCCGAATACCAGGGCTGCGCCGACATGGGTGTGTGCTATCCGCCGATGACGCGCGAGGTCGGCTTCGAACCGGCATCTGCCACTGGACCGGTCACCGCCGGTCCCACCGCCGCCGCCAGCGCGGTTGCACCCGCCGGCGGTCTGTCGGAGCAGGACCAGATCGCCGCGCGGCTCGCCTCCGGCAAGATCTGGCTCACCATTCTGGCGTTCTTCGGCTTCGGCCTGCTGCTCGCCTTCACGCCCTGCGTGTTCCCGATGATCCCGATCCTGTCCGGCATCATCGTCGGTCAGGGCAAGGGTCTGACCACCCGCCGCGCCTTCGTACTGTCGCTGGTCTATGTGCTCGCGATGGCGCTCACCTACACCGTCGCCGGTGTGCTGGTCGGCATGTCGGGCCAGAACGTGCAAGTCTGGTTCCAGAACCCGTGGGTGCTGTCGGTGTTCGCGGTCGTGTTCGTGCTGCTGTCGCTGTCGATGTTCGGCTTCTACGAACTCCAGATGCCGAACTTCCTGCAAAGCAAGCTGGCCGAGGCCAGCAACAGGCAGCGCGGCGGCACGCTCGGCGGCGTCGCCGTGATGGGTTTCCTGTCGGCGCTGATCGTCGGTCCCTGCGTCACCGCGCCGCTGGTCGGCGCGCTGATCTACATCGCGCAGACCGGCGATGCCGTGCTCGGCGGCCTGGCGCTGTTCTCGCTCAGCATGGGCATGGGCGCGCCGCTGCTCGTGCTCGGCACCTCGGCCGGCAAGCTGATGCCGCGTGCCGGCGCGTGGATGGATGCAGTCAAGGCGGTGTTCGGCGTGATGCTGCTCGGTGTCGCGATCTGGATGCTCGAACGCATCCTGCCGGTGGCGATCACCATGGGCCTGTGGGGCGTGCTGCTGATCGTCTCCGGCATCTACATGGGCGCGCTGGAACACATCCGTGACGGCGCCTCCGGCTGGCGGCGCCTGTGGAAGGGTCTGGGCCTGGCACTCGCGCTGTGGGGCGCGCTGATGCTGATCGCCGCCGCCGCCGGCGGCAAGGACCTGCTGCAACCGCTGCGCGGCATCGTGGTCGCGGGCGGTGGCGCGGGTGCCGAAAAGGCCGGTCTCCAGTTCCGTTACGTCAAGGGCGTCGACGGGCTGGAATCGGCGCTGGCCGAGGCGCGTGCCCAGGGCCGGCCGGTGATGCTCGACTTCTATGCCGACTGGTGCATCTCTTGCAAGGAGATGGAGCGCTTCACCTTCTCCGATCCGGCCGTACAATCGGCACTGTCCGGCTTCCTGCTGCTGAAGACCGACGTCACCGCCAACGACGCCGCCGATCAGGCCCTGCTCAAGCACTTCGGCCTGTTCGGACCGCCGGCGATCCTGTTCTACGATCGTCACGGCAACGAACTGCGCAACTTCCGCGTCGTGGGCTTCGTCCCGGCCGACCGCTTCGCCGCCCACGCGAATCAGGTCACCGGCATCTGAGTGCCCGACATGAACGACCGACATCTTCAAACCGAGACGAACCCGGACGAGACGAACCCGGACGACGACACCGGCCGCCGGACCTGGATCGTCGTGCTGACGGCGATCGTGGTCACGCTGGCGACCGCGCTCGGCGTCGGCCTGTACGGTTACCTCGGGCGCGACACAGCGCCCGCGCAAGCCGCGGTGAATCCGGAATCGCCGTTCGAACACCTGCTCGGCCAACGCCGCCCGGCGCTGGCGCTGGCCGACCTGGAAGGCAACACGCGCGACATCGACGAATGGGACGGCCAGGTGGTGCTGGTCAATTTCTGGGCCACCTGGTGCCCGCCCTGCCGGCGCGAAATGCCGACCTTCGTCGAGATGCAGGAACGCCACGGCGAACGCGGCCTGACCATCGTCGCGGTGGCCATCGACCGCCTGGAGCCGGTGCTCGACTTCGTCGACGGCTACGGCATCAACTTCCCGGTGCTGATCGGCAGCACCGACGCCTCGCAGGTGATGCAGCACTACGGCAACCGCTTCGGCGCGTTGCCGTTCAGCGTCGTGCTGGATCGTCAGGGCCGCATCCGCTACGTGCAGCCGGGCGAGATCACCGAACGCATCTTCGACGAGCAGGTGCTGCCGTTGCTCTGAGCCTGGAAACCGCAGTTGACCGCTTCGAGGCTGAAACAAGTGTCTGCTGACACGAAACATTCGGGCTTTCGCATGGTTCCCCTCGCGGA
>JAQVJI010000086.1:5438-11165 GCA_028695255.1 Chromatiales bacterium | reverse complement strand
CTGATGGAATCGGGCGCGGTGAGCGACCGCTTCATCGCGGCACTGACGGCCGCAGCCGAACGCGGCGTCGACGTGTGGGTGCTGCTCGACGATTTCGGCAGCCGCGCGCTCACGCGTGGCGACCGTGAGCGACTGACCGATGCCGGCGTCCGGCTGTCGATCTTCAATCCCGTCAGCCTGCGACATTTCTACCGCAGCCTGCACCGCGATCACCGCAAGCTGCTGTTGATCGACGGTGCGCGCGCCTTCGTCGGTGGCGCCGGCATCACCGATGCATTCGATCCCGCCATCGACCCGGAGCGCCACTGGCATGAACTGATGTTGGAGATCGACGGACCTTGCGTCGCCGACTGGCAGCATCTGTTCCGCAGCGTGTGGCCCGACCGACCGTTACCGCCCGACGCAAAACTGCCACCACCCGGCCCGCACACCGTAGGCAACCATGCCGGGCGCATCGCCATCGGCTACGGGGGCTGGCGACAACTCGCGATCCGCTCGCTGATCGGGCGCATTCGCCGCGCGGACCGACGCATCTGGCTGGCCACCGCCTACTTTGCGCCACCGCTGCGACTGCGACGCGCGCTGCGGCAGGCCGCCAGGCGCGGTGTCGACGTACGTCTGCTGCTGCCCGGTCCGCTGCACGATCACCCCGGCGTGCGTCACGCCGGACGCCGCTTCTACGGCCGTCTGCTCGCGACCGGCGTGCGCATCTACGAATACCGCCCGCGTTTCCTGCACGCCAAGCTGTTCCTGTGCGATGACTGGGTTTCTGTCGGCTCCTGCAATCTGGATCACTGGACCCTGCGCTGGAACCTGGAGGCGAATCAGGAAATCATCGGGGCGAGCTTCGCGGCGGAAGCCGCGGCGCTGCTCGAAGAGGACTTCATGCAAAGTGAGGAATGGACGTACCGAGGCTGGCAATCACGCAGCGCGTGGTTACGGATGCAGGAGCGGCTGTGGGGCACGGTCGACGGCTGGCTGCTGCGCTTGAGCTATCAGCGCACGGTGCTCACCTCGCGCCGGTCGACGCGCGACCTGCCGTCGTTCTGACGCGCGGCGGAAATACCTCAGCCCTCATCGTGCCGGAGCGACGCCGCCGGCCTCTTCCCGTTCCAGGGCCTCCATGGCTTCCAGCGCCTCCAACTCTTCCAGTTCGCGCAGCATGTCGAGCGAGCGGCCTTCCTGATCGATCTTGCCATCACGCACGAGGAATTCGCGCCGCGCCAGATAGGCATCGCGGATGGTCGCATAGCGATCGATGGTGATTTCCTCGATCACGCGTTCGGCGGCCAGCAGGCGCGCGCGGGTATCGACGATTTCCAGCACCACGAGCTGGGTGCGCGTGGTGGGGTCGCCGTGGAAGGCGGGTTTGGTATAGATGTCGACCACGCGCGAAGGCGCGTCGCGCAGCGTGCTCGGCCCGAACAGCGGCAGCACCAGATAGGGACCGGTCGGCACGCCCCAGTAACCGAGCGTCTGCCCGAAGTCCTCGTTGTGTTTCGCGAAACCGAGCGGGGTGGCGACGTCGATGAGACCCATCACACCGAACACGGAGTTGGAGCCGAACCGCAGCACGTCCGTCGCCGCGTCCTCGACCTTCAACTGCAACAGGTTGTTGACCGCGATCACCACGTCGTCGATGTTGGCAAAGAAGTTGCCGACACCGGTGCGTACGATCGGCGGCGTGTATTTCTGATAACGCACCGCGACCGGCTTGATCACGTGCCGATCGACCGCGTCGTTGAAATCCGCCATGCTGCGGTTGTAGGTCTCCCAGGGATCGCGCGCATCGTTCGCCGCCGCCATGCCGCTGCACGCCAGCAGCGACGCGCCGAGCCATGCCAGCATCGACTTCCGGACCCAGTTCGATTCGTTCACAACGGTCTCCTTGTGTGTTCGCGACTGCGTGCAGCCCCGATCCCCGCTACCGATCGGCGATCGGCACGAGCGCTCAGCGCCCGCGCCGCGCGGCGATGCGCATGCGCAGGGCATTGAGCTTGATGAAACCTTCGGCATCCTTCTGATCGTAGGCGCCGGCGTCGTCCTCGAAGGTGGCGATGCTGGCATCGAACAGGCTGTCGTCGGACTTGCGTCCGACCACCGTGACGCCGCCCTTGTACAGCTTCACGCGCACGACGCCGTTCACGTGCTGCTGCGAGGCGTCGATCATCGATTGCAGCATGCGCCGCTCCGGACTCCACCAGTAGCCGTTGTAGACGAGGCTCGCATAGCGCGGCATCAGCTCGTCCTTCAGGTGCGCGACCTCGCGGTCCAGCGTCAGCGACTCGATCGCGCGGTGGGCCTTGAGCAGGATGGTGCCGCCGGGCGTTTCATAGCAGCCGCGCGATTTCATGCCGACGTAGCGGTTCTCGACCAGATCGAGCCGGCCGACGCCGTTGGCGCCGCCCTGCGCGTTGAGACGTGCCAGCAGCGCGGCGGGCGTCATGCGCTCGCCGTCGAGCGCCACCGCATCGCCGCGTTCGAACGCGATCTCGACGTAGGTCGGCCGGTCGGGCGCGCGCTCGGGTGCCACGCTCCAGCGCCACATTTCCTCCTCCGGCTCCCACCACGGATCTTCGAGATTGCCGCCCTCGTAGGAGATGTGCAGCAGGTTGGCGTCCATCGAATACGGCGACTTCTTGCCGGCCTTCGCGAAATCGACCGGGATCGCGTGTTTGGCGGCGTAGGCCATCAGCGTCTCGCGCGAGGTGAGATCCCATTCGCGCCAGGGTGCGATCACCTTGACGCCGGGTTTGAGCGCATAGGCGCCGAGCTCGAAGCGCACCTGATCGTTGCCCTTGCCGGTGGCGCCGTGCGAAATGGCGTCGGCGCCGGTCTCGTTGGCAATCTCGATCAGGCGCTTGGCGATCAGCGGCCGCGCGATCGAGGTGCCGAGCAGGTATTCGCCCTCGTACAGCGTGTTGGCGCGGAACATCGGGAACACGAAATCGCGCACGAACTCTTCCTTGAGGTCGTCGATGTAGATTTCCTTGACGCCCATCGCCGTCGCCTTGGCACGCGCGGGTTCGAGTTCCTCACCCTGGCCGATGTCGGCGGTGAAGGTGACGATCTCGCAGCCATAGGTCTCCTCCAGCCACTTGAGGATGACGGAGGTATCCAGCCCGCCGGAATAGGCGAGCACGACTTTCTTGACGGACGTTGCGGACATGAAGCGACTCGGGTTGAGGGAACCAGGATTGGAAGGGACGGATTATCCAGGATTTGGCGGCGTCCGTGCCACTGCGACGGGCGGAACGGGGAGCAGTTCGCGTTCAGGAACGGGGCGCCGCGCGGCGACGGCGGATCTACATGGCCGAGTCGGTCAGCCAGATGTCGGCGCGGCGGTTGCGCGACCAGGCGGCCTCGCCGCTGCCGGGGTCGAGCGGCCAGCGGAAGCCGTAGTGGCGGGTCTCGATCAGGCGTTCCGGCACGCCCTGTTTGACCAGCGCAGCCCGCACCGCCTCGGCGCGGCGCCGCGACAGGGCATCGTTGTAGTCGGCGCTGCCGCGCTCGTCGGCGTGACCGGCGACCACGATCCGGGTCGGCAGCGGTTGCGCGTGCCACAGCGCGGCCATGGCCGCCACCTCGGCCGCCGTCTCGGCGCTCAGGACCGCCTTGTCGGTGGCGAAACCCACGCGACGCTCGGCCATCGGCGTGAAACCGAGTTGGATCAGGCCCTGCGTGCAGCCGAGGAACTCGGGCAGGGCGTCGCGGAAATGCACGGTCGACAAGGTGACGCTCACGCGTTCCTTGCCGACGGCCCAGTCCTCGTATTCGAAACGGGCATCCAGGCCGCGCTCGAGCTGGGCATAGAGGTCGAAGGCCGATCCGCGCGACATCCGGATCGGTCGTTCGCCCGGCCTCACGTCGACGTTGCCGACGGTTCTCGGCGCGGCATCATAGCGCCAGGCCGGCGGCAGCACGGACAGCGTGGCCGTACCCGGCTGCGATGGCGGCGCCAGCACGTGCAGGGCGAACTCGAAATCGCCACCCGAGGCCTGACTGAACACCGCGCGGCCGTAGCGCGGGATCTCCTGCACCAGCTCGCAACGATGGGCGGCGGAAAACGCCCGCCACGACGACTGGGCCGGACCCGCACCGTACTGCAACGGCGGTTCGGCGCCGAGGATCGGTCCGGACGCGGCGACGAGCCAGACCATGGACAACAGACGCGTGGCGGTTTGCAAAGGAGTCATGGAATGCATATCGGCCTGATGAGCGGGGACTTTACATCGAGACGCCGCGGTAAACTCGTCCCATGACACGTCCGCATCGAGCGTTCCCGGCATGGACCATCGCAGCGGCGGCATTGCTGCTGACGCTGCTCGCGGCCTGCTCCCGCACCCCGGCACCGACACTGCCGCCGCTCGGGCAGGATGCCGTGATCCTGGCCTTCGGCGACAGCCTGACGCACGGCACGGGTGCGGGCGGGAACGCGAGCTATCCGGCACTTCTGGCGGAGCTCGCCGGACGCCGCGTCATCAATGCCGGCGTACCGGGAGAACTCAGCGCCGACGGCAGAAGGCGCCTGCCCGCGCTGCTCGACCGGCATCGTCCCGACCTGCTGATCCTCTGCCATGGCGGCAATGACCTGTTGCGCAAGCTCGATCCGGCGCAGACCGCCGACAATCTGCGCGCGATGATCGACGAGGCGCGCAACCGCGACATCGCGGTGGTCCTGCTCGCCGTTCCCAATCCGACGCTGCTCGCGCTCAAACCCGCCGCGTTCTATGCCGATGTCGCGAATCGTGCGCAGGTGCCGATCGAGGAACGCGTGCTGACGGACGTGTTGTCCCGCGACGCCTTCAAGGCCGATCCGATCCATCCCAACGCGGAAGGCTACCGCCGCATCGCGGAATCGGTCCATCAACTGCTCGTACAGGCCGGCGCCATCTGAATCCGACGGTACCTGCCGACGTACGGCCTCATTTCATGCCGTCCAGGTCGAGCAGGATCCTGCATATCCTGGCCGACAGCAGATGCATCTCGGTCGAGGCCTGACGCGCAGCAGCCGCATCGCCTGCCCGCTTGAGCTCGACCGCGCGCTGGCCGGCGGCGTGAAAACGCTCGTGCGGTTCCTTGACGCTCTCGAACACCGCCATCGCGGCGGGATCGCTCAGCGCCCCCACCTCCGCCGGCCCTTCGCCGTCGATCCAGTGTCCGAGCTTGCAACTGTGATGGTCGGTACCCTCGAAGTCGCCGTCGCCGGCGAGCGTCGCCTCGATCCTCTTCAGATATTGCACATGGTCGTTCAGGCGTTGCAGAAAGAACGCCTTGGTCCGCATATCCACGCCGTCTCCCTCGTCATTCAGCGTGCCGCCGCCAGCGCCTGATCGATGTCCGCGAGAATGTCGTCGATGTGCTCGATGCCGATCGACAGCCGCACCATGTCGGGCGAGACGCCCGCCTTGGCGAGTTCCTGGTCGTTGAGCTGGCGATGGGTGGTGGTCGCCGGATGACAGGCCAGCGACTTGGCGTCGCCGATGTTGACCAGGCGCACGATGAGCTTGAGCGCATCGATGAACTTCGCGCCCTTCTCCCGCCCGCCCTGGATGCCGAAGGACAGGATGCCGGAGGCGTTGCCGTCGCGCATGTATTTCCGCATCAATGCGTGGTCCGGGCTGTCGGGCAGACCGGGGTAGTTGACCCAGTTCACCTGCGCATGGTCCTTCAGGTGCTGCGCCACCTTGAGCGCGTTGGCGCCGATGCGATCCATGCGCAGCGGCA
>JAQVJI010000086.1:0-5338 GCA_028695255.1 Chromatiales bacterium | reverse complement strand
ATGCGGGTGTAGATGTTGCCGGGGACCTTGAGATCGAACAGGTCGGCGCCGTGCTGGGTGTCGTCGAAGGCGTAGGACGTGGTCTGGTAGATCGGCACCGCCACGGCCTTGGTGGTGGGTTCGGGCGAATAACCGCCGTGCACGGCGATGGTTTCGATCTTCATGCGCTGCTCCCCTCTCTCGGTGGTCTGTGCCCGCCCTCGGGGGCGGTTGTGTTATGTAACGGCGTCAGGATACACAGGCGTACGAGAGAGGGGAACGCCCGCAGAAGCGGCCCGTGGCCCGCTTCGACATGCGGCATTTCAGCCGCGCTTCGGCGCCAGGATGTCGGTCACCGTGCCCTCGGCCACCTCGGCCGCGAAGCACAGCGTTTCCGACAGCGTCGGATGCGGATGGATGGTGAGGCCGAGATCGGTCATGTCGGCACCCATTTCGAGCGCGAGCACGGACTCCGCGATGAGCTCGCCCGCGTTCGGGCCGACGATGCCGGCGCCGATCACGCGCCTGTTTTCGTCGAACAGCAGCTTGGTCATGCCGGCCTCGCCGCCCACGCTCAACGCGCGGCCGCTCGCCGCCCAGGGGAACACGCCCTTCTCGTAGACGACGCCCTTCGCCTTCGCCTCGGTCTCGGTCAGGCCCATCCAGGCGATCTCGGGGTTGGTGTAGGCGACCGACGGGATCGCACGTGCATCGAAACCGCTCTTGTGGCCGGCGATGACCTCCGCCGCCACCTTGCCCTCGTGCGCGGCCTTGTGCGCCAACATCGGCTGGCCGACGACGTCGCCGATGGCGTGGATGTGCGGGACGTTGGTGCGCTGTTGCGCGTCGACCGCGATGAAGCCGCGCTCGTCGACCGCGACACCTGCGTGCTCGGCGCCGAGGCGATGGCCGTTCGGACTGCGCCCGACCGCCACCAGCACGCGGTCGAAGACGTCGCTTTCGGGCGCCTTGCCGCCCTCGAACCACACGCGTATGCCCTCCTTCGAAGCCTCCGCGCGCGTCACCTTGGTGCCGAGGAAGATGTTCTCGTAGCGACCCTTGACGCGCTTTTCGAGCGGCTTGACCAGATCGCGGTCGCAGCCGGGAATCAGGCCGTCGGAGAGCTCGACCACCGTCACCTTCGCACCCAGCGCGTCGTAGACGCAGGCCATTTCGAGTCCGATGATGCCGCCGCCGACCACCAGCAGGCGCTTCGGCACCTCGTCCAGTCGCAATGCGTCGGTGGAATCCATGACGCGCGGATCGTCCCACGGGAAAGCGGGCAGCTTCATCGCCTGCGAACCGGCGGCGATGATCGCGTGTTCGAAACCGATCACCTGCCGGCCGTCCGGTCCGTCGACTGCCAGGGCGTTGGACGAGACGAAACTGCCGACGCCGCGCACGATGCGCACCTCGCGTTGCTTGGCGAGTTGTTTGAGTCCGCCCGTGAGCTTCGAGACGATGCCGTCCTTGTGCGCGGCGAGCTTGCGGATGTCGATCTCGGGCTTGCCGAAGCTCACGCCGTGCGCGGCGAACGACTCGGCCTCGGTGATGACCTGTGCCGCGTGCAGCAGCGCCTTGGAGGGGATGCAACCGACGTTCAGGCAGACGCCGCCGATACTCTCGTGACGCTCCACCAGCACCACGTCGAGGCCGAGATCGGCGGCACGGAAGGCGGCCGTATAGCCGCCGGGTCCGGAGCCGAGCACGAGCACCTGGGCACGGATGTCGGCCGCGACGTCGGCACCGCCGCGAGCGGTGGCGGGCACGGTCGTTTGTGTTACGGACGCCGCAGCGGCCGGCGGCTCCGCGGCGGTGGCCGGTTGGGCGGCCGCCGCTGCCGCTTCGAGGTCGAGGATCGGGCTGCCCTGCGACACGCGGTCGCCCTTCTTCACCTTCAGCGCCTTGACCACGCCCGCGGCAGGCGCAGGCACGTCGATCGTCGCCTTGTCCGACTCCAGCGTGATCAGCGGGTCCTCCGGCTTCACCGTGTCGCCCGCCTTCACCAGCACGTCGATGATCTCGACGTTCTTGAAATCGCCGATGTCCGGCACTTCGACCGTCACTAGCTTGCTCATCTTGGTTCCTCAGATTGTTCGTGAGGCGTGAGGGGTCAGGCGTATGGATCGTGCTTGTCGATCCCCTCACCCTGTCCCTCTCCCCCAGGAGAGGGAACCCTTCGTTCAGCAAGGCGGACGCCTTACGCCTCACCACATCACAGCAACAGCCGCCGCATATCGGACAGCACAGCCGCCAGAAAGGCGGTAAAGCGCGCGCCGAGCACGCCGTCGATGACGCGGTGGTCGTAGGACAGCGACAGCGGCAGCACCAGCCGCGGCTGGAATTCCTTGCCGTTCCACACCGGCTTCATCGATGCCTTGGAGACGCCGAGGATGGCGACGTCAGGGGCATTGACGATGGGCGTGAAGGCGGTGCCGCCGATGCCGCCCAGGCTCGATATGGTGAAGCAACTGCCCTGCATCTCCTCGGCCTTGAGCTTCTTGTTGCGTGCGCGATCGGACACTTCCTGCAACTCGCGCGCGAGGTCGACCAGCGTCTTGCGATCGACATCGCGAATCACCGGCACCACCAGACCGTCCGGCGTGTCGACCGCGACGCCGAGGTGGTAGTACTTCTTGAGAACCAGATTCTCGCCGGTGGCATCGAGCGAGGCGTTGACGCGCGGGAATTCCTTCAGCGCCGACACCACGGCCTTCATCAGGAAGGCGAGGAAGGTGATCTTCACGCCCTTCTTGTCGTATTCCGCCACCAGCGATTTGCGGAAGGCATCGAGTTCGGTGATGTCCGCCTCGTCGAACTGCGTGACGTGCGGGATGGTCACCCAGTTGCGGTGCAGGTTCTGCGCCGACAGCCGGTTGATGCGCGACAGCGGCTGCGTCTCGACCGTGCCGAACTGAGAGAAGTCGATCTCGGGCATCGGCGCGACGCCGAGTCCGCCGCCCTGCGAAAGCGCGCGCTTGACGTAGTTCTGCACGTCGTCGCGCAGGATGCGACCCTTCGGACCGCTGCCGTCGACACGCGTCAGATCCACGCCGAGTTCGCGTGCGAAGCGGCGGATCGAGGGCGAGGCATGGGCCTTGCCGCCGCCGCTTTCGACCGGCGGCAGTGCCGCCGTCGGTGGCGGCCGTGGCGCAGCCGGGATCGGGGTCGGCGCAGCTGCCGCGGCCGGCTCGTTGCGCGGCGCGGCTTCCGGTGCCGGCGTCCTGGCAGCGGCCTCGGCGGCATCCAGATCCAGGATCACACTGCCCTGCGACACGCGGTCGCCCTTCTTCACCTTCAGCGCCTTCACCACGCCAGCGGCAGGCGCCGGCACGTCGATCGTCGCCTTGTCCGACTCCAGCGTGATCAGCGGGTCCTCCGGCTTCACCGTGTCGCCCGCCTTCACCAGCACGTCGATGATCTCGACGTTCTTGAAATCGCCGATGTCCGGCACTTCGACCGTCACTGACTTGCTCATCCGGTTACTCCAGTCAAAATCGTTTTCTTCGCCACGGCGGACACAGCGATCACAGAGAGAAACTCAAAAGCGATCTCTCTCGCAGAGGACGCTGAGGTCGCGGAGAACTTCATGCAGCATGGTGTTCCTCTGCGTTCCCTGCGCACCCAGCGAGAACCATCGCTTTTTCTCTGCGCCCTCTGTGGCGAATGCAGTTGGCGGTTCAGGCCCGCAGCGGATTCGGCCGTTCGGTATCGATGCCGTATTTCGCGATCGCCTCCGCGACCTTCGCCTTGTCGATCTGTCCTTCGTCGGCCAGTGCCTTGAGCGCGACCAGCGCGACGTAGTGGCGATCGACCTCGAAGTGCCGGCGCAGGTTTCTGCGCAGGTCGCTGCGGCCGAAACCGTCGGTGCCGAGCACGCTGTAGCGCGCAGGCACCCAGGCACGCACCTGGTCGGCATAAACCTTGATGTAGTCGGTCGCGGCGACCACCGGGCCCTTGCGTCCGTCCAGGCAGCGCGTGATCCAGGGCTGGCGCGGCGCGGCATCGGGGTGCAACAGATTCCAGCGCTCGCAGTCGCGGCCGTCGCGCGCGAGTTCGTTGAAGCTCGTCGCACTCCACACGTCGGCCTCGATACCGAAGTCCTCGCGCAGCAGGTCGGCAGCGGCGATGACCTCGCGCAGGATCGTGCCCGAGCCCATGAGCTGCACCTTGAGCTTCTTCTTCGCGCCCTCGCGCAGCAGATACAGACCCTTGACGATGCCTTCCTCGACGCCCTTCGGCAGCTCGGGATGAGCATAGGCCTCGTTCATGACGGTGATGTAGTAGAAGATGTTTTCCTGCTCGACGTACATGCGGCGCAGTCCGTCGTGCACGATCACCGCCAGTTCGTAGGCGAAGGTCGGGTCGTAGCTGACGCAGTTCGGAATCAGGCCGGCCTGGATGTGACTGTGGCCGTCCTGGTGTTGCAGGCCCTCGCCGGCCAGCGTCGTGCGCCCGGCAGTCGCGCCCATCAGGAAACCGCGCGCACGCATGTCGCCGGCCGCCCAGGCCAGGTCGCCGACGCGCTGGAAGCCGAACATCGAATAGAAGATGTAGAACGGCACCATGTTGACGCCGTGATTGCTGTAGGCGGTCGCGGCAGCGATCCAGGACGACATCGCGCCCGCCTCGTTGATACCTTCTTCAAGGATCTGGCCCGCCTTGTCTTCCTTGTAATACATGACCTGATCGCGGTCCTGCGGCTCGTAGAGCTGGCCCACCGAGGAATAGATGCCGAGCTGACGGAACAGGCCTTCCATACCGAAGGTACGTGCCTCGTCCGGCACGATCGGCACCACGTGACGGCCGATCTTCGCATCGCGTGCGAGCGCGGTGATCAGGCGCACGAAGGCCATGGTGGTCGACATCTCGCGTTCGCCGCTGGATTCGAGCAACTGCTCGAACAGCGACAGCTCCGGCACCTGCAGCGGAGCGGCGCTGGTCTTGCGCACCGGCAACGAACCACCGAGCGCCTTGCGCCGCGCCAGCAGGTACTGCATCTCCTCGCTGTCCTCGGCCGGCCGCAGATACTTCGCCTCGGCCACCTCCTCGTCGGTCAGCGGCACGTTGAAGCGGTTGCGGAACATCTTGAGGTCTTCCGTACCCATCTTCTTCTGGCTGTGGGTGCGATTCTGCGCCTCGCCGGCCGCGCCCATGCCGTAGCCCTTCACGGTATGGGCGAGGATCACCGTCGGCTGGCCCGTGTGATTGGCCGCCGCGTGATAGGCCGCATAGACCTTGGCCGGATCGTGACCGCCGCGATTCAGGCGCCAGATGTCCTCATCGGTCATGTTGGCGACCATCGCCTTGAGTTCGGGATACTTGCCGAAGAAGTGTTCGCGCACGTAGGCGCCGTCCT
>JAQVJI010000085.1 GCA_028695255.1 Chromatiales bacterium | reverse complement strand
ATGGACGTCACCGGATTCGGGAAAGGCCCGCAAGGTTTCCCGATAGCAGGACATGGCCTGCGCGAACTGTCCCCGCTGCTGGGCGATCGCTCCCAGCCCCAGCACGGCCTCGGGCGCACCGGGCTCTCTCTGCAGGGCCGCCTCGTAACTCGCTGCCGCTGCGTCGAGCTGCCCCAGCGCGAAGCGCGCGTTGCCGAGATTGATGGCGGCATCGATGCCGGATGCGTCCAGTGCCAGCGCCCTTTCGAAGCAGTCCGCCGCCCGTTGCGCATCGCCCGCCGCCGACCGCGCCCGCCCGAGGGTGTTCCAAAAGGCCGCGCGGGTCGACTCGGCCGCGGCCGCCCATTCGAGCAGCGGCAGCGACGGTGCCACCCGACCGCCGTCGAGCAGCAGCAGGCCCAGGTTGTGAACGGCCCGCGGATGCTCGGGATCCCGCTCCAGTATGGCGCGATAACGCCGTTCCGCCGGTTCGACCTCGCCGCGCCGGTGCAGCGCCACCGCCTCTTCCAGCACGGCATGGACGTCGTCCGTCGTCATCATGAAACCCGGGTCTTCCCATCCGGAACGCCCGAGCCGGTCCAGTTCGTACGGGAAATTCCGTTCCGACAGCGCGCGGAATGTCTGCTTGCAATCGTGCGTCGCCAGATGCCGCAGATAGTGGGCGTGACTGCGATAGCGGTAGTCCTCGCAGACGACGAAGTTGCTGATCTTGAACTGGGCGACGTCGGCGGCCCGCAACGAAAGGAGTTTTTCCGCCGCGCACATGATGAACGAGTCTTCCGGACCGTATGGCCCGAAACTGCGCGGCAGGCCCGTTCGTTTCAGCAGATCCATGGACAGGGTCGTGAACCAGCCGCTGGCGAACTTGAATCTCGGTTGACCCGGTATTCCGTTGACGACCGGCCGCAGCGAGACCACGCCCTTGATGCCCGAGTCCGCGAACGGATCGTGCGTCCCGTGATAGCCGAGCGGCTGATCGAGGAACGCCGGATTGACGAGGCAGTCCCAGGTCTCGTCCCACAGCCGGACGATCTCCGGCGTCAGGATCAGGTGGCGATGACGGTCGGCAAGCTCCGCCAGACAGGCCTCCAATATCGCCAGCGCCTGATCCGTGAAAACGATGTCGGGATCGATCCAGAGAAAATAATCGGCATCCGGATGCCGGTCGAAGGAGTGGATCCGGTGCGTCAACGCACCGAGGACGGCATCGGAGACACGGAAGTGCGTGGTCGCCCAATCCGACATCCGCTCCAGTTGCGCGAGCCGGTCGGCGAAGAACGCCAGCGGCAGCGAGGACCGTGTCCAGTCGATCAGGCGCGGCGACGTCGCCAGCGTGACGTCGAAAAAGAATTCGTGGCTTCCGGACAGCGATGCGGCCGCGCGCTTGAGCTGACAGACCAGTCGCTGGAGTTCGTCCATCTCCTGCGGCAATGCGAAGCTGCTGACGACGATCTTCATGTCGATGGCCGGTTCATCGATGCGGTGCGCCGGTCCGCTGTCTGCACCACTGCTGCCAGACACCGCGCAGAGCCCGTTCGAGCGAACGCGTGAAGCGCGCGCCGTCACCGGCGGGCGAGTTCATCCGGCGGGCGAGTTCATCATGCGTTGCCGCAGCTCGGCGCGCAGGCGGGCGAGCGCCGGCAGGTCGGCCGCGAAACGCAGCGCCTTGTCGACGTAGGCGTCGGCATCGCGCGCGATCCAGTCGTCGAGCCCGACGGTCGACAGGATGCTCTCGCCGAAGCGCCGGATCATGCCCTGCGTACCGGCCAGCGTGAGTACGGGCACGCCCATCCACAGCGCCTGCAGCGTGGTCGTGCCGCCGCAGTACGGGAACGGGTCGAGCGCGATGTCGACGCGCGCGTAGGCTGCGTAGTACGCGCGTCGCGGCGAACTGCCTTCCAGCAGCAGCCGCTCGGCCGCCACGCCGGCGTTCTCGAAGGCGCACTGCATGCGGTCCACGGTCGCGGCGTCGTTCAGCATCCCGTTCTTGAGCAACAGCCGCGCATGCGGCAGGCGGTGCAGGATCTGCGCCCACAGCGCGATCACGTCGGGATTGATCTTGGCGAGATTGTTAAAGCAGCCGAAGGTGACGTGTCCATCGACGCTGGCCGGCGGCGGCGTGACCGCGATCGGTTCGATCATCGGATCGAGGCAGAGATGGCCGTGCGGCAGACGCAAGGGTTTCTCGGTGTACCACTGTTCCTCGGCGGGCGGGATGAGAATCGCATCGGCGATGATCCAGTCCACCGTCGGCAGGCCGGTGGTGTCGAAATAGCCGAGCCAGGTGATCTGTACCGGTGCGGGTTTGCGCGCCAGCACGCCGAGACGCTGGTGCTGGCAATGCCCGCTCAGGTCGATGAGCAGGTCGATGCCGAGTCCGCGGACGTGGTCGGCGAGTTCGTCGTCAGACATGTGCCACGCCGCGTGCCAGACGTCGGCGAGCCCGCGTGCCTCGTCGGTGAATGCGTCGGCGGCCTCGCAGGTCGAGAAGCAGTGAACCTCGAAGGCGCCGCGGTCGTGATGCCGCAGCAGCGGGCGCACGAAATGCAGCACGGCATGTTCGCGGAAATCGCCCGACAGATAGCCGATGCACAGACACCGTTCCGGATCGGGGTCGTTGGCGTGCGCGGTGCAGGGCGTCACGTCCCGCAGCATGCGTTGTCCGAACCGACGCGACCAGTCGGCGATCGTCGCCTGCTCGACCTCGGGCATGTAGTGCAGGCTGAACAGGATCGCGGACAGCAGGTCATTGCGCGTATCGTCCGCGGCGATGCAGCGCTCGAAGGCCTGCAAGGCCGCCGCGTGCTGCCACAGGCGTTGCCTTGCCAGTCCGAGCCGGAACCAGTGCTCGGCCACTTCGGGTTCCGCGGCGACGGCGCGTTCCAGCAGTGCCATCGCCTCCTCGGGCTGTCCGGATTCGACGAGTGCATGACCCAGCGCGCTCACCGCACGGATCAGGTCCGGCGCCAGACGCACGGCCTCGCGATAGGGCGCGATCGCCTCGCGATGCCGCCCGAGGGCGAGCCAGGCATCGCCGAGATTGCAGCGGATCAGCGGCTGGTCGGGCAGCATGCCGGCCGCACGCTCGAAGTGTTCGAGCGCCTGCGCGTGATGGCGCTCGCACATCGCCACCGCACCCAGGCCGTTGTGCGCCTCGCCGGCGGCCGGATCGAGGCGCAATGCCCACTCGAAACGCACGCGCGCCAGCGCGGGTTCGCCGGATTCCAGCAGCGCATTGCCGAGCGCGATGAGCGCATCGACGTGTTCGGGTTCGAGCGCGAGCAGACGTCGGCAGGCCAGGATCACGTCGTCATGGCGTTCGGCCGCGCGATGCAGCGCGATGAGATTGCCAAGATAGCCGACGTGGTCGGGAGCGTGTGCGAGCGAGCGCTCGATGAGGTCGCGCGCGCTGTCGAGTTCACCCCTTTGCAGGGCGATCACGCCGAGATTATGCAGGGCACGCGCCTGCGCCGGAGCGCGCGCGAGCACGGCCTTCAGTGCGCGCTCGGCCTCGTCGACGCGTCCCGCACGCAGCAGCGCGACGGCCGCCTCGACCTCCGCGTCGACCGCCGCAGCGGGGGCGTTCACGTCAGGCGGCATCGATGTTGCCGTAGGATTTTTCTTCCACCAAAGCACTGCCGAGGAGTTCGTTCAGGCGGCGCTTGAGCCGGAAGCGCTCGTCGTTCAGGCGATAGACCGCACGCGCCAGTTCGATGAACTGCGCATCGAAACGCTGCGCCGCCTCGCAGTCGCGCAGCGCGTCCTCGACCTCCCACAGTCGTTCGTTGACCGCCTTCAACGACGCCATCACGGGCGGGGCCGCGTCGCCCAGGCCACCGGCCTCCTCGACCACCCACGTCAGCAGTTCGTGTTCGCGGCGGATATTGGCCTGCTTCGCCGGATCGGCGATGCGCTCCGACTTGATCGCCAGGATCGTGAGCTTGTCCAGCACCTCGCCCCAGGCCACGGGCACCATCAGCATGTCGTCGCGCATGTCATTCACCTGTCGGCCAGATCACCGGGCTTTCGCCCGCCAGCACGCGTTCCAGCCGCGAGCGCAGTGCCACGACCACCGAATCCCAGTCGTCGAAGGCCGGCTGCCGGAACAGGCGCAGGCTCGGATACCAGGGACTGTCGTCGCGGCCGGTGAGCCAGCGCCAGTCGGAACTGTAGTTGAGCAGCGTCCACACCGGGCGCCCGAGCGCGCCCGCCAGGTGACCCATCGAGGTGTCGATGCCGATCACCAGATCGAGATGATGCATCACGGCGGCGGCGTCGGCGAAGGCATCGGGACCTGCGTCGAAATCGTCCGGCAGCGTCTCCACGCGCCAGGCCGGATCGAGTGCGTCGAGCTGATCCAGACCGTGATATTTCTGGAGGCTGATCAGGCGCACGCCGGGCAGTTCGGACAGCGGCGCGAGCTGGCGCAGCGGAATCCAGCGGCGCACGTTGCCATGCGCCGGATTGGTATGCCAGACGATGCCGATGCGGAAACCCTGATCATCGATGTGGTCGCCGATGTGCTGGCGCCAGTGCGCCACGCGCGCGGGATCGGCGTGGATGTAGGGCACGCCCTGCGGAATGCCGTCGAGCTCGGTGCCGAACCAGCGCGGCAGGCTCAGCAGGGCGATCTCGTGATCGGCCGCCGGCAGCGGATCGCGATAGCCGAACACGCGCAGGTTGGGCGCCAGCCCGAAGGCCATCCAGGCCAGGCCGTCCTGGATGTGCAGCAGCACCTCGCGCGCCTGCGCCGCGAGCATCGGCACGTAGCGCAGGAACTGGATGGTGTCGCCGAGGCCCTGCTCGCAGCGCACCAGCACCGTGGCGTCGGAAAGGTCGGGCCGCAATTCGTCGTCGGCGAGGTTTCTCGGATCGAGCAGTGCGTGCGAGCCGGCGACGGCACTCTCGCGCCGCTTGTAGTGCCGCCAGCCCTCGGCGAGGCGGCCGCAGCGCAGATAGGACAGCGCGAGATTCATGTGCGACATGTGGGACTCGGGCTCCAGTTCCACCACGCGCGCGAGTCCGGCGATGGCGGCCTCCGGTCCTTCCAGCTCCTGCACCGCGAAGGCGCGGTTCGCGAGCAGCGAGGGCGTGTCCGGACGGATGGCGAGTCCGCGGTCGAACCACTCCAGTGCCTCGCGATGCCGCGCCAGTCCGGCGGCCACCAGTCCCATGGTCTCGCAGGCACCCTCGGTATCGGGTTCCAGTTCCCAGGCGCGCGCCGCGGCCGCATCCGCCGCCGGGTCGTGGCGTTCCGCCAGCACGCGCGCCAGCGTGGTCCAGGCCATCGCACAAGCCGGTTGATCGGTGGTCCAGGCGCGCGCCACCTCCGTCGCCGCGTCGAGCCGGCGCGCGCCGTGGTGCGCATTGAACAGCACGAGGCGCAGCCCACTGTCGTCCGGCGCGCTTTCGAGCATCGGTTCGACCAACTCGCAGGCCTCGTCGAAACGCTTCTGTTCGAGCAATGCCTGGGCGAGGCTGCCGAGCGCACGCGGGTTGTGCGGCTCCTGCCGCAACACGCCCCGCAGCAACGGTTCCGCCTCCGGCCAGCGCCGCAGCCGCAACAGCAGCACGGCCAGATTGAAGCGCGCCATCGTGTTGTCGGGTGCAAGGCGAAGCGCGGCGCGCATCGGCGCCTCCGCCTCCGCCAGGCGTTCGAGGTCGCTGAACGCGAAGCCGAGTTCGGCATGAACGGCGACATTTCCGTCATCGATCGCGAGCGCACGGTCGAGCAGTGGCAGTGCGGCCTCGGCATCGCCCTGTCGGCGCAACATCTGCGCCAGTCGCAGGCGGATGCGCGCGTCGTCCGGATGGACTTCGGTGGCCGCGCGCAGACAGGCGATGGCCTCGTCCATGCGTTGCAGACGCTCCAGATCATCGGCCCGCAGCAGCGCCGTTTCCGCGTCGGCGGGATCGAGCGCGTCGATCAGCGACAGCGCCTCGTCCGCACGCCCGAGCACCAGACACAGCCCGGCGATCTGGCGCCGCAACGCGTTCTGCGGTTCGTCCGTTGCGGCGAGTGCCCGCCGCAGGCAGTCGTGGGCCTCGACCTCGCGGCGTTCGCAGGCCAGCCAGGCATCGCCGAGCGCCTGCCAGACCTCCGCCGTGCCGGCCTGCGGCCGCAGGCCTGGAATGCGGCGGCGCGCCTCGTCGATGCGACCCTGTTCCAGCAGCATGCGTCCGAAGTGCGCGCGCATGACGCGGCTTTCAGGCCAGTGCCGCAGACCGGTCTCCGCCTGCGCGAAGGCCTCGGCGTGGCGCCCCAGCGCCGACAGCAGTTCCAGCCGCAGGATGTGATAGTCCTCGGAATCCGGGTGCCGCTGGCAGGCACGTTCGATCGACGCCAAGGCCGCCGCCGTCTGTCCGGCCGCCTGTTGCAAGCGCGCGCGCAGGCCCACGCGGGACCAGGCCGCGGCCAGCGCGACGGCGTTCTGTGGCGTGTCGGGATCGAGCCGGCGTGCCTCGGCCGCCGCCTGCGCGGCCTCCGTATCGCGGCCCAGCAATGACAGCGCGGTCGCGCGATGACGATGGGCGACGGCGAGGTTGGATCGCAGGCGCAGCGCCCGCCCGCAACTTTCCAGCGCATCGGTGGGCTTGCCGCGCAGGGCCTGCACGAAGGCCTGCCCGGCCCAGGCGACGGCGAGTTCGGGATCGAGGGTACGGGCCTTCAGGTAGGCCCGGCCGGCCTCGGCGAGCAGCCAGGACTCGCGCAGGCCGTCGGCCAGCGCGAGCCAGGCCACGGAATCGTCGGGCTGGGCTTCGACCTGCGCACGCAGGGCGTCCAGCGCGGTGTCATCCAAGGCGTGAACGTCGGCAGCGGGGCGTCGAGCCATGCGGAACGGGACGAAGGGGCTTGGTGGCCGGCGACGGCGGAAGGTTCGCGTCGGGCCGGTACGCGGTCGGCCCCGCCGGGTCAGCCTTCCGGCGGGATCGGCCGTCGAGGGCAGATCAAACCGGGCAGTTGAAGCCGCGGTTCAGCGTGAAGGGGGCGGTGTTGGTGCTGGTCGCGCCTAGGGCTATCGTCGTTCCGCCCACGTAATACCCTGTGTAATAGATGT
Organism: Chromatiales bacterium; assembly: GCA_028695255.1. GTDB lineage: Bacteria > Pseudomonadota > Gammaproteobacteria > Ectothiorhodospirales > Ectothiorhodospiraceae > JAQVJI01. The sequence continues at coordinate 4,117 of JAQVJI010000085.1, read as the reverse complement.
AGATGCTCCCCGGTATGGTCGTTGCCCCCGAACTGCTGGTCATGCTGTACACGCTGGCCAAGACAGACACAGAATGCCCTTCGAAGCCGGCATAGCTGTAGGACGCAGTGCCCTGAAGAAACATGTTGTAAGTGCCAACCGTTGGCTGTACCACCGTCACGGTTAGATTCGGCGCCGTGCCAATGGAGGTGGACAGCCCGTTTGAGTACTGATACGCGGTGCCGCCGTAGATCAGTGCCCGACCGCCCGTGTACGGGTAGTCTTCGGGGGTCTCGAAATCGGTGCACAGGTTCGTGTAGACGAACTGCAAGGTGTAGCCGGTGGACTGGCCGAGACTGCCGTAGAGGGTCAATGGCATGCGAGCGTCTCCCTGAAAATGGTTGGATGTCGAGGATGCGGTCCGGTCACGGCCCGATGCCGCCACCCTGGCCGCCGCCCGCCGACTGCGCGCGCGCGGAGCGCACCAGCAGGCCCTGGCCCGACAGCGTCTCCATCACCGGCACGGCCAGCGCCGTGGCGCCCGCGGCCTTGAGGAAACGTCGGCGTTCATTGCCGACCTGCGTCGCGGCCTGATCTTTCGTGGCCGCTTCCGGTTTATCGTTGCGTTCTTCGCTCATGCCTGATGACTCCCCGCCAAGGCGATCGAGTGGTGAAGTGGCCCACACTCTGGCACGAGATACGGGTACCATCAAGCGGCTTCTGGCCGCTGCCAGCCCTGAAAAATCCGTAACTTACGAAACCTTGCATCCATCATGTCCGAGCCGACCCTGCTGATCGCCGTCACCAGCCACAACAACCTGAGCCTGCGCGGCACCGTGTCGCTGGAGCGGACGCTGGACAGCATCCGCACCGCGCGCGAGCTGCTGCGGCGCGAGCTGCCGATACGGGTGGCGCTGAGCTGGGTCGACGACGGCAGCGACGACGGCACGCCTGCCTGGCTGGCACGCCGGCTGCGCGAGGAACGCGACGAGTGGTTCCTGCACAACGCCGTCAATCGCTTCGCCGGCGCGGCACGCAACCAGGCCACGGCCCGCATCGACGCCGATGTGATCGCGCTGTTCGACAGCGACGACGAGATGTACCCCGAGCACCTGCTGGTCGGCTGGCAGGCCCTGAACACGCCGGACGCGTCGGGACGTCTGCCGGGCTGGGCCATCAGCCGCTGCGATTTCGGCGGTTGCGAAGACGTCCACCCCGCATGGGCGGAGCGCATCGCGAACAGCAGTCCCTGTACCAAGTTCTTCCGGCGGCGGGTGTGGGAGTTCATCGAGGGCATGCCGGATGCCTGCGTCTACCGCATCACGACCGAGGAGGACTCCGACGCCACGCGGCTCGCGGCGACGTTCTTCGAGCCGGCCATCATCGGTCGGTCCACCCTGCGCTACTGGAGCTACCCGGGCAGCCACTTCGACCGGCAGTCCACGAAATTCCGGCTGCCGCCGGACGAAGCGCCGCGGGAAGACCTGTCACCCCGGCAACGTGCCGCGTTCGAACTGCGCGACCGGCTGTTCGACGCGCGGGTGCGCTATCTGAAGGACAAGCTCGAACGGTTGCTGGACCCGCGAAGCTTCGACGACCTGATGACGAACTTCCGGGTGGGCGGCGGCGATGTTGCCGACGATGTCTGAGCCGGCCGACATCGACCCCGCCGCAGGCATCATCCCGCTGATGCAGTGGGCAATGCGCGCAGGGTTTCGCACACCCGCGCGGCGGTTGCGTCGAGATCGCCGACGCGCAGACCGAAACAGGGTGTCCCGCGTACCAGCGCGCACACATCGCGCGCCTGACGACCGATGGTCTGATCGATGCCGATGACCTGCTGCATCAGCTCGCGCACCATGTCGATCTGCGCCATCGGCTCGATCGCGGGCGGCGCGTCGAAGGCGGGGGTCAGGAAGAAGATCGCCGCCGGACGCGCGTCGACGCTGCGCCAGTCGTGCCCGAGATCGGTCGGATCGAGCGGATAGAAGTCGTTGTCCCAGCGCAGTTGCAGGCGCGGCTTGCCGCGGCAGGCCTCGGCCACGGCCGGCAGACGTTCGAGCGTACCGGGCTTCACGTGCAGCACCCGCGGCAGGCTGTGCGCCATGCCGTCGGCGCCGGTGAGCACGTATTCGTCGCCGTGAAAGGCCGCGCCGTCGAGCAGCAGACGCAGCATGAGCGTGGTCTTGCCGCTGCCGCGCGCGCCCACGAACAGCGCCGGTCGGCCGTCGATGCTCATGCTCGCGCCGTGCAGGCAGGTCTTGTCGGCGTACAGGGCGAGGGCGCGCGTGCTGATGCGCTGCGCGATGCCGGTGAGCGCCGCCTCGATGCAGCAGACCTCGCGTGCATCGGCGGCATCGTCCTCGCGCACGCGCAGCTTGTCGGGGCCGGCGATCGAGAGCGTGAAACGCAGCTCGCGCACGACGGGTTCGTCGTCGCGGGCATGAACCGCAAGATGCGACAGCGGGCCGAGCAGCGATGGCGGATCGGCGCTGAGCGTGACGCCGAGGCCGCGTACCGAAAAATGCAGGGCATCGGTCGCGGCGATACTCATGAACCGTCCTGCGTCACATGCGCCGTCACGATGCCCGCCTGTTCGAACTGATCGAGGATGCCGCTGCGCAGATCGAAGCCGAGTTCGCCACCGGCCAGTGCCTCCAGCTCCCGCCGGATGGTGTCGACGCCATGCGCGCCGTCGCAAAGCTCCAGCACGCACATGGCGGTGGCGTTCAGGAAATGCACCTGATCGCGCGCGGGCACGTACACCACGCAACCGTCCTCGACGGCATGCATCTCGACACCCTCGCAGAGCCGTGGCCTGTCTTCGCTCGTCACAACAGGAATCCCATCACGAAAATCATCGGGGCGGCAGTATCGGCCAGCGTGATGCGCGACGCAATCGACGCAGCCGTCCTCAGTGCCCGCGGGCCCGACGCCACTGCGACAGGCCCTTGCGTCCCAGCCGCAACGGGCGCGCCAACCAAGCCACGAATGGTGATCCGTGTCGATGGCGCATGTCGTTTTCCGACGGCTGGCTCGCCACCGACCACGCGAAGCGAAGACGCGCGATCAGGCCTTCGCGCACGCGCCAGCCGAAGCGGAACTTGTCCGGCAGGGCGGTCGCCACGCCCTGTTCCGAACGCAACTGGGCGAGCAGTTCGTCGGCGAGCCGTTGCGCGACACGATCCCGCATGACGGCCGACATCCGGGGTTCGGGCGGCGACACCTCGAACAGTGCGCGCATCAGCAGCAGGCTGACGCGCAGTGCACGCGCGAAACCGATATGCCGCGCCTGAGCGAACACGAGATCCCAGTCGAGATCGGGGTTGGCCCGGATCAGCTCCGCCACCTCGGCCAGCCAGGCGAGGCGTTCCCACAGGTGGCGCGTCCCGTGCACGGTGAGCGCCAGCAACTGCCGTTCCGGATTCATGGCCCGCACCGGCGCACCGAGCAGATTCACAGTGACGCCGTCCTGCATCAGCCACTCCGGGGTCAGATCCCAGTCCTGATAGCGGTCCGCCAGCGCCCAGTGCAGGTCCACCGTCACGCCGGTCTGCGGATCGCGCACTTCATAACTGTGGCGCAGTCTTCGCAGATGCCGGTCCCATTGCGGCGGCAGCGGCCGGCCCTGGCGCAGACCGGCATCGAGCAGCGCGCGCAGGGCATCGACCGCCTGTTCGGGACGCACCAGGATGTCGATGTCGCCGTACTGGCGCGCCGCGTAGTGGCCATAGACCTGGATCGCCAGCGCCGGCCCTTTGTAGGGCAGGGCCGGGATACCGGCATCGCTCAGCAACGCCAGCAGTTCGCGCAGCCGACGCGCGTAGGCGAAACGGCTGATCGCATGAGCGCGGAACGTCTGCATCAGGCGTTCACGCAAGGCGGGCGGAAGATCGAAGTCGCCCTCGGCGATCAGGTGGCGATAGGTGAGCGGCATCAGACCGAGCCGTTCGGCCTCGGTCAGCAGTGCGTCGCCGTCGAAGGCGGGTGACGCGAACGCGTCGGCGAGGCGCGCCGCGTCGGCATCCGACAGGCGACGGCGGCCGAGCAGACAGAGGATTTCAAAGACGGTCGTCGGTGCTTTCAAGGCGGGTTTTCCGGCGGCTGCATGCACGACATGCGCGGCCTATACTGTAAC
>JAQVJI010000084.1:3305-11192 GCA_028695255.1 Chromatiales bacterium | reverse complement strand
GCCACCTGATCGGCATCCTGCCCGACCAGACGCCCAAGCGCGGTACGGGGGTGTTCGCGCCCTTCTTCGGCCATCCGGCCTACACCATGGTCCTGTTGCCGCGCCTGGCCGGACCGCGCCGGGTCCAGGTGCTGGTGGGCTTCGCCCGCCGTCTGCCGCGGGGACGTGGTTATCGATTCCATTGCATCCGCGCCCCGGAGTCGATCTTCGACCCCGATCCGGCCGTTGCCGCCACCACCCTCAACCGCGTGGTGGAAGAACTGGTGCGGCAGAGCCCGGAGCAATACGCCTGGAGTTACCGGCGGTTTTCCGAGCGCCCGCCGGGCATGCCCTCGCCGTACCGGCGCTGACCCTCCCGATCGGCGGTCCGCGTGCGCTTCAGGGTCTTTTGCTATGATGCGACCCTCAGATTTGCAGGGGGCCGTCGCGGCCGGCGAAGCATTCACCAAATTACAAAAGCATCAGGAGTAGATACATGTCCAAGAAGCATCCCGTCATCGCCGTCACCGGGTCCTCGGGCGCCGGCACGACCACCGTCAAGCGCGCCTTCGAGCACATTTTCTTTCGCGAGAAGATCAATCCCGCCATCATCGAGGGCGACAGCTTCCACCGCTACAACCGGGCGGAGATGAAGGAAGCGATGAAGAAGGCCGGGGCCGAGAACGACAACCACTTCTCGCACTTCGGCCCCGAGGCCAACCTGTTCGACAAGCTGGAGGAGCTGTTCAGGACCTACGGCGAGACGGGCGGCGGCAAGAAGCGCTACTACCTGCACAGCGACGAAGAGGCGGCCGAACACAATGCGCGTTTGAGCACCAGCCTCAAGCCGGGTGAGTTCACGCCCTGGGAAGACATCCCGGAAGGCACCGACCTGATGTTCTACGAGGGTCTGCACGGTCTGGCGAAGAGCGACACCGCCGACGCCGCCAAGTACGTCGATCTGGGCGTCGGCGTGGTGCCGATCGTCAACCTGGAGTGGATCCAGAAGATCTTCCGCGACAACAAGGAGCGCGGCTATTCGGCCGAGGCGACCGTCGACACCATCCTGCGCCGCATGCCGGACTACGTCCACTACATCACGCCGCAGTTCTCGCGCACCGACATCAACTTCCAGCGCGTGCCGACGGTGGACACCTCCAACCCGTTCATCGCGCGCGACGTGCCGACGCCGGACGAGAGCTTCGTCATCATCCGCTTCCGCGATCCGAAGCGCTTCGACATCGATTTCCAGTACCTGCAGTCGATGATCAAGGACTCGTTCATGTCCCGCCGCAACACCATCGTGGTGCCGGGCGGCAAGATGGGCTTCGCGATGGAAATCATCCTGGCCCCGATCATCAGTGACATGCTGGCAGCCCGCGGCTGAACGACGGTCGGTTCAGACAGTTCCCGAAAGGCCCGACGCACGTCGGGCCTTTCTTTTTTGGAGGGGTGCGGACCGCCAGGGTCGCCAGGCGCCAAAAAAGTCCTGCGCGTCGGCCGTAGCGTCTCCTAAAATGTCGAATACCTCACGCACATTCATCGACCAACCCATATTTTCGAGCATACCCCGTCATGACGAGCCTGTCCCAGTGGACCCAGCGCATCAGCGAAAAGGAGATGCCGATCCTCGCGCACACGGCGCAGGAGATCGCGATGTCGTCCGAGCGCGAGGACAGCTCGTCGGCCGAAATCGCACACATCATCCTGCAGGACAGCTCGATGACCGCGCGCGTGCTGAAGCTCGCCAACAGCACCTATTTCAATCCGGCCGGTCATGCCATTCGCACCATCTCGCGCGCGGTCGTCGTGCTCGGCTTCGACGTGGTGAAGAGCCTGTGCCTGTCGATCGCGCTGATCAATGCACTGCTCAAGGGCAGTCCGCAGCAGGGTCGCGTGATGGAACTGATGGCGCGCAGCTTTCATGCCGCGATCCAGACCCGCGAGTGAAACAGGTTCACTTCGGTCTCGAACTCGCGCAGAAGGTCGAGGACGGCTGGGATCATCCGCGAGTGACCCAGGTGCTCAAGCGCATGGCCGAAGAGGCCGGTCTGCCGCTGGAGCAGATCACTCAGGTCGCCCATCACAGCGTCGATCAGGCCGCGCGTTCGGCACAGGACTACGGCGCACCCGGTCTGGTGCGTCTGATCCCGCTGCCGGACAAGACCGAGATCGAGGTCGAGGTCGAGGTCGAGGAGATGCCGGAGAGCGACTTCCTCCAGCCCGACCCGCTTTTGCAACTGCACATCCTGCGCGAGGTCGCGACGCTGTTCGAGGGCCGCATCGACATCAACCTGCTGTTCAACATGGTGCTGGAAGGCATCTATCGCGGCATCGGCATGGACCGTACGTTGCTCGCGCTGATCACGCCCGACCGCAAGCGCATCCGCGCCAAGTACACGCTGGGCTGGGGTCAGCACGAACTGATGCAGACCTTCCACTTCCCGCTCCAGGGCAAGCGCGAGGACATTTTCAGTCTTATCATGGAAGTCGGTCAGACGATGTGGTTCAACGCCAAGGCGCCGCGCGAGATCGTCCGGCTGGTGACGCCCGAGATCACCACCGCCATCGGCGACACCCATTTCTTCGCCGCGCCGCTGCTGGCCCAGGGCCGCGCGATCGGCCTGATCTACGCCGATCGCAAACCGAGCCGGCGGGCGCTGGACGAGGAGAGTTTCGTCAGCTTCAAACACTTCTGCCAGCAGGCCAACCTCGGACTCAGCCTGATCGCAAAAAATTGAGGCCGCCATGCACGGACAAACCGCCATCGAAACCAACGGTCACCGCCTTGCCATCGAACTTGGCACCGAGGTGCTGATCGAATCGCCGCGCGTGGCCGGCAAGCTCAAGAGCGCGCTGGTCGGGATGATTCCGAATCAATGCCTGATCCTGCGCGCGCCGGAGCTGTCGCAGATCGGCCCGTTACACACGCTGTTCCCGGACGGTGAGTCGATCGTCGCGCGCTATCTGTACGATGGCACGGTGTTCGGTTTCCGCAGCAGCGTGCTCGGCACGATCATCGATCCGGTGCATCTGATCTTTCTGTCCTCACCCAGCAGCGTACAGGAGCACAACATCCGCGCCTCGCAGCGGCTGGACTGCTTCATCCCCTGCCTCGTCGGCGTATACGGCAAGGAGGGCGAGGGTACGATCCTCGACATCAGCAAGACCGGCTGCCAGTGCCTCGTCCGCACCGGCACGATCGGCGACGTGGCGCTGGAGGTCGGCAAGAACACCGCGGCCTCGCTGCGCTTCCGCCTGCCGGGCGTGGAGCAGGACGAGCGCATCCAGGGACACGTCCGACGCGCGATGCGCGACGAACTGCGCGTCAGCCTCGGCATTTCCTTCGACACGCCGATCGATTCGGCCTACGAGCGCATCTACGACTATCTGTCGCCGGTGGCGTGAGGACACGTCATGTCCGCCGCCGAGGGCAGGAAGAAATCCTGTGGGAGCGGCTCTGCCGCGATAGGGCCGGCACTTCGCATCGTCGCGGCAGAGCCGCTCCTACAAACGCTGCCATTCAAAACAACGACATCTGCCCGCTCGCCGGTTGCGGCGGACGGAAGCGACTGCAATCGAGTTCGGGCAGTCTGCGGTCGAGTCCCAGCCGGCGTGCGGCAAGCGTGAAGCGCTGGCGGATCAGTTCCGCGAACACACCCTCGCCGGTCATGCGTTTGCCGAAGCGCGTGTCGTAGACCTTGCCGCCGCGCAGGTCGCGCACGCGGCTCATCACGTGCTGCGCCTTGAGCGGCTCATGCTCGGCCAACCATGCCTCGAACAGCGGATGCACCTCCAGCGGCAGGCGCAGGATCACGTAACCGGCGGCCTGCGCGCCCGCCTCGGCCGCCGCCTGCAACAGGTCCTCGATCTCGGCCTCGTTGAGTACCGGGATCAACGGCGCCATCAGCACCGTGACCGGGATGCCGGCCTCCGATAGACGGCGGATCGTCTCCAGCCGCCGCTGCGGTGCGGCGGCGCGCGGTTCCAATCGCCGCGCGAGTTTCCTGTCCAGCGTCGTCAGCGACACTGCGACGCTCGCCAGCCGCTGCCCGGCCATATCCGCCAGCAGATCCAGATCGCGTTCGATCAGCGCCGACTTGGTGACGATGCTGACCGGATGTCGCGCTTCGGCCAGCACCGCCAGCACGTCGCGCGTGATGCGCCGTTCGCGCTCGACCGGCTGCCAGGCATCGGTGTTGATGCCGAGCGCCACCGGCGCGCAGCGATAGCCGGGCCGGTTCAGTTCCTCGCGCAGGATGTTTGCGGCCCGCGGCTTGGCGAACAGACGGCTCTCGAAATCCAGCCCCGGCGACAGCCCGAGCCAGGCGTGCGTCGGCCGCGCGAAGCAATAGACGCAACCATGCTCGCAACCGCGATAGGGATTGATGGAACGATCGAAGGGGACGTCGGGCGATTCGTTGTAGCTCAACACGGAGCGCGTGCTGTCGATCTCCACCGTCGTCCGCAGCACCGGCGCCTGCTCGTCTTCCCGCTGCCAGCCGTCGTCGAAGACTTCCGTGCGCGCGGCCGAATAGCGGCAGGCCGGATTGCCGACCGCGCCGCGGCCCTTCGGCGGCGATTGCGGCGATGGTGAAGGTTCGGGGTTGGTCATCGGGTCAAATGATATGCGGCCACGGAGGGCACAGAGAAAAAACACCACTCGGAAGCAGAGCCGCTCCCACAAGGCTCTCTGTGTCCTCTGATCACTCCGCCAGCCGCGCGCCCTGCACCGTCACCTCGATGCCCTTGATCGTCTTCGGGTCCACCGGGCCGATGCCGGTGGTCTGCTGCACGCTGCGGCCGGCGGCGAGCGGGCCGGCGATGCGCAGTTGCTGCTGGCCCAGCACGCGACCGCTCTGGTCGAACACGCGCACGCGCAACTGCACGTCGCGCACCGCGAGTGCGGCGTTGTTCTTCAGCGCCACGACCACGCGGCCGTTGCGGTCGAGTCCGCTGTCGGTGGCGAGGTAACGACCGGGATTGGACGGCAGATCGAGTCGCGCCAGTTGTGCGGCGGCCTCGCGGCCGACGCCGCTGTCGGATTCCGACGCGGCGGTGAAGTGCTGCATCGCGCCCGAACGATCGCCGGCGTTCAGCGCCAGCTTGCCGAGCGAATTGTGGGCGACGGCCGTCGGCAGCAGCGTGTTGCTCTTCTCCAGGTCCGTGCGCGCACCGCTCGCGTCGCCGAGTTTCTCGCGCACCAGACCGCGTTGCAGCCAGAACTGGAAGAAACCGCCGTTGCGCGCGATCGCCTGATCGTAGGCCGAGCGGGCGGAGGCGAAGTCGCCGCGCTGGAACAGCGCATCGCCCTTCAGGCCGTGGAACATCGCCTCGCGCGGTTCGACCGCGATCGCCTGTTCGGCGAGCTTCAAGGCCTTCGCGTGATCGTTCTTCTCCAGTACCTGACGCCCCTCGTCGAGCTGCTTGTAGGCGGTCTCGGTCTTTTTCAGATGGGCGATGCGTTTCTGGTATTCCTCGCGCCCGAGAAAACCACCCTTGGGCAATTCGGCCGCGAGCTTCTTGTTCGCCTCGACGCGCTCCTGCGACGGCGGATGGCTCGCGAACAGACCTTCGAGCCAGTTCACCCGGCGCTCGCCCGCCAGCTTCACGAACTTCTCCTGCAAGGTCACTGCGGCATACGGATCGTAGCCCGCCTTCGCCATGTACTTGATGCCGTAATGATCCGATTCGAGTTCCGCGCCGCGGCTGTATTTCTGCGCCACCAGGCCGGCACCCAGCGCGGCGCCGCCGACGATCACGTCCGACAGTTCGTGATCGCTCGCCGCCACGCCCACCGCGATCACGCCGACCTGCAACAACATGCCGCGCTCCATGCTCTTGGCGCCGTGACGTGCCGCCGCGTGCACGATCTCGTGTCCAATCACGGCCGCCAGTTCCGCCTCGTTCTCCAGTTCGGTCAGCAGGCCGCGGTTGACCGCGATCTTGCCGCCCGGCAGCGCCCAGGCGTTCGGCTCGGAGTTGTTGAGCACCACGAATTCATACGGCAGGTTCGGCCGGTCGCTGACCTTCGCCAGCTTCTGGCCGATGCCGTTCACGTATTCGGTCAGCGCGGCATCCACGTTGTATTGCCCGCCCTGGGTCTGCTGGGTCGGGCTGTAGTTCTCCTCGCCGAGCGAGATCTCCATGCTCTCCGGGATCAGCGCCAGCTCCTTCTGACCGGTGACGGGATTGGTCGCGCAGCCGCTCAGCAGGAGCAGCAGCAGGATCGGGGCGGCAAACAGGAGCGTCGACTTCCGCATGTGGGCGTCTCCGGACGAGGGATGGGATGGGTGAGACAAGTTTCCGCGACCGCCGCTCCCCCTGCAAGCACAGTGGGATTCGTGCAAACCCGTGCATTTGGTTCTATATTTTTGGTCCGGCCTTGAAACGGATCACATTCGACCCGCCATGCTCATCGGCAACGACCTCTCAGTCGCCTACAACCCCTACGTGCGCCAGGATAATCCGCGCCCGCAGGGTTCGGACGCGCCCGAAGGCCGCAGCCCAGCGGAATTGGAACAGAACCCGCTCGCCGCCCGCCGGCAGACCCTGCAACAGGTCGACCGCGGTCAGGCCGACGAACGGCCGGGCGGCGATCCCCGCGAACGCGACACCCAGGACGGCAGCACCCGCGGCCAGGCCAGCCTCGCCTTCGAACTCGACGACGGCGGCCGCGTCCGCATCCTCGGCGGCGACCTCAGCCTCGAAGGCACGGCCGAAGACCCCGAACAGGCGCAGGAGCGCGCCGACACCCTCATCCGCTTCTTCAGCGCCCCCGGCGGTCGCAGTCAGGACCAGGAAGCCGCCAGCCTGAGCGGCCGTCTGCGCGTCGGCATCGCCGGCCAGGACGATCCCGCGGCATCGAGCGACGAAAGCGGCACCGCCATCATCCCCCGCGGCGCCAGCGCCCCGCTGCCCGACCGCTTCGCCTCCGCGCAATTGCTGACCCGCATCGAGGACATGGTCGGCGATGGCGGCAACAGCGTGAGAAGGTTGGACGATCGGGCGTGAGGGGTGCCCGGGCGCCGCGCGAGCGTCGAATGCCCGGTGATGGGCACCGCATGGAACGCAGGGTTCCCCTCTCCCTGGGGGAGAGGGCGTTTTCGCTCGGGGTTGTGGGTGCTTCGATGTGATGGTGCGTATCAGTTGTATCGAGATATCAAGCCTCGCACCTCACGCCTCACCCTCACTCACCAGCTCTTGTACGGCAGGAACTTGCCGTTCCAGGTGATCTTCACGCGGTCGCCCTTCGGGTCTTCGATCTTGTCGATGTCCATCGTGAAGTCGATGGCGCTCATGATGCCGTCGCCGAACTTTTCGTGGATCAGCGCCTTCATGGTGTCGCCATAGACGTTGATCGCTTCGTAGAAGCGGTACAGCACCGGATCGGTCGGGATGGTCTTGTCCCAGTGCTTGTGCGGGAAGGCCTGCAACGCGGTCGAAACCTCGGGCGCGAGGCCGAGGAAGGCGACGAGCTTGTCGGCGTTTTCCTTGTCGAGGTGGTTCATGCCGAGGCAGGCGGAGGTGACGTAGACCTCGTGCAGGCCGGCGGCGGCGGCGATCGCGGCCCAGGTGGTGCCCTTGGTGGCCTTGGCCTGGATGACGGCCTCGGTCATTTCAATCTTGCTCATCATGTCGATGTACTCCGGTTGGGTTGTCAAAAGGTTTTCAGGCCAGCTTGAGGCGCGCGGGCGCCGGGTCGATCACCTCCGCCGCCTGCTCGGTGCCGCGCGCGGGATTGATCTCGCGCGGGAACACGCGCAGTCCGCGCACCTTGTCCTGATCCGCCTGCGCGCGCGCCTCGGGCGAGGCGAGTTCGCGCGAGCGGCGCACCAGGAATTCGACCAGGTGATTGCGGATCGCGTAGTAGCCGGGGTCCTGGATGATGGTCGTGCGGTCGCGCGG
>JAQVJI010000084.1:0-3205 GCA_028695255.1 Chromatiales bacterium | reverse complement strand
ACGAACTCGCCCTTTTCGATGCGGAAGTTCACGCCCTCGAACACGGTGAGTCCGCCGTCCTTTTTGCCCGGCGCGGGATAGCGCCGCGCGAGGTTTTCCACGTCGATGAAATGCTGGGTCATGACATCACTCCCGTTTCATTCCTGGTACCGGACCAGACGTCCGGCCTGCGCCAGCGCGGCGTCGAGCACCATGCCGACCACGCCGATCATGATCACGGAGAAGATCACCGAGGCGAGGTCGAGGTTGTTCCACTCGTTCCACACGTAGTAGCCGATGCCGGTGCCGCCGACGAGCATCTCGGCGGCGACGATCACCAGCCAGGCGATGCCGATGGAAATGCGCATGCCGGTGAGAATGGTCGGCGCGGCGGCCGGCAGGATGACGGTGAAGGCCGTGCGCAGACGCGACAGTTCCAGCGTGCGCGCGACGTTGAGCCAGTCGCGCTTGACGCTCGCCACGCCGAAGGCCGTGTTGAGCAGCATCGGCCAGATGGAGCAGATGAAGATGACGAAGATCGCCGACAGACCCGAATCCTTGATGACGAACAGCGCCAGCGGCATCCAGGCCAGCGGCGAGATCGGCTTCAGGATCTGGATGTACGGATCGAGCGCCTTGCTCATGAGCGGCGACATGCCGATCACGAAGCCGAGCGGGATCGCGATCAGCGCCGCCAGCACATAACCGGCCATCACGCGTCCGATCGAGTACAGCAGTTGCAGACCGATGCCCTTGTCGTTCGGGCCGGCGTCGTAGAAGGGCCTGGAGAGTTCGTCGACGGCATGGCCGAAGATCGCCGACGGCGCGGGAATCCCGGCCTGCGGCGCACCCATGCCCATCATGATCTCGTACTCGGTGAGTTCGCCGACGGCGGCGGCCTTCGGGGTGGCGAGTTCCCACACCCCGAGGACCGCCACCAGCAGCACCACCGACAGCAGGGCCGCACGCAGGTTGAGCGACAGCATGGCGTCTCTCCTCAGCGGCGGATCGCAAAGCTCTTCACGTAGTCTTCGGGTTTGGTGTAGTCGAACACCTTGCCCATGATCGTGAAGTTCTTGTTGGTGGTCTTCGGCGGCGCATAACCGAGTTCGGTCATGAGCTTGCCGCAGTCGGTCGCGAGATACACCTCTTCGGCGACGGAGGCGTAGTTGATGTCCTCCTTCACGTAGCCCCAGCGCTTCATCTGGGTCAGGATCCACACCGCCATCGAGTGCCACGGGAAGGGATCGAAGTCGATGCGGTCGGGCACGTTCTGGATGTTGCCGAGACCGTCGGCGTAGCGGCCGGTCAGCACCTGCTCGACCACCGGCACCGGCTGGTTGAGATAGGCCGTGGGCGAGATGGCGGCGGCGATCTCCTTGCGGTTCTCGGGCTTCGACGCGTATTGCGTGGCGTCGACGATGGCACGGAACAGCGCACCGAAGGTGTTCGGGTTGGTTTCGGCGAATTCCTTCGAGCAGGCGAAGGCGCAGCAGGGATGGCCGTCCCAGATTTCCTTCGTCAGCAGGTGGATGAAGCCGACCTTCTCCCACACCGCACGCTGATTGAACGGATCGGGCGCGAGATAGCCGTCGACGTTCTCGGCGCGCAGGTTGGCGACCATTTCCGGCGGCGGCACGACGCGGATCTGGATGTCCTTGTCGGGATCGAGACCATGCTCGGCGACGTAGTAGCGCAACAGGAAGTTGTGCATCGAATACTCGAACGGCACCGCGAACTTGAAGCCCTTCCACTGCTTCGGATCGCGCTTGTCCTTGTGCTTGATGTGCAGCGTGATGGCCTGGCCGTTGATGTTCTCCACCGCCGGCATCAGGAACGGCGTGGCGTTCGCGCCAGCGCCGAGACTGATCGCGAGCGGCATCGGCGACAGCATGTGCGAGGCGTCGTATTCCTTGTTGAGCGACTTGTCGCGCGCCACCGCCCAGCCGGCGGTCTTGATGACGTCGACGTCGAGACCGTACTTGGAATAGAAACCCATCGGGTGCGCCATGATGATCGGCGTGGCGCAGGTGATCGGCACGAAACCGACCTTGAGCTTCTTCTTTTCGAGCGGCCCCATCGAATCCTTCAGCGCGGCCTTCGCCGCCTCCAGCGGGAACACGCTCGCGAGCGCGGCGGCGAAACCGCCGGCACCGATGATCTTCAGGAAACGGCGGCGGTCGATCTCGCTGTGGCCGAACACCGCGCGCACCACGGCGCTCTCGATCGCGCGATCCATCATCGCCTCGTTGTCCATGTCCGGCTCTTCCGGACGGTGGTAGTGCACGTGGCCGAGCGCGCGCATGCGTTCCGCCTCGTGCGAGGGATGCTTGCAGTCCGGGCCGCAGACGTGCGGCTCGTGTTCGTGACTGTGGTCGAGCGCGATGTCGGGGTTGTACGGGTTGCCAAGGCTCTTGGTGGTCATGAACGTGTCCTCGTCGGGTGGATGCGTGAATCGGTTCGGGCAGGTGGCACGGCAACTGCACTCGTCAACGGGCATGGCGCGGAATGCGTGCGTATTCGCACCCATCTGCACCAGAACGGAGCGCGAATCACTGCTCCATCGGCCCGCAGCGAGGAAATTCCTGCGTTGTCCGAAACAGTCCACGGATCGTGCCAACCGAGACCAGTCACACCAACACCATGAACAGATTGAAGATTTCCGAACGCGGCGACGTCGACGTCGCATCACGACATCTCGTTGCACACGAATGTTCGTTGCCCGCACCACGAGAAGTCGTTGTGGAAGGGTCCGATGCCGCCGCACGCTACCAGGCCGTATTCGAATCCGCGGCCGAGGCGATGCTGGTGTTCGACCCGATCGCCGACCGCATCGTCGACGCCAATGCGAGCGCCGAACGCCTGCTCGGATTCGCGCGCGAGGAACTTCTGAACATGCGCATGAGCGCGCTGCATCCGCGCCAGTTGCCGGAACTCATCGCCTTCACCGACGAGGTGTTGGAACGCGGCCACGCCTGGACCGGCAAGCTCGAATGCCGGCGCGCCGACGGCCGGCCGCTGCGGGTGGAGTATTCCGCCGCCGTCAGTCGCAACGAGGACGGACTCCAGATCGCCGCCATCGTCTACGACAGCGCCACGGTAAGCGCTCAGTTAACCACGCCCCCCTGAACGGCAGAAGGCCAAAATATTTCACTCACGGAATCGCCTGAAACGCCTATTTTTACAGTGTTTTCGCTATAATGCGGCCCATGATTTCCAGCGCTGC
>JAQVJI010000263.1 GCA_028695255.1 Chromatiales bacterium | reverse complement strand
CAGCCGACCGCGAGGTGCGCGAAGTCCTGACATACGCCGCGGCGGTGTTCGAGCACGGTGTCGAGCGGCGTCGACACAACCGTGAAACCCGGATCGTATTGAAAGTCTTCGTGGATGCGCCGCATCAGTTCATGCACGGCCTCGATCAGCGGACGCGCGGGCGTGAAGGACGGCGCGGCGTAGTCGAACAGCGGCGGTTCGATCCTCACCATCGGCGAATCGAGGCGGTACTGGCGTGCATCGAGCATGTCCGGTCGCAGATCCTGCGTCATGCGTTCTCGCACCCGCTCCCAGGCCTCGCCCGGCATCGGGTCCGGCCGGTCCGCATGCGTTTTGATCCCGACCTCGCTCGTGACCTCGATCCGCAGGCGCGCATGCGCCTGTTCGATCGATGCGAGGTGCATGCGGTTGCCGAAGAAGTCCAGGCGTTCGCTGACGACCGAGGGTTGCGGATCGATGTCGACCCGGCTCGACAGACAGGTCTGGCGCGGCGTATCGCGCGGCACCAGGTGCATGCGGTTGTGACACAGCGTCACGGCTGCGGCATAGGCGTATTCCGTGCGATGCGTGATGCGGTATCTCAAGGCAGCGGCTCCGTCGCGGACGCCGGCGTCGGCATCAGCGGATGCGGAACCTGCACGTGCGTGAACATGCTGGCAGCGAGCGCTTCCGACGTGCGCTCCAGCAGGACACCGAGACGCATCAGGAACTGATCCAGTGCCGCGCGCGTACCGTCTTCACCCGTCACGACGAGTTCGCTCACCCGCGCCGCGCGCAGCAGTGCCACGGCCTCCTCGACCCGCTGCCGCACCGGATCATTCGCGGGTACCGGCAGGTCGGCGGCATGCCGTTGCAGGCATGCGAGCTGGAAGGCGACCGAGCGCGGATGGGCGTCGTCGAGCAGCAGCAGATGGAGCGCGACGTCGGCGCGTGCCCGCCCGGCGAGCAGGCTGTCGCTGGCCGCGAGTACCGCCTCGATCAGCGCCGTCGCGCCATCCGCCGGCACGCGCACGCAGGTGGCGCGCAGCAGTGCGAGCGTGAGCCAGGCGCGTTCCAGCCGCCGCCCCAGGTCGAGAAACGCCCAGGACACGTCGCGGCGCATGCCTTCCTGCAACTGTCCCGACAAGGCAAACACGTGGACCAGGGCCAGATCGAGCAGGGCCTCGGACCCCGGCGAGGCCTGTGCCGGAACGGACCGGAACACCGCGTGCAGACCGTCCACCAGCCGCCAGGTGTCCGCCGCCAGACGGTCGCGCAGCCCGTAGGCCGCCCGATGCAGGGCATGCACGGTGAAGGCGACGGTCCCCGCCCGGCCCGCATCGCACAACAGCGCACCGAGTTCGGCCCGCGGATCGGCCAGCCGCTCGTCACTGCCCTCGCCCACGAAACCCGGGTAGGTGGTCGTGACCTGCGTCAGCGCGCGCAGCAACTGCGTCAGCACGGCATCGGTTGCGGGCACACCGCCCTGCGCCTCGGCATGGCGCTCCAGCACGGTGCGCAACAGGCGCGCCGTCGACTCGGTGCGTTCCAGATAGCGTCCGAACCAGAACAGATCCTCGGCCGCGCGACTCGGCAGCGCGGCCCGTCCGCCGTCGGCCGAAGCCGGTGCCGCAGACGGCAGGCCGTGCCGTTTCTCCGCCGCGGCCAGCACCCAGGTGTCCTTGCCGATCGCGCCCAACTGATTGGTGACCACCAGATCGTCCGCCGATGCGGCCACGCGCGTAAGACCGCCCGGCATCACGACATGGCCGCCCGCGCCTGCGCACAGATAGCCGCGCAGCACACCCGGACGCGGCAGCAGCGAACCGTCGTCGGCGAGCGTCGGCATGGTCGAGGGCACGACCCATTCCTGAGCCGCGAAGCGTTGCGGCCGGGCGCGCATGCGGGCGATCAGTGCCGCGCGTTCGCCGGTCTCCAGCAGGCCGGCGAACAGCGTGCGTGCGTCCTCGTAGCGGCCGTTGCGGTCGACGGGCTTGATCACCATGCGATCGAGGTTGGCGATGACGTGATCCAGCGCGGCAGGGTCGCCGCACCACCAGCTCGCCACGGCCGGCAGCGCGAGCGGCCGGCCGAGCAGATGCGCTGCCAGTGCGGGCAGGAAGGCCTGCATCGCCGGCGATTCGAGGATGCCGCAGCCGAGCGGATTGACCACCGCCACCTGGCCGCGACGAACCACCTCGACCAGACCGGGAATGCCGAGACGCGAATCCTCGCGCAACTCCAGCGGATCGCAGAACACGTCGTCGACGCGCCGCCAGAGCACGTCCACCGGTTCCAGTCCGCCCAGCGACTTGAGCCACAGGCGGCCCTCGGACACCACGAGATCGGCCCCCTGCGCCAGCGTGCAGCCGAGATGTTCGGCCAGCAGCATGTGCTCGAACCAGGCCTCGTTGTGCGGGCCGGGCGTCAGCAACACCACGCGCGGATTGCCGGCGCCGTCCCGCGGCGACGACGCGAACAGGGCCTCACGCAGGGAATCGAAGAACGGCAGCAGCCGTTCCACCTGCGCATCGCGATACGCTCCCGCGAACACGCGCGACGCGACGAGGCGGTTTTCGGGTGCGTAACCGGCGCCGGACGGCGCCTGCGTGCGATCGCCGAGCACCTGCCAACGGCCATCGGCGTGCGCACGAGGTCGGC
>JAQVJI010000083.1 GCA_028695255.1 Chromatiales bacterium | reverse complement strand
ACGCGATGATCGGTGCCGCCGCAGGCCGTGAGCATCACGATGCCCATGCCGGGATCGTTGGCGCGCAGGTTGGCGGCGATGCTGAAGCCGTCTTCGCCCGGCAGGCCGACGTCCAGGACCGCGATCCGGCAGGGGCGTTGCAGCAATCCCAGATACAGCTCGCGCGAGCCGCCGAAGCCGCGCGCGCGAAAGCCCTGTGCGTCGAGCGCGCGCACGATCGCCTCGCGCAGGTCGGTGTCGTCGTCGACGCAGCAGACCTCGATCGGCGGGTTGGAATGGGATGACGTCATGCGATGTGTGATGGGGAGGGCTGATCCTTCGTCATGCCTGGCAACCATAGCGTGAACACGCTGCCTTCGCCCACGCGGCTGGCGACCTTCACCGAGCCGCCGTGGCGTTCGGCGACCGTGCGCACCATCAGCAGGCCCAGGCCGACGCCGTCCGGCCGCGGGCCGGATTCCTGCGCCAGGCGCGAGTAGCGGCGGAACAATAATACCTGCCGTTCCTCCGGGATGCCGGGGCCGTCGTCGCGCACGTCGATCGCGTAGCCGCCGGTTTCCTCACGCAGCGTCACCGTCACCTCGCCATGTTCGGACGAGAACTTGATGGCGTTGGTGAGCAGGTTGATCAACGCCCGCAACAGCAGGTCGCCTTCGCCGCGGACCAGGCAGGGATGATCTTCCGGCAGTGCGAAGTCGAGCCTGGGACGGATGTGCTTCGCCTCCGCCTGCGGCCAGACGGCATCGACCGCGTCCTGCAACAACAGGTCGAGCGGCAGTTCGATGAAATGCGCCGGATCGGCCGCTTCCGCGCGCCCGAGTTGACTCAGGCCGTCGGCCAGATCCAGCGCTTTGCGTGCATAGCGTCCGATCCGGACGGGCAGGGCCGGGTCCGGCGTTTCGTCGCGCGCCATGTCGGTGAGCGTGAGGATCGAGGCGAGCGGCGCGCGCAGGTCGTGCGAGAGAAAATGCATGGTCTCGTCGCGGCTGCGTTGCAGATCGCGCTGGCGCCGGGCGGCGTTGCGTACCAGCGCGATGCGTGCCGCGAAGCGGTCGGCCGTGGTCGGGCCACGTGCCGGCGTCCCGTTTTCCGTTGCGTCCTGTTCCGGATCGAGGGCCGTCAGTTCGGCATCGAGATAATGCTGCGCGGCTTCGAGACGGCGCCAGCTCCACAGCGGATAGGCCAGCATGGCGCCGAGCACGATGCCGATCGGCGGCAGCCAGACGCGGCCGTAGCGCAGTGCCAGCGCCGAGGCGGCGAGGGCGGCCAGCGCCAGACCGAAGGCGACCAGGAGCGTGAAGCGCGGTCCGCTGCGCAGCATGACCAGCATCAGGCCCGTCACCAGCAGGGCCGCCAGCGGACCCGTCTGCCAGCCCGGCAGCATGCCGATCGACGTGCCCTCGCGCAGGGCCCGCAACACCGTCGCATGCACCTCGACCCCCGGCATCGGCCGTGCGTGGCCGGATACCGGCGTCGGCACGATGTCGCCCATGCCGGTCGCGCTGGCGCCGATGAACACCAGCTTGTCGCGCAGCAGGCTGTCCGGCACCTCGCCGCGCAGCACGTCGACGTAGGACAGGTAGCGGAAGCTGCCGGGCGGACCGACGAACGGGATGTGCATCCAGTCGGCGCGCCGCCAGCCGGCGGCGGGCGGTCCGGCGGGCGCCGGCCAGACGGCGGCCGTCTCCGGCTGTACCAGCGCCAGCAGGGCCAGCGACAACTGCGGATGTCGCGGCTGGTGCATGCCCTCCCACAGATAGATGCTGCGCGCGATGCCGTCGGGATCGAGTTCGATGTGGATGTGGCCGAGTGCGGCCGCCGCCTGTGTGAAGACGGGCGTCGGCAGTGCCTCGCCGTCGCTGCGCGCGCCACGGCTGGCGTGCGTGACCGGCAGCACCACCCGGCCGTTGGCGGCGATGGCGCGCGCGAGCGCCGCATCGCCTTCCGGGTAATCCGGTTCGGGCTCGTTCAGGATGATGTCGAGCGCCACCGCCCTGCTGCCGGCGTGGGTCAGGCGTTCGAGCAGCAACGCGTGCACCGCGCGGTTCCAGGGCCAGCGTCCGATCTCCGCCAGACTGCGATCGTCGATGGCGATGATGACCACGTCCGCATCGACGCTCGCCTGGCGGCTCGCCATGACGGCGTCGTAGAACGCATAGTCGAGGCGCCACAGCCAACCCTGGGTCGTGGCGGCGGCGGCCAGACCGGCGCACAGCGCGGTCACCACCAGCCATTCGACGAAGCTGCGTCCGCCGCTCACGGGGTCTTACAGGGCCAACAGCAACAGCGGCAGCATCCACCACGGGTAGCCGGCCGGCACCACGACCTTCTGTGCGCCCGACCAGGGACTGACGAAGCCGTCCGGATCGATCGTACGCACGCGCATCCAGTAACTGCCCGGCACGGGCAGCGGCAGGCTCGCCTGCGGTTCGTTCACCACCGCCTGGGCCAGGGGTTCGGCGAAGGATTCGTCGTCGGCGAACTGATACTCGAAGCGCTGGCCGGGTTCGCCGGACCAGCGGAAGTCGAGCGCGTCCTCGCCGACGGCCGGCGGTTGCGGCGTCGTCGGCAGCGGCCGTACCTCGAAGGTCGCAGCCGTGGACCAGGGACCGACGTCGCCGTCGGCGCGCAGGCTTGCCATGCGCCAGCGATAACGCCCCGGTGCGAGTGCGATGCCGAACGACGAACCCTCGATCAGTTCGTCGACGACGAGCGCCGCGTCGAAGTCCTGTCCATTGCCGAGCTGGAAGCGGTAGCGCGCCGCCTCCGGTGCCTGCGCCCAGCGGAACGCGACGTCGCCGGCGATGACCTTGCCGTCGTCGATCGGCGCGGCGAGGAAGGGCGGTTCGGGCCGTGCCTTGAGCCGGAACGCGTGCTGTGCGTCCAGGCCTTCGAGGCCGTGACGGTCGATCGCGCGCAGCCGCAGCACATAGTCGCCGTCGGTGAGCCTGGCGATGCGCGCGGTTGTCTCCGTTACGCGCTCGTCGAACAGGGCCGGTGCGTCCGGCTCGCCGGTGAACACCTGCACGCGCCAGGCGACGGCATCGTCCATGTCCGGCAGCGGTACGCGCAGCAACGGTTCCTCGAACAGCGTCGGCAGTCCGTCGGTCGGCGGCGCCGGCAGCAGACGCAGCGGCATCGACAGCATTGCGTCGCGGCCCACCACCAGGCCATAGCCGGCCGCGACCTTTCTGACGGGTGCGCCGTGTCGTGTCTCACCGCCCTGTACCTCGACCCGGCCGCGCGTCACCTCGGCCCGACTCGTGCCGGCCTCCGGATCGGCGCCGACGCGAAACTCGGTGCCGCGCACGCCGATCACCGCCGTCGGCGTGTCGACGCGATAACGCGCCGCCGGTCCGCGTTCCGGCGGCACGTCCGATTCGACCCGGCCATGATCCAGGCCGAGTTCCACGTCGAGGCCGTCGAGTCCGCGCACGCTGCGCAGCGCATCGATGCGCATCTGCGAATGCGCCGGCAGCGCCAGGCGCGAGCCGTCCGGCAGGCGCAGCACGATGTGACCATCGGCGCCGGTTTCGAGCCGGCTGCCGGCGGCGATCGTCGTGCCCGCCGTGGCCGCGACACCATTCACACGCGCCTCGCCGACGACGGCGACCACCTCGGCCGTGCGCGCCTCGGGGCGTACCAGCTCGACCGGGATGCGCAGGATGCTGCCGATCGGCATGCGGTAGGGGTCCTTGACGCGGTTCAGGCGTTGCAGCACCACCCAGTCGCGCGGATCGACCAGCACGCGTTTGCCGAGGCCGATCAGCGTGTCGCCCGGTTGCAGCCGATAGTGGATCTCGTGGGCCGATGCCTGCGTGCAGACGGCCGCCATGCAGCTCACGGCGAGGAACAGCAGGCCGAGTGCGTGGAGGAATGTGCGGGGGCGATGCCTGCGTCGTGTCATGTCCTTCAACTCCCGTGGCGTGTCGGCCGGTCGCCGCGCCGAGATGGATGACCGGCCACCCTACAAATACCTACCGGCCGTGGCAAGCCTGCGCGCTGCCGCGGGCGCCCGGTCTGGCATGCTGTCAGGCGTCGACTGTCGTCATTGGCAGTTCGGCCGCGGCGGCTGGAAACCCTGCCTGTGATCTGTCATCGGTCCCAAACCCTTGTGGTTGCGCCGTTCGGACTGCCCGCGTGCCGCGTGAACGCGACGTGGCATGCATGCTGCAAATGCGTAACCAGATTCACCGGCCGGCGCCCGCTGCGGCGAACTGCACCAGTCTCTGTCCTGCGTCTCCTGTCGTGGCGAGAAGGGGCATGGCGAGAAGGGCGAACCGGTATTGCTCAACTGACCGAACCTTGCCGGACAACGGGCGTCATACGTCTACAAGATGCCGCTCGACAATGATGTTCCACCCCGGCCCATCCCCCTGGGCCATTGCTTCCTCCTCTTTGTGCCGCCCCTCGAGGCGGCATTTTTTTGGGCTCCGAACGCGTGCCATGCGGATATTTGTGAGAGGCAACAATCAATTCGATCCGATTGGGGTTTGACCGTCGAGGTCGGTTGAACCGTGCGTTGTTGATTGTTGTATAGTCCGTCATTGAAATGAGCACGATGGTCACATCGGGGGATTGGCGAGGCAGGGCGGTGGGTTTTGAAAAGGGCAGGAGCAGAACGCCCTTGCGGGTGGCACTGGTCGAGGACGACGCGTCGCTGCGCATGGTGGTGGCGCATTATCTGGAACTGCACGGCATGCAGGTGCACGAGATCGGAAACGCGACCGAACTGCTGGCGTTGCTGGCAGTCGAGAGCGTCGACGCCGTCCTGCTGGATCTGAATCTGCCGGACGAGGACGGTCTGGTGGTGCTGCGCATGCTGCGCGCACGTACGCCGGTACCGGTGATGGTGGTGTCCGCCCGCAACGACGAGGCATCGCGCGTCGCTGCCTTCGAGGTCGGCGCCGACGACTTCATCATCAAGCCCTTCAGTCCGCGCGAGCTGCTGCTGCGTCTCGAACGTCTGGTGAAGCGCCAGCAATCCACGCCGTTTGCCGTGCACGCGCGCCGTTATCGCGTCGGCGGCCATGTCATCGATCTTTCCGGCCGCGCCGTCCACGACGAAGCAGGTGTTCCGATCCGTCTCACGCCGGCCGAATTCGATCTGCTGGCGGCGCTGGTGCTGGAACAATCCGGCACCGTCAGTCGCGAACGTCTGGCCGACGCGGTGGCCGGCGGTGTCGACGGCGGCAATCCCGAGTCCGTGACCGTGCTCGTGCATCGCCTGCGGCGCAAGCTCGAACCCTCGAACGGCGGCGATCCGTTCATCGTCACCGTGCCGCGCCACGGTTATCGCCTCGCACATCCGGTGGAACCGGTCGACTGACGCGTCTTCTCCCTGGCGTGCGCGCAACGCGGATGCCCGTGGGAGGTTGTGGGAAGCGGCTATGCCGCGATCGGGTTCGGCACGTCGCACCATCGCGGCGTAGCCGCTCCCACAAAATGTCCGTTAAGGTCGGTTCTCCTCCCGTTAACGATTCGTTCAGTACGGATTAATCGTACCTTCCCGATGCTTGGGCCTCCTCAAAATCACGACGGATGGCCCGCCCCCACTGTCGTCGACCGCCGGCTCCCGGCGGTCGACGTGCGGTGTGCCATCCGCAGGGTGGACACCTATGCACGGCATCGGATGGAGGGACGCATCGACGGCAGCGCGGATCGTCGCGCGGATCGGTACATGGATCAGGGATCGTTCTGGCATCGCGGCGGCGGTACTGGCGGTCTCGCTGCTGCCGTTGCTCCCGACGACGGCGAATGCGAACGGCAGCTTCAGCGGCAGCAAGACCCTGCTGTCCGGCACCACGGTCGCGACCGGCGCGCCGATCGAATACCGCGTGCAATACAGTTGCAGCGGCACCGAGTCGTCGCACAAATGCGGCAATGCGCGCATCGTCGATACCCTCGATCCCAACGTGCAGGCGGTCGAGCTGCCGAATCCCGGCGGGCGCCTGTACAAGGTCTGCGCCGGCGACAATCCCGACCGCGCCAGTTGTAGTGCCCCGTCGCTGCCGACGGCGGCCGGCGCGAAGCTCACCTTCTTCCTGAGCGAGGATCCGCACGCCGTCGACGAACTGAACAACGGCAGTTCGGGCCAGCTCGACTTCAGCGTGCGGATGGTGCCCGGCACGACGGCGCCGGGCACGCTGGTCGGCAACAGCGCCGATCTGACCTGGACGCCGCTGCCCGGCGGCGGCGAGGACTCGATTACCGTCAGCGCCGTGGACCAAGTGACCGGCACCGCCGAGGACAAAACCTCCATCACCAAGAGCGTGACGCTGGCCGGACCGGCCGGCTACGAGTCGCGTTACAGCGTCAACGTCTGCAAGTATCCGAGCGGCAGCGGCAATGACACCGGCTGGCTGCAACCCACCAGCGTCACCGTCACCGACACGTTGCCGGCGAACGCCACGTTCGTCTCGGCCACGCCGGGCGGATATGCCGTGAACGGCTCCGAGATCGTGTGGAGCAACGTCGACATCACCAGCCGCTGTCTGACCTTCACGTTGCGCGTGACGTATCCGGCGGGCGACGAGGGACAGCAGAAACAGAACCAGGCCGAGGTCGTCTACACGCCCTGGGGTCAGGTCCAGACCAGCAAGTCCGCGACTGCCAGCCACACGCTCGGCGCGCCGAATCCCGGCTACGAGGGCCGCAAGACGCAGAGCGATCCCGACAACCAGGGCAACGTCGATCAGGACCTGAGCTACTCCCTGCAATGCCGCAACCAGGCGCCGTACAACGTGCCGCTCAACACCTGCGTCGTCACCGACGACGTGCCGCCCAACCTGAACGTCGCGAACGTCAATTCCGGCGGCGGCACGCTCGAATTCTGGAAGGCCGCGAACGGCGCTGCCTGCCCGGCGAGCGGCGACGCGCCCGTGAATGCGGGCAGCTACAACGGCACGGTCGCGGCACTCGGCGGTATCGACGACGCGACCGAATACGTCTGCCGCATCCGCGTCACCTGGACCGACGTGCCCGTGCTCACCAACCGCACGGCGAGCTTCGGCGGCAAGGTGTGCAACTCGTCCGGGGGCTCGCCGCAGGCCTGCAAGTCCGGCGCGAACCAGACCCTGCCGTTCGACATGATCAACACGGCGAGTTTCGCGGCCACCGACGGCAACGACGTCGCCGTCGGCGGGCAGACGCCTTCGCGCACGTTCACCATCCGCGAACCGGGCCTGCACCCGACCTTCGCGCCGGTGGTGTCGAAGACCCGCGCGCCCTCGGGCGACGTCAATCCCGGCGGCAGCATCACGTTCACGCTGGCGATGCGCAACGATCCGAACTATTCCTCGCCGCCGGAGCAGGTGAACATCCTGAATCCGGTGTTCGCCGATCTGCTGCCGATACAGGTCGAACTCGATCCGGCGATCGGCGGCGACACGATCGCGCCCGCCGCCGTGACGGCCTCCGGCGCGCTGCCCGCGAGCTGCACGCAGGACCCGGTGGTGCGTGCGCTGCACGACTACAATGGCACCGGCCGCACCATGATCGTGTTCGACTGGAGCGGTACCGGCTGCGAGATGTCGCGCGACGAGGGGCCGCGTACGTTCCAGATTGCCACGCGCATCAAGGACCATACGCCGCAGGGCAGTCTGACCAACCGCATCGCCTTCCTCGGTTCCGGCAACGACGGTTCCCACGCGCTCGGCACCAACAACTGCTCAACCTCGGTATCCGATCCGATCCAGGTCTCGGGCAACGGCAACTTCTCGGCCGGCATCGGCGTCGACGGGCGCACCTGCCAGGCCGGCTCGGTCGGTTTCGCGGTGGCCAAGTTCTTCGACGTCGGGTCGCGCAAGGGCGTGAAGGGCCAGCTCGACGGTGCCTTCGGCTACAACGACGTCGACTTCATCGCCCGCACGGTGCCGGGCGGCGCGGTGACCTGGCAGCTCGAGATCGAGAACAGCGGCAATGTCGCGCTCGACCTGATCGACCTCATCGACATCCTGCCCTTCAACGCGGCCGACGGCGGTGCCTCGGGCGCGAACCGCGGCGTCGGCACCAACAGCCCGGCCTTCCTCGGTTCGACCTGGTCGCCGCGCTTCGTCGATTCGCTGCAACCGTCGATCACGCTGCAACCCTCGGGCGACGTGCGCAGCGGCAAGATCTGGTACACCAACGCGCCGAATCCCTGCCGCAGCGGCACGGGCGGCGATCCGCGCATCCTGTCACCGCTGCCCGGCAACACGGGTGCCGGTGCCTGCAATCCCATGAGCGTGCTGGCCGACGGCGTGCCGCTGACCGATCCGGGCACGTTGCCGGTGCCCGGTGCGGCGGCTGAATGGAGCACCGTGTTGCCGGCGATCACGAGTCAGGTGAGCGCCTTCCGCATCCAGTTGCAGCCGACCAGCGCGACCATCCCGGCCGGCGAGACCATCCGCATCGAATACCTCATGCAGGCGCCCTTCGATGCGCCGCACGACGGCTGCGGCGGCGGTGCCAACAACACCGCCGCCTGTGCCGACGTGGCCTGGAACAGCTTCGGCTTCCAGTACCACGAGGTCGGTGCGAACGCGAGCCTCCTCAACGGCGCGGCGCCCTCCAGCGTCGGTGTGATCGTCGAGCAGCCGCCCGCCGGCAGCGCGAGCTACGGCAACTACGTCTGGTACGACACCGACCACGACGGCATCCAGAACGAGACCGCGACCAACGGCATCGACGGCGTGCTGGTCGAACTGCTGTTCAACGACAACGGCGACGTGTCGGTCGTTGGTTCCCAGCGCACCGGCCGCAACCCCGAGCTTGGGCCTGACTTCGGTCGGCCGGGCTACTACCTGTTCCAGGGCCTGCCGCCGACGACCGCCGGCCAGTGCTATTCCACGCGTTTCTACGCCCCCGATCGCGTCGCCGACGACGACAGTGCCTCGGCCTGGCGCGCCACGCAGGCCAACGCCGGCGGCAACGACGCGCTGGATTCCGACGGCGTGCCGGCCGGTTCGCACGCCACCACGCAGGGCGACGGCTCGATCGCGCTCGAACGCCGCGGCTGGGTCGAAAGCGATTGCGTGACGCTATCCGCCAACCAGCACTTCCGTAACGCCGATCAGGGCTTCTGGCTGCTCGAACCCCGCCTGAGCCTCGGCAACCGCGTCTGGTACGACGTGAACAACGACGGTATCGACAACGACGGCGCCTCGGGCGAACCGGGTTCCGGCACCGGCATCGCGGACGTGACCGTGCAGCTTTGGGCCGCGGACGCCAACGGCGATCCGGTCGGCGGCGCGCCGCTCGCCGAGCAGTCGACCAACGCAACGGGCCATTACCTGTTCACCGGCCTGGAACCGGGCGACTACCTGGTCGTGATCCCGGTCGATGAGTTCGCGCCGGGCCGGCCGCTGCGCGGTCTGTATTCGAGCGGCACGCTGCGCGACGCGCAGGGCAATCCGAGCGAAACCGGTCTCGTCGGTACCGCGCCCGTGGTCGGTCGGGTCGATGCCGCCTCGGCGTTGGACGTGAGCGACCACGGCCTGCATCTCGCCGATGCGCTGGGTCCGATCGCCGCCGGCTCCGTGGTGAGCACGCGCGTGGCCTTGCAGGCACCGACGCCGGCCGACGAGATCGACTCCAACGACGACACGTCGAAGAACGCGCCGCGCGGCAAGACGCAGGGCCTGGACGACCCGGCGGTGGACGACCACTCCGATCTCACGCTCGACTTCGGCTTCTTCAACATCGAGGCGCTGGAAATCGTCAAGACGGCCTACGCCGGACACAGCGCGGGCGCCAACTGCGCCGCCGGCGTCGATCCGCTGATCATCGTCGATCCCGTGCCGGGCAATCCGAAGGCGGTGACCTGGTGCTTCAGCGTCACCAACCACGGTGCGGTGGCACTCGACAACCCGGTGTTCACGGATGCCGAGCTCGGCATCTCGGCCGGCGTCAACCAGCATCTGGTGCAGCTCGTTGCCGGTACGCTGCCGCTCACCCCCGGTGCATCGGCCATCTGGTACGTCGAGGCCGTGCACAGCGAAAGCCTGACCAACGACGTCCACCTGACCATGACGCTCGCAGGCGAGGACGACCCCGCCGTCGCGGCGGAGGACGAGGGCGCCGTATTCGCCTACGTCTTCGATCCGCCGTTCGGCATCAAGATCGGCGAACTCCAGGGCGAGACCCTGCTCGGCTGGCGCATGGTGTGGGTCAACGACGCGCCCGTCACCGCCAACGACGTGCTCGTCACCGATGCGATCCCGGCGGGCACGACCTACGTGCCGGGCTCGCTGCAATGCCTGTTCGGTCCGGGGAGTACATCCACGCTGGTCGGCAATGATCCGGCCAACTGCGCCTACGACCCGGTGCTGAACCGCATCGTGGTGCGGGTCGATCTCGCACCCGATCCGGGCGTGACGCCGGCCGACGTCGATCCCCTCGATCCGTTCGCGATCGCGGCCAACGCGCTCGTCATCGACTTCCAGGTCACGGCGATCGACGGCGGCGCCTACCAGAACGAGGGCGAACTCGAATGGACGCCGCCCGGCGAGAGCGAACCCTGGCGCACCACCACCGACGCGCCCGGCGAGGCCGGCGGGCCGACCGAGGTCCTGGTGCCGGTACACGCGCCGGGACCCGGACTGGTCGCCCTGATCCTGCTCGCGCTGACGATGACGGGTCTGGCACCGCTGGCGCGACGCCTGCGGGTCCGCAGCTGACGGCAAGTGGCGTAGGTCAGGTTGCGCGCGAGCGCTACCTGACGCGGGACTGGGTGTTAATACGCATTAACGCTCCGTTAATAAGTGATTCAGTTCTCATTAACGCCTCCTGCCTTAGGCTTCGTGGCGAATTTCCATCATTTTGCAAAGGAAGGGAAAGCTCATGTACGGCACTGACACGGTTTCACGCGGGACCGCCCGGTCCCGCCATTCGAGCCGAGGATTGCTCGGCATCTGCGCCGCGGCCTTGTTGGCATCGCTCGCGGCGATGCCCGGAACCGCGCTGGCGGAAGGCAGCCGCTCGCTCTATCCGTCGGGTTACGGCGGCAGCGGCGCGGGTCGCGCCAACCTGAATCTCGACGACGGCCAGACCTATCTCGGCATCATTCCGGCCCGGACCTTCCTCTACGTCTATGCGCAGGCCGGCGAACACATCCTGGTCGGTTCGCGCAATCGCACGGGGGCCGGCGTCGGCGAAATCCAGGTGTTCGATCCGCAGGACTTCGGCACGCGCGGCAACGAGACCATTCCGGGCAGCGCGGACTTCACCTGCACCAGCGGCACCGACGGCCTGATTGCGGACCGCGACGCGGAACTCGCCGGACCGAACAGCGCCGACGGCAGCCAGACGGTGCCGAACGGCTACACGCCCTGCGCCTACCAAGCGCCGGTGAGTGGCATCTAC
>JAQVJI010000262.1 GCA_028695255.1 Chromatiales bacterium | reverse complement strand
CCCAGTTCACCGCCCGGCGCGAGACGCTGGCGCAGGCGCTGCGCGAGGGCGAGGCGCCGGTGAGCGAACTCGAACAGGCCCTGCAGGCGTTGCTCACGCAGCGCAACGCGGTCGAGCGCGAGCTGAACGAGGCGCGCAACCGGGTGCAGGGGATCGACAACGACATCCGCGAACACGACCGGCGCCGCATGGAAACCGAACGTCAGGCCGAGGAACTGCGTGGCCGGCTCGAATCGCTGCGCATGGCCTGGCAGGAAGTGAAGGTGCGCCATCAGACGCTGCGCGAGCAGTTCGACGAGACCGGCTTCGAGCTGGAGACCTTGCAGACCGACATGGACCCGAGCGCCTCCGTGCATGCCTGGCAGGAGAAGGTCGACGACCTCGCCCAGCGCATCCAACGCCTGGGTCCGATCAATCTCGCGGCGATCGACGAGTTCAAGGAACAATCGACGCGCAAGGAATATCTCGATGCGCAGCACGCCGACCTGATCGAGGCGCTGGAGACGCTGGAAGGCGCCATCGCGCGCATCGACCAGGAGACGCGCAGCCGCTTCCGCGACACCTTCGACCGCGTCAACGCGCGCCTGTCCGAGACCTTCCCGCGTCTGTTCGGCGGCGGCCAGGGCCATCTCGAAATGACCGGCGACGACCTGCTGTCGACCGGCGTGTCGGTGATGGCGCGCCCGCCCGGCAAGCGCATCAGCAACATCCACCTGATGTCGGGCGGCGAGAAGGCGCTGACCGCGGTGGCGCTGGTGTTCGCCATCTTCGAGCTCAATCCGGCGCCGTTCTGCATGCTGGACGAGGTCGACGCGCCGCTCGACGAGGCCAACGTCGGCCGCTTCTGCGAGCTCGTGCGCGAGATGTCCGAGCGCGTGCAGTTCATCTTCATCACCCACAACAAGGCCACCATGGAACTGGCCGACCACCTGATCGGCGTCACCATGCGCGAGCCCGGCGTGTCGCGCCTAGTGGCGGTCGACGTGGCCGAGGCCGCCCAGATGGCCGCCGGCTGAGGACCGCTGATGGATACGTTGCGCTGGATATTGCTCGGACTCGGCATCGTCGTCGTGCTGGCGATCTGGGCCGGGGCCAGATTCAAGACCGACCGGCGCGGCCGGCGCACGGTGCCGGATCTGGAACGCATCGAGACCGGCGACATGGACATCGGCATCGACACCGCGAACGCGCGCCGCGATCCCGACGCCGGCGAACTGCGCGACGACCTGGACGAACTGCATGAACTGCTGCGCGAAGAGGCCGCCGAACGGCCGTCCGAACCGCGCCAGTCGGCTGCGTCCGAAGATGCCGACACCGACGAAAACATGATCGTCGTGCTGCACGTGATGGCGCGCCAGCCCGGCCATTTCGGCGGCCTGGATCTGCTGCGCGCCTTCCGCGATCTGCGGCTGGAACACGGCGCGATGAACATCTTCCATCGCATGACCGAGACCGACGCCGGCGAGGAATCGCTGTTCAGCATCGCCAACATGCTCAATCCCGGCACCTTCGACCCCGATCGCATGGACGACTTCGAGACGCCCGGCGTGGCCTTCTTCCTGCAACTGCCGGCCGCCATCGACGGCGTCGATGCCTACGAGGAAATGCTCGAATGCGCCGTGCGCCTGGCGCAGAAACTCGACGGCCTGGTCCTCGACAGCGCGCGCCAGCTCGCCACGCCGCAGGGCAATGCCGAGACGCGCGAGCGCATCCGCCGCTTCGAGACGTCGGCGTACTGAGTCGCACCATCACGGATCGTCGTGGTGCCGTTACGATCCCGTTCCATCGATGCCGCAGTGACAGTGCCATGCGCGCGGGCGATCCGACCGCCCGCACCACCTTCATCCGGTTGACCTTTTCGCAGCCGATTGCCTGAACACGCTCGGAGTCCGTTGCATTCATGTGTGGTATTGCCGGCTTCTGCGGTTCCTTCGAACCATCGCTGCTGGATGCGATGAATGCCGTCCAGGCCCATCGCGGGCCGGACGATGCCGGCGTCTGGCACGATGCGGCGAACGGCGTCGGGCTCGCGCATCGACGCCTTTCCATCATCGATCTCTCGCCCGCCGGCCATCAGCCCATGTGGGATGCCGGGCGTCGCGCGCTGATCTGCTTCAACGGCGAGGTGTTCAACTACCGCGAGCTGCGCGCCGAACTCGAACGCGACGGCTTCGCGTTCGTCGGGCACTCCGATACCGAGGTCGTACTCAACCTGTATCTGCGCGACGGTGCGACCGCGCTGTCGCGTCTGAACGGCATGTTCGGGCTGGCGATCTGGGACACGCGCGAACGGACGCTGCTGCTCGCGCGCGACGGCATGGGCGTCAAGCCGCTGTATCTCGCGCAGACGCCGCGCGGAATGCTGTTTGCCAGCGAGTTGAAGGCGCTGCTGTGCGCGCCGGAGGTGTCGCGCGACATCGACCCGCTGGCCCTGCGGCATCATCTGACCTATCTGTGGTGTCCGGCACCGCGCAGCCTGCTCGCCGGTGTGCGCAAGCTGGAACCGGGCCAGATGCTGATGCTGCGCGACGGACGCGTCGTTCGGGACGAGCGCTTTTTCCGCCTGCCGCAGGAGAGCGGCAGGCCGGCCGCGACGACGATGCTGCACGATTCGGACATGGCCGTCACGGCCGTACGCGAGGGCGTGCGCACGGCCGTGACGCGCCAGATGGTGGCCGACGTCGAAGTGGGCGCGTTTCTGTCCGGTGGTCTCGATTCGAGCGCGGT
>JAQVJI010000082.1 GCA_028695255.1 Chromatiales bacterium | reverse complement strand
TCGCGGATGTCGGTGAAATGCTCGAAGGCATCGAGCAGGCGTTGGCGCATCGGACTCTGGTCGTCGATGCCCATGGAATAGGCGAAGACCTCGAACTGCGAGCGGTCGTGCCGTTCGAACAGCCCGGCCGCCAGATAGGCGGTGGCGTGTTCGTGAAAGTCCGCCGACACGTAGCCGATGCGCAGACGGCCGGGACGGCGTTCATGCCTCGTGAAACCGCTGCGATCGATGTGGGCGAAATGCTCTGCGTGCGTTTGCGCGATGCGCAGATGCTGGACCGGATTCGCGTCCGGCAGCGCCAGCGCGTCGAACGCAAAGCCGCTGTAACGCCCGTCGTCGATCCGCCGCAACATGTCCCGTACGTCGTCCATGACGTCCACCCAGTCGCAGATCCCCATGCGCAGCCGCAGCAGGCGCATGCGGGTGTACGGCAGATCGGGGTCGATTTGCAGGATCGACTCGTACAGCGCCCTCGCGCCGTCGAAGGCCTCCTGCTGGTCGAGCAGCACCGCCTTGCCGTACATCGCCTGCACCAGCCGCGGATCGATCGCGAGCGCGCGGTCGAAGGCGTCGACGGCCGTTTTTTCATCGCCCAGGTCGTCCAGCGTCAGGCCCAGGTTGGTCCAGGCGCCCGCGAAGTTCGGATCGAGTTCGACGGCGCGCCGGAAGCGCGGCAGGGCCTCGTCGTAACGTGCCTGCTGGCGCAGGCACAGGCCGATCTGGTTGAGCGCCTGCGGATGTTCGCCGCGCAGTTGCATGAAGCGCCCGTAATCCGCGATCGCCTCGTCGTGGCGATGCAGTTCCTGCACCACCACGGCACGATTGAAGAACGCCTCCGCATAATCCGGCTTGAGCGCCGTTGCCTGCGCATAGGCGTCCGCGGCCTCGTCCCGGCGGGCCAGCGTCTTGAGTGCATTGCCGAGCACCAGCCAGGCCTCCGCCATGGCGGGTGCCGCGCGCGTGACCGTGCGCAGCAGCGGTTCCGCCGCTTCCGCCTGTCCGGCGTCGAGCAGCAGGCGTGCAAGGTTGTAGTTGGCCGGGGCCAGATCCGGTTGCAGTTGCAGTGCGTCGCGGTAGCAGCGCTCGGCCGCCTGCTTCTGTCCGAGTCCCTGCATGGTCACGCCGAGGTTGTAGTGGATGAAGGGATTGTTCGGATTGGCCGTGCGTGCGCGTTCCAGGAACGACAGCGAACGCGCGAATTGCCGCTGCGCCTGCCAGGCCAGACCGGTCAGGTGTAGGGCGTTCTCGTCCTCGGGGTCGAAGGCGAGCAGTCGTTCGCAGGCCTTGCGGGTCTCGTCGGGGCGGCCGGACTGATGGGCCGCGATGGCCGCCTTGAGGAGTTCTGCGCGCGTCTGGCTGGTGTCGTTCATCGGGTTCGAGCGGGTCGTGTCGAAGGCCGGCTATTGTACGGCAAGGCCCCGCGTCGGCACGCCGTCTCGCCCCGGTCCGGCCGACGTGCAAAAGTCTGCTTCCACCAAGGTGTAGGGTGGGTTGAGGAACGAAACCCACGCGGGAGGGGTGCTCGGATACCGCCACCGCGTGGGCATGCTGCGCTTGCCCACCCTGCCCGCTACGATCCAGCGAACGGGCGAGGAACGAACCCACGCGGGGACGGTGCTAGAATCCCGCGCCATGTCCGCATCCGCATCCATCACCATCCGTCCCTGGCGCCCCGGCGACGAGGTCGCGATCACGCGCCTGTTCGGCGAGGTGTTCGGGCATCCGTTGAGCGTCGAACAATGGCGCTGGAAATATCAGGGACGCGGGCCCGATGCCTTCGTTGCCTGCGTCGCCGAGGATGCGTCGGGTGCGCTGCTGGGTCATGCCGGCGCCATGCGATTGCGCGGCATGCGCGAGGGCAGGGCGCTGGATTTCTATCAGGCCTGCGACGTCATGGTGGCCGAAGCCGCGCGCGGCGAGATCGGCAGTCGCAATCTGTTCTTTCGTCTCGCGAGCGCCGTCGCGGCGGAGATCCGCCGACGCTCGCCCGATGCGTTCTACTACGGCTTTGCCGGCCGGCGTCCGTTGCTGGCCGGCGAACGCATGAAGGTCTACGAACGCCTCTTCGAGGCGGTCGAGTACGAACGTCCCGCGCGCCTGCGCTTCGGCCTCGTGCGCGCGCGTCCGCTGGCCTGGGACGATGCGCGCATCGATGCGCTGTGGGCGCAGCGCGCCGACGACTTTCCGCTGGCGCTGATACGCGATCGCGCCTATCTGCAATGGCGTTATGCGGAGAATCCGATACGTCCTTACGAGCTCGTCGGCCTCACGCGTTTCGGCCGTCTGCTTGGTTGGGTCGTGCTCACCGCCGACACGCAACGGCAGATGCTGGTGGACATGCTTTTGCCGTCGCGTTTCGCATCTGCCGCGCTGGTCGCCGTCGACCGTGTCGCGGCGGCGCGGGGCGTTGCCGGCACGCGCTTCTGGTGGCCGTCGTCGTGGCCGGTGCCGAAGGCCGCGGCAACGCCCTCCGGCATTCATCCGACCCATATCGTGCCGGGCACGCCGTACGCGACCGCGACGATACGCGAGGGCCTGTATCTGACCATGGGCGACGCCGACATTTATTGAGGTGCGCCGGGTCGCGTTTCCATGGTCGTGAGCGGCGACGTGAAAAACGCTCGGCGGAATGGCCCTCGATCCGCTCTCGGCCCGGATCGTTTTCGTTGGTATCATCGCGGGGTGGGTTCGGTGTTGCGAAAAAGCTGCGCCGTTGTGGTAAAAACGCTTGACACGCGATATTCCACTCCTACAATGTTTCCACAGCATCGTTGAGGCCGTGGGCGGTGATGCCAGGAAGTCGGCGCGATTGCGTCGGAGGGGCTGTAGTCTTGTTGACGGCAGCCGGCGGATGGATACAATAGCCGGCGATGGCCTGACGCTGGCGCAACCTGTGACCGGCAGGTCCAACGAAGCTTTATTGAAATTGAAGTTCTAACTGGCCAGTAACCTTCAACTGAGGGAGTACCTAAATGAAGCTTAAGATGAACAAGATTGCGGTTGCAGTTTCCGCCGCCATGGGCGCCTCGATGGTCGCCGGTGTTGCCAATGCCGACTCCATCTTTTTCCCCTATGTGGTCAAGAGCCCGTCGGTTGCCACGATCCTGTCGGTGGTGAACACCAGCGACAATATGGGGACTGACATTTGGCAGAATGACCCGGCCACCCATACGCATGTGCGTCTGGTCTATAAGGAAGCCGCCAATGCCACTGTGAACACGGCTCAGTGCCAGAGCATCGACCGCACCTACCCGAGTTCGCGCAACGATCTCGTGACGTTTGACGTTGGTGGCGTTTTCGGTGATGACAGTTCCGTACTGTTCGGCGATCCGACCGATTACAGCGGTATGGACTTTGGTCTTGCGACCCCGGCCAGCCTGATGCGCGGTTTCGTCCTCGTGGACAACGACCCGGTGTTGGCAGGTGTCGGCGCCACCAACTACGGCGCCGAGGCCACCATGTTCGGTGAGGCTCTGGTTCTGGAGTACTCCAACGGTGCCGCTTGGGGCTATCGTGCGCTGAATGCCGACCAGGACAGCACGTCGCTGAACTTCCGTCCGGAGGTGTTCGGGGCGGGCGTTGACGGACTGCGTGTGCCGGTGTTGGGCTATAATGACAACCTTACCGTCACGCAGAACGCCAATGGTGGCGGCATGGCGCGTGCGACGATCCTGCCCTGGGGTACGGCCGATCAGTTCATGACCACCTTCTTCGTCACGCCGACGCATACCAACCAGTACAGTGCGTACCAGTTCAGCCTGAACGCGCTCGTCGGCCCGAACCTGGTTGGCTTCGGTGAGGATGCGTCGGCCATGATGTTCGATCGCAACGAGAATCCGGTGTCTGGTCGTGAGTTCAACAACGTCGCCTGCGTCGGTGCCGTTGACGTCACCAGCATGATGTCTGGGTTCATCGTGAACGGTCCGGAGCGTCTGACCGGTGGTTGGACCAACATCCAGGTCGCGACGGGTACCCTGTCCACGGCCAGCTACACCCGCGTGAGTCACGCGGCTGTCATCAAGCTCGAGTACAATCTGACCGAGACCTTCGATGGCATGGAGACTGGGGGCGTGTTCAACAATGCGTTCCTGATGTCGGTTGACCATGTTACTCCGATTACTACTCCGTAATCGGTTCCGGAAGGAATTGATTCGGTAGTGATCTTGGCGGGCTGCCTTCGGGCAGCCCGTTTTTTTTCCGGTGCTGGACGCCGGCTTGCGATTCCACCCTTGCCCTTTCAGTCGTGCTCCTTTCCGGTTACGTCGGCCGAACTTTGTTGGCCTCGAACCGTCTATTGCCTCGTCCAGTCATTGCTCGGTATTGTCCTGTCCGATTTCTGGTTCCGCCCATCGTGTACTCGGCCCACTAGGAGTTGCTTCATGCACATTTTGCGCTTGTTAGGTCTGATGATCGTGCTGTCGGTTTCATCACAGGTTATTGCGACGGAGACTTTACGGTCCGCGCTGCTCAAGCCGCAGCACCTGACGACGGACCCGGTGGGTCCGGGCGAGTGGGAGTTTGGATTCTATGATGACGGTGGATACTGGGTCAGTTACTACACACCGGATCAAAGACTAAAGATTCGAGCCGGTGATGGGAGTGAGCATGTCCTGAGTGTCGGTCCGAAGGCCGATCGGCCTACCGGCCTGGCTGTGGAAGTGGTCGAGAACAAGCCATATGTGGCTTGGCGTCACAAGACCCCGGCTGCAGTGCAAGGGCTCTACATGGTGATGCCAGGGCATGCGGATGCGCCTGTTCGGTTGGCCAGCCGTGATTCCGTTCCCTTGACGCGAATTCGCTTGGGCGTCGATGCCTCGGGCACGACCCACGTCGCCTGGTTGGGCGAGAAGCCCTATCCGGAAGAAAAGCGGAGTTATTTCATCTATCACGCCGCCTTGTCTCGCGACGGTCTGCGGAGTCGTGAGTCCCGGGTTCTGCCCGGCATCTATCCGGCGATGATCGTCGATGGCGAGGATGTTGCCGTTTTCAGCCATTATCCCAGCAGCGAGTCGGGCGCGGGCAAGATTGCCCTGCGCATGCTTGGAAAGGATGGCGAGTTTGGCGAGGAGAGCACGGTCGCTGAAACGGCTGCCGAGATCGCACCTTATTTCAGGGCCGAGAAGATCAATGGTCGATGGTTCGTATTGTGGGTAGCCCAGTATGGTTCGATGCTCAACGAGTACGTTTTGGAGGGTGCTCACTCCGCTGACGGTGGCAAAACCTGGGTGCCCTTCTCGCTTGAACAGTTCCGCGGTGCAGATTTTTCGCACATCGAAGTGCAGGGCGATGGGCAGCAGGGCCTTCATTTGGTGTTTGCTGCCACGAAATCGACCGACGGAGACAAATACTATGGAATCCACTATGCGCATTCCCCGGACAATGGTGCGACCTGGCGTGCGCAAAATCTGCGCGCATCTCCCAACGTGCAGGACATGAAAGCGCTTCGTCCTTCCTTCGCTCGCGATGGCAAGACGTTGGTCGTGGCCTGGGAGGATTACCGGGACATCCGGCCGAACATATACATACGTCTGTCGACCGACGACGGTAACCACTGGCACGAGGAGCTGCCACTGGTTCGGCCGGGTCTCGACAGTCTCGGCCTGTTGTCGCGTGTCGACAGCCACTCGATGGTCTTTCATGACGATAAGTTCCACTTGCTGGTGCCGGAGTATGTCGGCATGGCTTCCGACTTCGGGCGTTTGTCCATGTTCAGCTTTACGCCAGACGACATCATTGCTCATGGGCGCGCCATAGAGCGGGAGCGCATTTCTGCGGATCCGGAGCGACTACGTGAACGCGTGAGCGCGTTCTGGCAGGCCTTCGTGGAGGAGGACTACGCCCAGGTTTACCGTCTGCACGATCCTTTTTTCCGGACAGGGGTGTCCGAGAGGGCGTATGTCGCGCAAATGGGGCGCATCAAGTACTACGGGCATGAAATCAAGGAAGTGCAGATCCATGGTGCGCGGGCCACCGTGCGTACCGAAGTGGACTTTGCCGTTCCCGAAGTACGCATGAGAGGCAAGACATTCAGTCGGGAGCGGGCCCCCGAGGTTTTCGAGGAGATATGGGTGTTCGTGGATGGGGACTGGTATCGTGAATTCCGGAGTGAGGTTACCGGAAGCCGGTACACCCTGTATTGACAGACATCGCACGGGGTTCGCGCGGTCATGACAGCAAGTCCAGAAGGCTGGACAGAAATGGTAGCGGAGGACGTTATGCTTGGTTTCCCAAGGAGCCTCGCATTGAGTCGCTCGCCCGCTCCAGCGACTGCGTTTGAATTCGATGATTTAGGTCACGCAGCGCCGCCACGTGTCGCGGTGGTTTCGGCGGGCACGTGTTTCGGTAGGAGCGCCGGCAGGCGCGATGACGGGGTTTCGACGCAGTGCCACCCCGGCCGCGGCTGCCGCCGCTCCTGATATGGATTGCATTGCAACTATTTGTGCCAAAAAGGGTTTTATTTGGCGCAAATATTGTCCAATCCCACAGACCTCATGGATTGCAATGCAATCCATGAGGTCTACGCGATCGTTGCCTCGATCGGCTCCAGCATCACCGGCGGCAACCCCTGTTCGTGCCGTTCCCACATGCGTTGGTACAGCGCTTCGAGATTGCGCGTGAAGCGTTCGGAATCGAACAGCGGTGTGTTCAATCGATTCTCCGTCAACTTGTGCCGGATCGCCTTCAGTTCGTCGGGCTGCGTCGCCAGCCGCAGCGCCAGATCGCGATACTGATCCAGCCGCTCCGTCACCAGCTCCGGCAACCCGACCGCGCGCAGCAGGCTGCCGGCCACGCGCGAGGGAAAGGTGTCGCCGGCACAGGTGATGACGGGCACGCCGGCCCACAGCGCATCCGAGGCCGTGGTGTGGGCGTTGTAGGGCAGCGTGTCGAGGAACAGATCGGCGAGCGACAGGCGCGCCAGATGCGCGCTGTGCGGCTTCTTCGGCGCGAAGATCAGACGTGATGCCTCGACGCCGCGTGCGACCGCCTCCCTGCGCAGGTTCTCCTCCGCCCACGGATTGGCGGCCAGCAGCCACAGTATCGAGCCCGGCACGTCCGACAGCAGCCCGCACCACAGATCGAAGACGTCGGGCGTGATCTTGAAGCTGTTGGTGAAGGCGCAGAACACGAAGGCTTTTTCCGGCAAACCGGCTTCGCTGCGTGCGGGCGGCGTGGCGATGGCACGTTGCCGGTCATTCGGCATGTAGCAGTCCGGCAGACAGGCGAGCTTCTCGTCGTAGAAGGGTGCCTGCGCGGTCGGGACGATGAACGGATCGACCAGGATGTAATCCATGAAATCGGCGCCCATGGTGCCGGGATAGCCGAGCCAGTTGACCTGGATCGGCGCCGGCCGCAGGGCAAGGATCTCGCTGCGCGCGCCCTGCGTGTAACCGTTGAGATCGATCAGGATGTCGATGCCGTCGTCGCGGATGCGTTGCGCGGCCTGTTGGTACGACAGTTCGCGGATGTCGACGAAGTGGTCGAATCCGCGTTC
The DNA here is from genome assembly GCA_028695255.1 of Chromatiales bacterium. Classification (GTDB taxonomy): domain Bacteria; phylum Pseudomonadota; class Gammaproteobacteria; order Ectothiorhodospirales; family Ectothiorhodospiraceae; genus JAQVJI01. The sequence goes on along the minus strand of JAQVJI010000082.1, from coordinate 4,160 downwards.
CAGTCGTTGGCGCAAGTCGCTGCCGTCGTCATCGCCGCTGGCGTAGGCGAAGACCTCGAAGCGTTCGCGGTCGTGCAGTTCGAACGACTGCACGGTCAGGAAGCCCACCGCGTGTTCACGAAAATCGGAGGACAGGTAAGCGATGCGCAGACGCCCGGCCGGTCGATCCGCGGCCGCGACCGGCGGCAGGCGTTGCGGAACGGATTCCTTCACGGTGGCGGCGGTGAAACGCGCGGCATACTGGTGGTGTGCCGGCTGCATGCCCGGAATGTACAGCGTATCCAGCGCGAAGCCCTCGTAGCTGCGGTTCTGCACCGCCTGTACGGTGGCCCGGAAGGCCTCGCCGATGTCGGCCCAGTCGCAGAGATTCAGCTTCAGCTTGAGCAGACGCGTCGGCGCGTGCGGCAGTTGCGGATCGATGCGCACGGCCGACTGATACAGCGCCAGGGCCTGATCGAACAGACCCTGTGCATCCAGTACGCAGGCCAGGCCGTAAACCGCCTGGGCGAAGTCGGGTTTCACCGTGATCGCCTGGCGATAGGCCTGCGCGGCGCCGTCCAGGTTGCCGAGATCGTTCAGGGTCATGCCGAGGTTGTTCCAGGCACCGGCGAAGTCGGGCGCGAGCTCCACGGCGCGGGCAAAGACCTGTGCGGCTGCATCGAGGCGTTGCAGGCGGCGCAGGGACAGGCCGGTCTGGTTCAGCGCCTGCGGGTTTTCCCGTCCCAGCAATTGCATGAAGTGCGCGAAGGTGGCGACGGCATCTTCGTGCCGCCCCGATTCCTGCTGCGCCACGCCCAGATTGAAATGCGCCTCGACGTAATCCGGTCTGGCCTCGATCGCCTTTGCATAGGCGTCGGCCGCTTCCTGCCAGCGTCCCTGGGCCTTGAGTGCATTGCCGAGCGTGAGCCAGGCCTCGGCCATCGTCGGCAGGGCCGCTACCGCGTTGCGGCTGAAGGTCTCGGCCTCGACCGGTTGATTCGCAGTCAGCAGCAGCTTGGCCAGATTGTGATTGGCCGGGGCCAGATCCGGTTGCAGTTCGAGGGCGCGGCGGTAACAGAGCGTCGCCGCCTGTGCCTGCCCGAGCCGCTGCATGGTCACGCCGAGGTTGTAGTGGATGAACGGGTTGTCGGGGTTGACCGAGCGCGCACGCTCCAGGAACGAGGCCGAGCGCGGCAGTTTGCCGCGCGTCTGCCAGACCAGTCCCATCAGGTGCAGGGCGTTCTCGTTCTGCGGCTTGCGGGCGAGGACCTGGTCGCAGGCCTTTTCGGTGTCGTCGGGGTTGCCGGCCTGCCAGGCGGCGAGGGCGGCTTGAACAAGGGTATCGACGCTGGGGTTCGGATCGTTCATCGGGATGGCGAAACGGTGTTGAATCTCATGGAGTGCGCATTGTACGTCAGTCGCAGGGATGCGCCGAACAAAGCGCAGCGTGCCCACGCGGAAGTGGTGTCGAAAGGCACCGTTCCGTGGGAGCCCGGCCCTCCGGGCGATCGGTGCCGGTCGAAGCCGCCCATCGCCGAGAGGGCTCGGCTCCTACGGGTCCATTGCCGGTTCGGGTTCCAGCATGTCCGGCGGCAACCCCTGCTCGTGCCGCGCCCACATGCGCCGGTACAGACCTTCGAGATTGCGCGTGAAGCGTTCGGAATCGAACAGCGGTGTGTTCGATCGATTCTCCGCCAGCCGGTGCCGGATCGCCTTCAGCTCGTCAGGCTGCGTCGCCAGCCGCAGCGCCAGATCGCGATACCGATCCAGCCGTTCCGTTACCAGCTCCGGCAACCCGACCGCGCGCAGCAGACTGCCGGCGACGCGCGAGGGAAAGGTTTCGCCGGCGCAGGTGACGACCGGCACGCCCGCCCACAGCGCATCCGAGGCCGTGGTGTGGGCGTTGTAGGGCAGGGTGTCGAGGAACAGGTCGGCCAGTGACAGGCGTGCCAGGTGGTCCGCCATCGACGGCACGCGTGGCGCGACGATCAGGCGCGCGGAATCGATGCCGCGTGCTTCTGCCTCGCGTTGCAGATTGGCCAGCGCATCCGGCTTGACCGAGAGCCACAGCACCGAACCGGGCACCTCGCGAAGCAGCCCGCACCAGAGATCGAAGATATCCGGCGTGATCTTGTAGGCATTGTTGAAACAGCAGAACACGAAACCCTGTTCTGGCAGCCCGGCCTGCTCGCGCGCAGGTATCGCGGCCAGTGCGCACGACTGGTCGCGCGGCAGATAGACATCGGGCAGATAGGCCTGTTTCTCGGTATAGAAGGGCGCCTGATCGGGTGGCGCGACGAAGGGATCGACCACGATGTAATCGATGAAGTCGGCGCCCAGGGTGCCGGGATAGCCGAGCCAGTTGACCTGGATCGGTGCCGGACGCAGGGCGAAAACCTCGGTGCGCGCGTTCTGTGTGTAGCCGTTGAGATCGATCAGGACGTCGATGCCGTCGTTACGGATGCGTTGCGCGGCCTGCTCGTGCGACAGATCGCGGGTGTCGATGAAGTGATCGAAGGCCTTCTCCAGGCGTTTGCGTATCGCACTGCCGTCGTCGTTGCCGTTGGAATAGGCGAACACCTCGAAGTGTTCGCGATCATGCCGTTCGAAGATCTGGACCGCCAGATGCGCCACCGCGTGCTCGCGCAGGTCAGACGACACGTAGCCGATGCGCAGACGAGCACGAGGACGTCGGGTCGATTCTGTCGCTATCGGGATCCGCAGCTGTCGGGTCTTGCGGTTGATGGCCTCGGCCTCTCGTTGGGCACAAAGCAGATGGTCATCGGAGCCAAGCCCTGAGATTGCCAAGGCCGCGAATGGAGTCGTGGTGGCGGTCGAGTGGATAAGATGCCTGATGTCCTCACGCATGCCCCGCCAGTCGCACATTTCCTGCCTGACGCGATGACGGAACAGGAGGGCTTCGGTGTCGTCGGGATGATCCTGCAGATGCCTGTCGAGCATCGACAGGACATCCCGATGTCTGACCGTATGCTTCAGTATGGTCAGGGCTGTTACATAGAAATCTCCAGGGTCTGCGAACTGGCCGTGGGCGGCCAGTTCGATGGCCTTCAGGATTGCGGGTACCGCTCTTTCCCGCTGCCCATTCATTACATGTGTTTTCGCGAGATAGAAGTAGGCCTCTGCCATGTCGGGTCTCACGAGGATCGCTGCGCGACAGAGCCTTTTGGCCTCGTCCAGGTCGTGCCGACTGAGTCTGGCCGCTGCCATGCCGACCAGCGCCTTCGGGTGCTCCGGTTGCACGGCGAGCACGGCGCCATAATGTTCGATGGCCTCGTCGATGTGCAGCAGCAGGTTGCAGACATGCCCGAGGTCGAGGCGCAGTTCGAGGTGTTGCGGGGCCAGCGCGACGGCCTGCCGGAAGGCCTGTGCCGCTTCTTCGAGTAGATCCTGTTCACGCAGCGCGTGGCCGAGATTGACCAGCGAGGGCAGATGGTCGGGCTGCCTTGCCAGTGCCTTGCGATACGCGGCCACGGCGGCCTCGGGCTGTTTGCCGGCACGCAGGGCGTTGCCGAGATTGAACCAGACCTGGGTGTTCGTCGGATCGATGCGCGTCGCATTGCGGAACTGCGCGATCGCTTCCTCGATCTGCCCCAGCGACAAAAGCACGTTGCCGAGATTGCTCTGGACGTCGGCCCGCCGGGGTTGCAGGCGGGCCGCCTTCTGCAGGAACTGCTCGGCCCAGTCGAGCTGATTGGCACGCGCGGCGAGCAGGCCGAGGAGTTGCAGGGCGTCGGCATTGTCGGGGTCGAGTGCCAGTGCCTGACGCAATGCCTGTTCGGCTTCGCGCAGGCGCCCGGCCTGCATGAGCTGCATGCCGGACTGCACGGCGGCCTGGACCTGGGATGGGGCGGCGTGGGATCGCTGCGGTGGCTTGACCATGGATGTTCCGTATTGGGAATTGGAGGAAAGCGAGTGCGGATTGTCGCACGCCCGGCGAGATATCTTGAACCGCGGCGTGATGACGACGCGGGAGAAATCGGAGGGTGGGCAAGCGCAGCATGCCCACGCGGCGGCGGTGTCCGAGAGCTCCTCCCGCGTGGGTTCCGTTCCTCAACCCACCCTGCGTCGTCGACTTTGAAATATGGTTCGGTGCCGTGCAGAATGGCGCCGTGGCAAACGGAATTGGCCCGACGATTCCGGTATGCCGCGATCACTCTCTT
>JAQVJI010000081.1 GCA_028695255.1 Chromatiales bacterium | reverse complement strand
CCGGTGCCCGAGCAGAAGACCGCCTGAGGTGACGCATATGGCGATTACGTTGACTGAAAACGCTGCCGTTCGCGTGCGCGACTTTCTGGCCAAGCGCGGCAAGGGCGTCGGCCTGCGTCTGGGTGTGAAGACCACCGGCTGTTCCGGCATGGCCTACGTGATGGAGTTCGCCGACGAGATCGAGGCGGACGACACGGTATTCGAGGACAAGGGCGTCAAGGTGCTGATCAATCCGAAGAGCCTGGTCTACCTCGATGGCACCGAGCTCGACTACACGCGCGAAGGCCTGAACGAAGGCTTCAAGTTCAACAACCCCAACGAGAAGAGCCGTTGCGGCTGCGGCGAAAGCTTCGGCATCTGAATTCGACAGCGGTCCTCGGGCAGCGAGTCCCTGCATCATGATCCCCGACCTGACCCGCAACTATTTCGAACTGTTCGCGCTGCCCGAGGCCTATCGGATCGATGGCGCGCGGCTGGCGGACGCCTATCGCCGGCTGCAATCGCAGTTACATCCGGACCGTTTCGCCAGCGCCTCGGATCGCGAGCGTCTGCTGTCGGTGCAGAGCGCGGCTCAGGTCAACCAGGCCTACGCGACCTTGAAGGACGACGTGGCGCGCGCGCGTTATCTGCTGGAACTGCGCGGCGTCGAGTTCAACGAGGAACGCGACACGGCGACCGATCCCGAGTTTCTGATGGATCAGATGGAGCTGCGCGAACGCCTGGCGGAGGTGACGGACAAGGACGATCCCTATGCCGCACTGGACGAGGTGTTGAACGACATCGCGCGGCGCCGTGCCGCGCTGGTCGAAGGTTACGAGGCGCGACTGGAGGCTGGCGATCTGGCCGCGGCCAGGGATCTGGTGATCAAGATGCGCTTTTACGAGCGCCTGCAACGCGAGACGGATCGCCTTGCAGAGCGGCTCGATGACGAACAATTGAGTTGAGATTCCATGGCCCTGTTGCAGATCACCGAACCCGGCATGTCCACCGCCCCGCACCAGCACCGGCTGGCGGTGGGCATCGATCTTGGTACCACCAATTCGCTGGTGGCGAGCGTGCGCAGCGGCGTGGCCGAGACTCTGGCTGACGAGCAGAGTCGGCATCTGCTGCCGTCGGTGGTGCGTTATACGCCGACCGACGTCGTCGTCGGTCACGATGCCAAGCGCGCCGCGGCCATCGACCCGCTCAACACCATCGCCTCGGTCAAGCGACTGATGGGGCGCAAGGTCGCCGATCTGAAGACGCTGGCCGGTCACGTGCCCTACGAATTCGTCGATCCCGAGAGCGGCGTGCCGCGCATCCGCACGGTCGCGGGCGAAGTGACCGCGGTCGAGGTCTCGGCCGAGATCCTGCGTGCGCTGAAGACGCGTGCCGAGGCCAGTCTCGGCGGCGATCTGACCGGCGCGGTGATCACCGTGCCCGCGTATTTCGACGACGCGCAGCGCCAGGCCACCAAGGACGCGGCGCGGCTGGCCGGCCTGAACGTATTTCGCCTGCTCAACGAACCGACCGCGGCCGCGATCGCCTATGGTCTGGACAAGGGCGCCGAAGGCGTCATCGCGGTCTATGACCTCGGCGGCGGTACCTTCGACATCTCCATCCTGCGGCTCAACCGTGGCGTGTTCGAGGTGCTGGCGACCGGCGGCGACAGTGCGCTCGGCGGCGACGACTTCGACCGTGCGATCGCCGGCTGGATCATGCAGGAGGCGGGCATCCCGAACGATGCCGGTCACCAGCGCATGCGCCAGCTCATGCTGGATGCCTGTTCGGTCAAGGAGGCGCTGACCGAACGGCCGGAGGCCGAACTGAACATCACGCTCGGCGGCGATGCGTACTGGAGAGGTTGCCTGTCGTGCAGTCAGATGAACTGTCTGATCGACCCCCTGATCAAGAAGACGCTCAATGCCTGCCGGCGCGCGATGCGCGACGCGGGCGTGTCGCGCGAGGACATCACCGAAGTGGTGATGGTCGGCGGTTCCACGCGCGTGCCGCACGTGCGTCAACTGGTGGGTGAGTTCTTCGGTCGCGAACCGCACGTCGACATCGATCCGGACCGCGTGGTGGCGATCGGCGCAGCCCTGCAGGCCGACGTGCTGGCCGGCAACAAGCCGGATGAAGAAATGCTGCTGCTCGACGTCATCCCGTTGTCGCTCGGGCTGGAGACCATGGGCGGGCTGGTCGAGCCGATCATTCCGCGCAACACCACCATCCCGGTTGCGCGCGCGCAGGATTTCACCACCTTCAAGGACGGGCAGACCGCGATGTCGCTGCACGTCGTGCAGGGCGAACGCGACATCGTCGACCATTGCCGTTCGCTGGCGCGCTTCGATCTGCGCGGCATTCCGCCGATGGTCGCCGGCGCGGCGCGCGTGCGCGTGACCTTCCAGGTCGATGCCGACGGTCTGTTGAGCGTGAACGCCTGCGAACAGACGAGCGGCGTACAGGCCGGCATCGAGGTCAAGCCGTCCTACGGACTCAGCGAGTCCGAGATCGAGACCATGCTGCGCGATTCGATGGAACACGCGCGAGAAGACATGCAGGCGCGCGGACTGCGCGAGCAGCAGGTCGAGGCCGACCGCGTGCTGGAGGCGCTGGATGCCGCGCTCGCCGCCGACGGCGACAGCCTGCTCGACGCGACCGAACGCGCGGACATCCTCGCCGCGCGCGAACGTCTGGCCGACGCGCGCACGGGTGACGACGCCGATGCGATCCGCGACGCCATCGGCCGGGTCGAGAAGGCGAGCGAGGCATTCGTCGCGCGTCGCATGAACGAAAGCATCCGCAAGGTGATGGCCGGTCACCGCGTGGAAGAGTTTCAGTGATTTTGAGAATTGGGCACAGAGGTCACAGAGAAACAACACGGACGATATCTCTCGCTGAGGACGCCGGGACGCCGGGACGCCGGGATAAGATAAGACATTGGTTTTCCTCAGCGTCCCGGCGTCCTCGGCGAGAGCGATGTTTATTCTGTTTCTCTGTAACCGCTGTACCAAACCCGCTTCCTTTTGAATTCATCCGAAGATCGACAGCCCATGCCCAAACTGGTATTCCTCCCCCATGAAACGCTGTGCCCGGAAGGGGCGGTGATCGAGGTCGAACCCGGCGTCAGCGTCTGCGATGCGGCATTGAGCCACGGCATCGAGATCGAACATGCCTGCGAGAAGTCCTGCGCCTGCACGACCTGCCACGTCTACGTCCGCGAGGGTGCCGCGTCGCTCGAAGCGGCGGAGGAGGACGAGGAAGACCTGCTCGACAAGGCCTGGGGTCTCGAACCCGATTCGCGCCTGTCCTGCCAGGCGATCGTGGCCGACGAGGACCTGGTGATCGAGATTCCGAAGTACACCATCAATCAGGTGTCGGAACATCACTGAGGATATCGTCATGTCTTTGAAATGGACCGACAGTCTGGAAATCGCCATCGCGCTCGACGAGGCCCACCCCGAGGCCGACCCGAACCACGTCAATTTCGTCGAGCTGCGCAACTGGATCCTGGCCCTGCCCGAGTTCGAGGACGATCCCGCGCATTGCGGCGAGAAGATCCTCGAAGCAGTCCAGATGGCCTGGATCGAAGAGCGTCACTGAGCCCGCCGACGGCGTTCGACCACGCCGATTTTGCCCGCCGGACCCGTGCCCGCAGATTGCCTGCGGGAGGGGGGCAGGGTAGAATCAAGCCCCTGAATTTTCGTGCAAACCCGCGCCATGGCCCAGGCCACCGCCGCAATGCCGGCCGTGTCCTGGACCGAACCGCGGGTTTGCGTCATTTGTCCAACCCCTTCCTCATCAAGACATCCAGCCGGAGTTCCCGATGCCTATCGAACGCACCCTCTCCATCATCAAGCCCGATGCCGTCGCCAAGAACGTGATCGGCAAGATCTACAGCCGCTTCGAAAAGGCCGGCCTGCGCATCGTCGCCGCGCGCATGAAGCATCTGAGCCAGGCCGAGGCCGAGGGTTTCTACGCCGTGCATCGGGAGCGTCCGTTCTTCAAGGACCTGGTCAGCTTCATGACCTCCGGCCCGGTCATGATCCAGGTGCTGGAAGGTGAGAACGCCGTTGCCGCCCACCGCGACATCATGGGTGCGACCGATCCGAAGAAGGCCGAGCCCGGCACCATCCGCGCCGATTTCGCTTCCAGCATCGACGAGAACGCCGTGCACGGTTCCGACAGCTCGGAGAATGCCGCGATCGAGATCGCGTATTTCTTCAGCACGCTCGAACTCTGCCCGCGCACGCGCTGAACCGTCGACAGCCGACCGACGTGAACACGAGCCCCGTCATGCAGCTTCCCGCCGACGTCCGCCGCGATACCGCGGCGGACGGCCGGGTCAATCTGCTCGGGCTCGACCGCCGCGGGCTGGAGAGCTTTTTCGCCGGTCTGGGCGAGAAGCCGTTCCGTGCCGTGCAGGTGATGAAATGGCTGCATCAGCACGGCGTGGACGACTTCGCCGCGATGACCGACCTGTCCAAGCCGTTGCGCACCCGTCTGGCGGAAGTGGCCTGCGTCAGGGTGCCGGAGGTGGTGCTGGATCAGGCCTCGGCCGACGGCACGCACAAGTGGTTGCTGCGGCTTGCCGACGGCAATTGCATCGAGACGGTGTTCATCCCGGAAAAGGATCGCGGCACGCTGTGCGTGTCGTCGCAAGTGGGCTGCGCGCTGGATTGCACGTTCTGCTCCACCGCGCGCCAGGGATTCGGCCGCAACCTGACGGCCGACGAGATCGTCGGCCAGTTGTGGCTGGCAACGCGCACGCTGGCGCCGGCGCCGGGCCAGGAACGTGCGGTCAGCAACGTCGTGTTCATGGGCATGGGCGAGCCGCTGCTCAACTTCGACACCGTGCTGGCGGCGGTGGACCTGATGCTCGACGACAATGCCTATGGCCTGAGCAAGCGCCGCGTGACCATCAGTACCTCGGGCGTGGTGCCGGCGATCGACCGTCTGCGCGAGGTCTGTGACGTTGCGCTCGCGCTGTCGCTGCACGCACCGGACGACGCGCTGCGCAACGAACTGGTGCCGCTCAACCGCAAGTATCCGATCGCCGATGTGCTGGACGCCTGCCGCCGTTACGTCGAAGGGCGTCATCAGCGGGTGACGATCGAATACGTGATGCTCGACGGCGTCAACGACACGCCGGCGCACGCACGCAAACTGGTGCGCCTGTTGCGGGATTTTCCCTGCAAGCTGAACCTCATTCCGTTCAATCCCTTCCCGCAGACGCGCTACGCCCGTTCCGGCGAGGCGGCGATCGAGCGCTTCCGCGACATCGTGACGGCGGCGGGTCTGACCACCATCACGCGCCGCACGCGCGGCGACGACATCGATGCGGCCTGCGGTCAGTTGGTCGGGCGCGTGGCCGACCGTAGCCGGCGCGACCAGCGCTTCTCGCTCATCGAACGGCGTATCGAGCAGGATCGGCATTTGGAACGCGAGCGGGGGAGTGCCTGAGATGCGAGTCGTTGCGGCGGTCATTACGGCGATGCTGGTCATGTCCCTGCTGGGCGGCTGTTCCGGTGCCGACCGCGCGGCGAAACGCGAGCAGGAACTGCGCGCGGCGGCGATCAACGTGCAGCTCGGCCTGAATTATCTCCAGGCCAACAACCTCGATCTCGCGAGCCAGAAACTCGAACGCGCGCTGGAGCAGGATCCGCGACTGCCGGCCGCGCACTATGCCTACGCCTTGTTGCAGGAGCGCATCGGGCGCGACGAGCTGGCCGATCGCCATTACCGCCGCGCCGTGGCCCTCGATCCCAAGTATTCCGATGCCTTCAACGCCTACGGCGTTTTCCTGTGCCGCAAGGAGCGCCTGGCCGATGCCGATGCGGCGTTCCGACAGGCGTTGGACAATCCCCTCTACGGCGCGCGCGAAGTGCCGATGACCAATGCCGGCATCTGTATGCAGAAGGGCGCCGACAAGGGCAAGGCGGAGGACTATTTCCGTCGCGCGCTGGAGGTCAATCCGAATTACGGCCCGGCGCTGTTCGAGATGGCCGAGATCAGCTTCCGGCAGGAACGGTATCTGCAAACGCGTGCCTACCTGCAACGCTTCACCGAAACGCAGCAGAACTCGCCGCGCACGCTCTGGCTGTGCGTCAAGAGCGAGCGCGCGATGCGCAATTGGGAAGCGGCCGGCAATTGCGCCCTGCGCCTGAAGAACAGATTCCCGGATTCCGGGGAGGCCGCCATGCTGCACGAACTGGAGTCCCGTGGTGGAAACTGACGATACGACGATGGAATCGAAGCCTTCTGCGGCTACCGCGGCCGCCATGGGCGAACGGCTGCGTCAGGCGCGCGAGGCGGCCGGTCTGTCGCAGCAGGACGTGGCCTCGCAGATGCGTCTGCGGGTCACCATGGTGCGGGCGCTCGAAGACGGGCAGTTCGAGGACATACCCGGGCCGCCGCCCTACATCCGCGGATACCTGCGCAGCTATGCCCGCGTCGTCGGCATCGACGCCGAATCGCTGGTGCAGCAGTTCGACACGCTCGGCATCACCGAACCCGAGCCGTCTCTGCGGCCGCAGGTGATTCGCGAGCCGGGACACAAGATCAATCCGTATCTGATTGCCGTGGTGGTGGCGATCGTCATCGCGATCCTGTTCGGCATCAACTGGTTCAAGGACGGCGGCATGTTCGGCAGCGGTCAGGCCGAAGCACCGGCGCCGGAAATGCACGCGATCCCGGCGCCCGCGCCAGCCAACGAAGGAACGCTGGCGCTGGCAGTTCCGGAGCCGTCCACGATCGAGGCGGCACCGGCAGACGTGCCCGGCCCGAATGGCGACGCGGCGACGACCGGCACGGACGCAGCACCGGCAGAGCCTGCGCCGGAGCCGTCGGCCGTCATGCCGGAGACGCCCACGGCGCCGGCCTTCGACGGCGACATTCTGGTGCTGCGTTTCACGCAGGACGCGTGGGTCGACGTGCGCGACGGCAACGACGAGCGGATCGCCTACGGCCTGATGCGCGCGGGCCGCGAACGCCGCTTTGCGGAGATCGTCTTTCCGGTCCGCTTCATCGTCGGCAACATCGTCGGCACCGAAATCGAGTACATGGGTGAGCGCTACGATCTCGCACCGCACATCCTGCCCGACCGTACGGCTCGGTTCACGTTGGAACGTCCCTGACCGATCGCCCGTCGAAACGGTTCTGGCATGCACCCAGAAAATTCTGACTTGGCCCGCGCGATCGTCGCGTGAACCCGATCGTCGTGTGAACCCATGAAACATCCGGACTAGAAATGGCCAAAGCGATTCAATCGATACGCGGGATGCACGACATCCTGCCCTCCGATACGCCGGCCTGGCGCCACCTGGAGGAGACTGCGCGACAGGTGCTGGAGGCCTACGGCTACAGCGAAATCCGCATGCCGGTCGTCGAGCAGACCGATCTGTTCGCGCGCTCCATCGGCGAGGTCACCGACATCGTCGAAAAGGAGATGTACAGCTTCGAGGATCGCAACGGCGACAGTCTCACCCTGCGACCGGAAGGTACTGCGGGCTGCGTGCGCGCCGGCATCGAGCACGGTCTGCTGCACAACCAGCAGCAGCGTCTGTGGTACGCGGGACCGATGTTCCGGCACGAGCGGCCGCAGAAGGGGCGCTATCGGCAGTTCCATCAGATCGGCGTCGAGACCTTCGGTATCGAGGGTCCGGACATCGATGCCGAACTGATTCTGATCAGTGCGCGTCTGTGGCGCGAATTGGGGCTCGACGGACTGCGGTTGGAGATCAACTCACTCGGCAGCAGCGAGGCACGCGCGGCCTATCGCGAACATCTGGTACGTCATTTCCAGGCGCACGAGGATCGTCTCGACGAGGACAGCCGGCGCCGTCTGCACGGCAATCCGATGCGCATTCTGGACAGCAAGAATCCCGATTTGCGGGAATTGATCGCCGCCGCGCCGACGCTGACCGATCACCTCGACCAGGCCTCGCGCGAGCACTTCGAGGGTTTGCAACGGTCGTTGACCGCGGCGGGCATCGCATTCACGGTCAACCCGCGCCTGGTGCGCGGCCTCGACTACTACGGACGCACGGTGTTCGAGTGGATCACCGACGAGCTCGGCGCACAGGGCACGGTGTGTGCGGGCGGTCGCTACGACGGCCTGGTCGAACAACTGGGCGGCCGTGCGACGACCGCGGCGGGTTTTGCGCTCGGCATGGAGCGCCTGCTGGCATTGCTCGAAACGCGTGGGCTGAAGACGGCCGCGGCAGCACCGCATGCCTATGTGATCGCCGCCGGCGATGCGGCCGAACTGGCGGCGCTCGAACTGGCGGAGCAACTGCGCGACGCCGGCCTGAAGGTCGTGGGCAATTGCGGCGGCGGTGGCTTCAAGGCGCAGATGAAGCGTGCCGACCGCAGCGGTGCCGTGCTCGCGCTCATGCTCGGCGAAGAGGAGATCGCCAGCGGCAGCGTGACGATCAAGTACCTGCGCGATGCCGAGCGGCCGCAGGCCACCGTGCCGCGTGATACCTTGCCGGAGACCATCCGGCAACATCTTTCGTAATCCGAGTCGACCACCGACGGCGGAAGGAGAACATCAGTGAACAGCGTTTACAGCACCGACGAAGAAAAGGCCGAGGCGATCCGTGAATGGTGGAAGAAGTACGGTGCATCCGTGACCGCGGGCGTGGTGCTCGGCCTGGCCGGCATCGTCGGCTGGAAGTTCTGGGTCGATTACCGCGAGGGACGGGCCGAGACGGCCTCCGATACCTACATCGCGCTCACGCGTGCGGCGGAGCGGGACGCCGAGACCGTGCAGCGCCAGGTCGACCAGCTCAGGCAGGATCACGCGCGTTCGCCCTATGCGGCGCTGGGCGCGCTGGATCTGGCGCGACAGAAGGGCGAGGCGGGAGATTTTGCGGCGGCCGCGGCCGAATTGCGCTGGGTACGCGACAACGCACGCCAGGACGAGGTGCGCCGGGTCGCGACGCTGCGTCTGGCACGGGTGCTGGCGGCGATGGAACAATACGACGAGGCACTGCGACTGCTCGGCGAATCCTTTGCGCCTACCTACACGGCGCTGGTGGAAGAACTGCGCGGCGACATCCATCGTGCCCAAGGGCGGGCCGACGAGGCATTGGCCGCCTACGACCGCGCGTTGCAGGCGACGACCGAGAACAACGAGTATCTCCGTCTCAAGCGGGACGAACTACAGGCACGGGGGAACGGACGATGAACGGGATTGCCGGGGGCAAGTCGATGTCGCACCTGCTGACGGGTGCATTGGCGCTGGCGTTGTTGAGTACGGTTGCCGGATGCGGCCTGTTCACCAAGGACACCTCCGAGCCGCCGGCCAAGCTTGCCGATTTCACGCCGACGGTCACGGTCAAGGAACTGTGGCGTCGCGACAGCGGCGACGGCGTCGGCGGCCGCTTTCTCAAGCTGCGTCCGTTACTGACGAACGGAATGCTGTACACCGTCGACAGTCGTGGTCGCGTGCAGGCGACGGCCGCGGACGACGGCCGGCCGCAGTGGCAGGTGAGTCTGGATCTGCCGGTCACGGGTGGGCTCGGTGGCGGCGAAGGCAAGCTGGCCTTCGGTACCGGCACCGGCTACGCGGTGGCGCTGGCGGACGACGACGGCCGCGAGCTGTGGCGTCGGCGCCTGAGCAGCGAAGTGATGGCGGTGTCGCCAGTGCAAGAGGGCGTCGTCGTGTTCCGCACCAACGACGGCCGTCTGCACGCGCTGGACGCCGAAAGCGGCCGTGTGCTCTGGCTCGCCGGCCGTTCCACGCCGGCCCTGAGTCTGCGCGGGACGGGCGTGCCGGCGATCGACGGCGACCGGTTGGTGAGCGGCTTCGACAACGGTCGTCTGGCGGCCTTTTCGCTCGCGCGCGGCAGCGTCTATTGGGAACAACCGCTGGCCGTCGGCACCGGCCGTTCGGAACTGGAACGCATGGTCGACGTCGACGGTTCGATCGTCGTCGCCGACGGCGTGGTGTATGCGGCCGCCTATCAGGGCCGCGTGGCGGCGCTGACGCTGGCCGAGGGCCGTCTGCTGTGGGCGCGCGACATGTCATCCTACCGTGGGTTGTCGGTCGATGCGGAGCGCGTCTACGTCACCGATGCCTTCGGTCACGTGTGGGCGCTCGACCGCCGCAACGGCGGCACGTTGTGGCAGCAGGACAAGCTGCGCCTGCGCGGCACCACTGCGCCGACGCCGGTGGGAGGGCAGGTGGTGGTCGGTGACTACGAGGGCTGGCTGCACTGGCTGGCGGTCGGTGACGGCAGTTTCGTCGCACGCGTGCGTGCCGATTCCGCCGGTGTGTCCGCGGCACCGATCGCAGGCGCCGACGGCGGCATCCACGTGCTGGGTAACGGCGGCGTGCTGTCGACCTACGGTCCGCCGGTGCCCACTCGCGAATGAAACCCGTCATCGCCCTGGTGGGCCGGCCGAACGTCGGCAAGTCCACGCTGTTCAACCGGCTCACCGGTACGCGCGACGCGCTGGTGGCCGATCTGCCGGGGCTGACGCGCGACCGCAAGTACGGTACCGGCCGGGTCGGCGGTTTCGCCTACGTGGTCGTCGATACCGGCGGTCTGTCGGGCGAGGCGGCGGTGCTCGATGATCTGATGGCGCGTCAGACGCAACAGGCGATCGACGAGGCCGACGTCGTGCTGATGCTGGTGGATGCCCGCGACGGCATCACCGCCGCCGATCAGGACATTGCCGGCGCACTGCGCCGGACCGGCAAGCCGGTGTTCCTGGTGGTCAACAAGATCGATGGTCTCGATACCGAGACCGCACTCGCCGATTTCCATGCCCTCGGTCTCGGCCAGCCGTTCCCGGTCACGGCCACCCACGGCCGCGGCGTCGGCGCCTTGCTGGAGACGCTGCATGCGGCGTTGCCCGAATCGGCCGCGGCGGAGGAGCCGGAGGCCGCGGACTGGCCCGGCATCCGCATCGCCTTCATCGGCCGTCCCAACGCCGGCAAGTCCACGCTCACCAACCGCATCCTCGGCGAGGAGCGGGTGGTGGTGTCCGACATTCCCGGCACCACCCGCGACAGCATCTTCATCCCGTTCCAGCGCGACGGACAGGACTACACGCTGATCGACACCGCCGGCGTGCGTCGTCGCGCGCGCGTGCAGGAAGGGGTGGAGAAGTTCAGCGTCATCAAGACGCTGCAGGCGATCGATGCCGCGCACGTGGTCGTGATGGTGATGGACGCGCAGGAGGGCATCACGGATCAGGATGCGCATCTGCTCGGGCTGGTGCTGGACAGCGGCCGCGCGCTGGTGCTCGCGATCAACAAATGGGACGGACTGCCCGCGGACCAGAAGGACAACGTGCGCCGCGACATGGACCTGCGGCTGTCGTTCCTGGAATTCGCCGAAAAGCGCTTCATCTCCGCCTTGCACGGCACCGGCGTCGGCGACCTGTTCCCGGCCGTGCAGCGCGCCTATGCGTCGGCGACGATCGACGTGCCGACGCCGGAGCTCACGCGCCTGCTCGAACAGGCGGTCAAGACGCACCAGCCGCCGCTGTTCAACGGCCGGCGCATCAAGCTGCGCTACGCACATCAGGGCGGTCGCAATCCGCCGGTCATCGTCATCCACGGAAACCAGACCGAGCACGTGCCCGAGGCCTACCGGCGCTACCTGATGAACTATTTCCGCCAGGCCCTGAAACTCATCGGAACGCCGCTGCGGCTTGAATTCCGCACCGGCG
>JAQVJI010000080.1 GCA_028695255.1 Chromatiales bacterium | reverse complement strand
TCTTCCGATCTCTTGAAGTTGTCGAGATCGAGGAACAGCAGCGCACCATGGACGCCGCGCCGCCTGCGCGAGATCCTGGTGGAGGCGTTCCAGCAGCAGGCGCCGGTTCGGCAATCCGGTGAGCGGATCGTGGTAGGCCAGATGCGCCGCCGTCGCCTCGGCCTCGCGGCGGGCCGCGATGTCTTCCTCCAGACGGGCATTGGTCTCGCCCAGTTCGCGATAGGCCTGTTCCAGGTGTCCGCGCATGTCCTCGAAGGCCGACACCACGCGGTCGAGTTCATCGTCGCGGCCGGCGGGCCGTTGGAGACGGAAGCCGGGCCAGGGCCGGCGCAGGTCGTAGCGGCCCACCGCCTCGGCGAAGGCACGCAGGTGGCGGGTGACGAGGCGATGCACGACGAACAGGATGAAGAAGGACACCAGGAAGGTCTTGATGCCCTGGCTGACGAGGATCGTCAGCGCCCGGTCGTACAGGCGTTGGTACACCTCGCTCAGCGTCGCCTCCAGCCGCAGCGTGCCGATGACGTACGGCCCGTCGCGACCGGCATGGACGATGGGGGTATCCCACGCCAGGGCCGCGACCGAAGGCGCCGCACCGATGCGGATCGCGAGCGGTTCCGCCGCGCCGCCGGCGATTTCCCTCACCGCCACGGCGTGCATGTCCGGCAGGCGCATGATGCCTTCGAGCTGAATGTGCAACTGCTCGACGTCGACGTTCCAGAGGCTGCGCGTCAGGCTGTCCAGATAGCTGCTGCGAATCTCGTCGATGCGCCGCTCGATGGCGGATACGTCGCGTTGGTAGTCGAGGTAGAGCTGGCCCGCCGTCAGCGCCAGCGTGACGAACGAACTGAACAGCAGGATCAGGATCAGCAGGCGGCGGCCGATGCCGCGGCCGAGGATCAGGCGCAGGGTGGCCGCCAGTCCCTCGCTCATCTCAGAAGTATCCGTGCGCGGAAAGGATGCGCGCCAGGCTGCCGTCGGCGCGCATCGCGCGCAGCGCGCCGTCGATGCGTTCCATCGCCGCGAGCCGCGGCGAACGCTTCGAGCACTGGAGCGCCAGCGGCACGTGCCCGAACGTCAGTGGCGCGCCAAGCTGGTCGTCCAGCCCGGCCTGGCGGGCGATGTGCAGGATGGTCGGCAGCGCGCCGGCCACCGCGTCGACCCGGCCATGGGCGATCTTGCGCAGGCCGGTCAGGTAGTCCTTGTCCGCGTCCTTGCGCAGACTGGCATCCCCATCGAAACGCGGATGCATGGCAAGCCCGCGCGTGACCGAGATCACCAGGGGCGCGAGGTCGTCGTAACTTTCCAGGCGCACGCCCTTGCGCGCGATCACGCCGAAGGGCATGGCATACACATCCTCGCCGCGCGCCGCGTAGCGCGCCCGGTAGTCGTTCCAGAGAATGATGGTGCAATCCCGTTGCCCGGCCTCCAGCGACTGGTCGATGCGCGCGAGCGGATAGAGCGCGATGGCGATGCGGTCGCCGCTGCGCCGCTCCAGTTCGGCGATGATCTCGGGGAAGGCGCCGGCCGGACGGCCGTCCGCGTCGCGATAGGCCCAGGGCGCGGCCTCGATGGTGACGAAATCCAGATCCGTTGCCGCCAGCGGCGGCAACCATGCCGTCAGCAGGATCAGCAGCACGACGCGGACTTGAGCAGCGCAGTGTTCCATGAATCACGTCACGATATTGGGTTGGCGCCGATTCTACTCCTTTGGATTGGCGGCCGGCGGTGCCGTCCTGGGTGGCGTCAGTCCCACGGGCAACAGAATCGGCACCGCCCGGCGCTACGGCCGGGTGCCGGCAAGAACTGATCCCCTTCCGTCATGCATCGCGGCGATTCGCCGCCGAACCACGGCGGCGCCATCGCCCCGCGTTGAGAACACCACCGCTGATCACGACCAGCAGCAGTATCAGGGCTCCGATATCGTTGATGTTCAGCGCATTCATGCCGCCGAGCCAGCGACCGTCGTGAATGATGAAATTGAGTGCCTGACGGTCGTTGCGCCAATCCGTCATGCGCTCGACGGTCATGGTGTTGGCATTCATCCACACCGACTTGCCACCGATGCCATCTCCGGCTTCCGAGAACTTCACGTCTGCGCCATCACCCCGGATGAACGCGGCCCGTGGCAAAGTACCGATCGCCATTCCCGCCAACCGGCGCGCCTGATCGATCGACCCCGGTCTGACCGGCCCCTCCAGCCCGACATCGGGCAACGGCAGACTCGCCGCCCGATCACCGCGTCCGAACAGTCCGAACTCCAGATGCAGGGTCGTCAGGACGATGATGACGACGAACAGGCCGATCAGCCGACCCAGGCGCACATGCCATGCCGCGACGCCCTCGTACGCCCGACCTGCTCGGCGATCCAGCCGGGCGAGCATCGCGCCGCTTGCCAAAAGCACCACCAGCAGAACCGAGCTGATGGTGGAGACCGAAAGGGCGTGGATGCCGAAGAAGCGAAAGGCATGAATCATGTGCGCCTGCGTCACCAGGGAGGTCGTCCTGTCCTGGATGCGCAGGATGCGCATGTCGCGCAGGTCGATCAGTACCTGCAACCGCGGATTGGTGGCCATCACCTCGGGATCGTGGCTGTGTCTGACGAAGGCCTGCACAACCGCGATGTTTTCGTCGCGCATCGTGATGACCTGTCCGTCGCTGCCCGCCACGAGCCGGGCGATCCTGCGCGCCTGATCCCACGAACCCGGCTCGACCGGCTCACCCAGCTCGATCACCGGTATCGGCAGCGACGGGTAGATCATCTCCGACAGCGCATTGACGAGCTGCGTGTGCGTCAACGCCACGGCCAGCAGGATGGAGACCAGCAGAAACGGTATGGAGACGAGCCCCGCCAGCCCGTGTATCCGTGCCAGCCAGTCGCGAGCCGACGCGACCGACGGCGAGACGTGAGTCGATTCCTTCATCCTTCGCCCTCCCGAGAGACTGATCCGAAACCACAAACAGCACTGTGCCTCATCAGAACCGGCCATCGATGCCGATGGTCCAGGTCCGGCCATCGGACTCTTCGTAGTACAGCCACTCGCGATATCGCTTGCCGGTCAGGTTGTTGACGGCAACGAAGGCCTGCCAATCCCGCCCGAAACCGATCGACAGCGCCCGGATCACCTTGGCGTCCGCCGTGAAATAGCCGCCGAGACGCGTGTTGAAGCTGTCGGTATTCGGCAGCGTCAGCCATTTCTCGCCGATGTAACGACCCGCCACGTTCACGGTCCAGCGCTCATCCGGCACGTACGTCACGCCGACATTCAGCTTGTGTGGCGCCGTGTAGGTCAGCCGTTCGCCCACGTTGTTGGGATTGGTGTCCCGCTCGATGCGCGAGTCGGTGTAACTGTAGTTGACGTAGGGCTGCCAGGCCGAACCGATCACACCGTCCCAACCGCATTCGAATCCGTTCACGCGCACCTTGCCGAAGTTCTGCCACTGGCTCTTCGAATCGACCGCATTGGCCACCAGCGCGATCTTGTCGGTGTAGTCGGTCCGGTAGACAGCGACGCGGAAGTTGCCGATGGCCGTCCGCCGGTTGGCGCCGATCTCGAAGGACTGCGAGGTTTCAGGCTTCAGGTCCGGGTTGTCGACGCGCGTGGTGCTTGGCGCGACGTACTTCAGCGAGTTGTATGCCGGCAGATAGGCCTTGCCATACGAGGCGTAGATCGACGTCACGTCGGACAGTCGATAGCGCCCACCCACGCGGGGATTGAATATCTCGTCCGTCGACGACGGCACGCCCACCTTCGGCACACCGTTCACCCGGTCGTCGAACTGCCGTATCCGGTCGTAACGGCCGCCGGCCAAAAGCGTCAGTGCACCGAACCGATGCTCGTCCTGGATGAAGAATCCCTCGGTCTCTGCCTCGTTGGCACTGTCCGTCGACGCGCCATCCACTGGGATCGTGCGCGCATGGTGCTCGGCCGTCCCGCGGTTGTAACCGAGCAACAACCGGTTGGCGGCGTTGATGCGCACGTCCGCCTGCAACGTCAGGTCGGTGCTGTCGCTGAAACGTCCCCAATCGGCGGCCTTGGTGTAGTCGCCTTCGATGTCGTTGTAATACGCCTGATCCCAGACTGCGGTCTGCTCGACGTCCAGGACGCGATAGCTCGCCTTCAGCGTCACGGTCTCGCCGATGTCCTGCCTGACGCCCAGCGTAAATGCCGTACCATCCATGTTCTGGCGCTGATTCGGGCGTCCGCCGACCAGCGCCGAACGTGTGCCGAAATTCTGCACCGACAAGGTCCACTCCTGAGCATCCGATGGCCGCAAACCGCCGTACAGGGAGAGCTTGCAATCGCGCCAATCCCGCGGACCGAGATCGACCGAGCCGAACGCCGGAACGGTCTGCGCCACGTAGCCGTCACTGCGCGCATCGTAGACGGACAGACGAAGATCGTATCGGTCCACGCCCACGCCCGCCGCCGCGCCGAACCTACGCGTATCGTGCGTGCCGTAGGATCCATGCACCTCGATGCCAGGCCCGCCGTCCCAGCGCTTCGGGATCACGTTCACCATGCCACCGATGACGCCGGGTCCGTAGGCCGCGGAACCCGGACCACGCACGACCTCCACGCGCTCGACGTCCCACGGCGACATAAAGTTGAGACCGCCGCGACCCATGACGCTCGATATGACGGAATCCGTCGCCAGTCCGTCCATCATCAACTGCGTGGTATTGCCGACGAACGATCCGCCGACGCCGCGGATGGTCAGACCCGATGCGTGTGCGACGCTGAACTGTTGACCGATGTCGACGCTTTCGACGTCCTTCAGCAGGTCCTGAACCTTGTCGACGTTGCGCAGGCCGATCTGATCGGCATCGATCACGCTGACGCTGACCGGGATCTCGTCCACCCGCCTCTCGGTGCGCGTCGCGGTCACAGTGACCGGCGGCAGGTGTTCCACCGCAGGTCCATCCGCCCCCATATCCTCGACAGCCGGAACGGCACTCACGAGCACCGTCCCTGATGCGGTGAAATGGAACGTCAGGCCGGTGCCGGACAGGGCCTCCGCAATGGCATCGCCCACATCGAGATGGCCGATGACGCCGGGACTCGTTCGCGCGATCACCCGCTCGTCGGCATAGATGAACCGAGCGCCCGTCTTTTGCGCCAGGACGGCCAGTACCTCGCCGACCGACTGCGGCGGGATACTCAACTCGTAGCGCGCAACCTGGGCCTGCGCCGTGATGGCAGCAAACATCAGGCAAACAAGCAGGGCGTTCGTCATTCGCATTTTCTCTCCCCTTTTGGCTCTCTGGCCAAGTCTTTCAGCGAGACATCTCTCTACGGCGTGATGCGGTACTCCAGGCGCAGGCTGAAGCTGCGAGCGTGTTCCTCGAACGATGGCGGAAACGGCGGAAAGCGGGCGCAGGTCAAGGCCTCGGCGGCAGCGCTTTCGAGCAGCGGGTAGCCGCCGGTGACGCTGGACGACAGCAATTGCCCGTCGCGGCGCAGTGCGAACTGCACCAACACGTCGCCCTCCAGTCGCAGACGCCGTGCCGCACGCGGGTAGTGCTTGCAACGTTCGATGGCGGCACGCACCTGATGTGTGAACACGGCGGCGGGATCGGGCTGGAACGCCGGTACGGCCGGCGGCGGCGACGGCGCGATACGCGGCTGCGGCTCGACCGACATGGGCGTCACCGCCGGTGTCGGCGCGATTTCCCGCGGTGGAGGCGGCGCGGGTGGAGGTGGCGACTGCACGGGTTCCACGTCGACCGGACGGACCTCCTCCACTACGGGCTCTGGTAGCGGTTCCGGCACGGGTTCCGGTTCGGGCAGCGGTTCCGGCTTCGCTTCTGACTCCGGTTTGGGCTCCGGTTCCGGCACGGGTTCGGGCTCTGGCTTCGGCTCAGGTTCGGGCTCGGGCTCGGGCAGTGGTTCGGGCTCCGATTCGGGTTTGCTCGGCATCTCCTTCTCGATCGGTGGTTCCGTTTTCTGCGGCGGCGGTTCCGACCGTTCTTCGGCCGGCCGTTCCGGCGCCGGCACCTCGGGCGGCGCGGCCTGCGCGAACATGCTCAGGTCGAGTGCGAATCCGCTCGTCGTGTCGATGCCGGGCTCGGGTTCGCTGGCCGCGATCCACCATACGGCCGCGGCCAGCGCCGCGTGCGTGAGGATCGAGGCCAGCAGTGCCAGCGCTCCGGTTCGCGTGCTCGTCATACGGCAATCACTGTCCCTGCCGCGTCACCACGTGCAGGCGAGCGAGTTCGTTGAGACGCAACAGGTCCAGCACGGCGACGAAGTGTTCGAACGCGGCCTGACGGTCCACCGCCACCTGCACCAGCGTGTCGCGCGGCCAGTGGGCGACGGTCGCCTCCAGCGTGATCAGGTCGGCCTCGACGCCGTCGAGATAGATCATGCCGCCTGCCGTCACGGTGATCTGCCGGCCCTGTTCGCCACTGACCGCCTCGGCGTGTCGCGCCGGCGGCAGATCGACGCGGATGCGCCCCTGACTGACGAAGGTGGCGGTCATCAGCACGATCGCGAGCAGCACCAGCATGATGTCGACGAAGGGAATGACGTTGATGTGCTCGAAGCGTTTCACGGCTCGCGCCCCGCATGCCAGAGTGCGGTCAGCACCTCCACGCGGCGCGCCAGGGCGTTGTTGAACATCACTGCCGGAATGGCGACGAACAGGCCGGCGGCGGTGGCCTTCAGCGCGAGCGCGAGGCCGACCATGATGTCGGACACCGCGATGTCGCCGCCCTGGCCGATGTCGTAGAAGGTGATGAGAATGCCGGCCACGGTGCCGAGCAGGCCGACGTAGGGCGCGCTGGAACCGACGGTGTAGATCAGCGCGAGGCGGTCGGTCAGCGCGACGTTGAGCACGCGTTCGCTCTGGAAATCGCCGAGACACACGCGGCGGTAGAACCACAGACGCTCGAACACGGCCGCCAGCATCAGCACGCTCATGAGGCCGAGCGTGCCGAAGATCAGCGGATCGACCGCGGCGCGCAGCAGGGCCATCAGCGACGTCTCCATCTCAGCGCCCCTCCTTGCCGGCGCTCTCCGGCACGTAGATCAGCGAACCGTCCTCGAGACGGTAGGTGATGCCGGCGCGTATGCCCTGCCCCTCGCCGATCTCGCCGGACGAGGCGTAGTGCGTGAGGGTCTCGCCCTCCTTCACGATCATCTCCATGTCCGGACGGCCGGGATTCTTGACCACCACGACCTCGTCGTGGCGAAACGGATTGAGCGGGTTCTCCACGATCACGATCAGCAGCACGCCGATGACGACGAGGAACACGTCGATGAGATTCACCACGCTCAGGATCGGGTCGTCGTGATCGTCCTCGCCCAGCACGTCGATGCGGCCGCGCGACCTCATGCCCGCTCCTCCGCCGCGCGCAGCGTTTCGCCGTCGGCCGGCATGCGCCCGCGCAACCAGTCGTTGAGTTCGCCCATCAGCCAGCGCCGCCGCACCAGCAGCACCGCATAGGTCATGGAGGCGGACAGCAGCGCGACGATGACGGCGGCGAAGGCGACCACGAGCTGCTCGGCCATGCCGATCGAATCGCCGTTGGCGACCGCGATCAGCGCCGGCCCCATCGGGATCATGGTCGCGACCAGACCGAGCATGGGTGCGATACGACTGGTCAGGCGCAGCCGCTCCAGCAGCGCGGCGAGTTTCAGTTCCAGGTCCTCGATGGTGCAGCCGGGATTGGCGATGGCGTGCGCGAGCAGCGGCCGGTGACGTCGTCCGGTCAACGGCGGCGCGATCAGGTCGTAGGCCAGCGCGCCGAGCGCGAACAGCGCGTGCGCGAACATCAGCACCAGCACCAGCAGGACCGGCGTCATGAACAATGCGCCGATCTCGTGCAACCACAGTTCCAACACGTTCATGCGGTACTCCCCTTCGGATTGAAATTCGGACGCGCCCGGCGGGCCTGGTGGACGAAACCGGCCAGCAGCAACAGCAGCGGCAGCAGGCCCTGCCAGGGCGGCGGAACGTCTTCGGCGGCCGTCGCCTGCAACTCGCGCAGCACCTGACCCTGCACGACCTCGGCCGGCTGCGTCGTTTCGGTCTCGGGTTCTGCGGCGGCATCCGGCGGCTCGGCCGCCGCCTCGGTCTGCGCCGACGGCGTGGCGGCATCGACGGTGGCGACACCCAGCCCGAAGCCGACCGCGAGCTCCTGCACGTAGGCCTTGAAGGTCTCGTTGGCGGTGTACACGTCGTGACGTTCGGCAATGTCCATCCAGATCTCGGTCAGTTCGCGCAGGGTCTGCTCGTCGGTCTTCCAGTAGCCCTTGCGCGCCGCTTCGAGCATGCGCTCGGCGATCTGCGCCAGCGCCGTCGGATTGGTCTGTTCGAACCACTCGCGCACGCCCAGTTCGTAGCGGTCCATGACATAGGTGGCGTGGAATTCCTGCCACTGGTCGTCGCGCACGACGTTGCGGTCCATCACCTGCCAGCCCCAGAAGTTGTTGATGGTGTTCAGCAGTTGCAGCGTGCCGGCGTAACCCTCGGCCTGCATCTCGGCGACCCAGTTCGGGTGCTGATACACCGCGCGCAGTTCGGTCGACAGGAAACGCTCGGCGGTCTGCAAGCGCGCCTTCAGCGGATCGCGCATGTTGGAGATGTAGAGTTGCGGCGCGTCACCG
Source organism: Chromatiales bacterium (assembly GCA_028695255.1). GTDB lineage: Bacteria > Pseudomonadota > Gammaproteobacteria > Ectothiorhodospirales > Ectothiorhodospiraceae > JAQVJI01. The sequence goes on along the minus strand of JAQVJI010000080.1, from coordinate 3,181 downwards.
TCGAGATGCCGTACCGCCATCGAGATGCCGCCCAGGTATTCGAACGGATGATCGGTGTCGAGCAGTCCGCGCAGGTTCGACGAGCGCGAGAACACCGCCGCGCTGGTGCCGCGCAGGTGTTCGGCGTAGGCGTTGATCTCCGCGCCGCCGGCGTCGCGCAGCTTGCGGCTCCACTGGCTGCTGTCGGGTCCATAGGCCCAGGACATGCGCGACAGATAGAGATTTTCGAGCTGGCCGTCGCCCTCTTCCCACCGATCGGAGGCGAGCGTCGCGTCGGGCAGGCGCGTGCCGTAATCGCCGCTTTCCGTGCCGAACACGCGCGTGAGCGCGAACAGGCGCGCCTCGCCGGCCGCCACGCCGCGTTCGCGCAGCAGGCGCTCGATCACGAGCGTATTGCGGCGGATGGGGTTGTCGCTCTCCGGTTCGTCGAGTTCGGCCAGCATCACGATGGCGCGGTTGAACCATTCCATGACGTTCGGGAACTGATCGCGATACAGGCCGGTGAGCGAGATGACGGTATCGATGCGCGGCCGTCCGAGTTCGGTCAGCGGGATCACCTCCATATCGATCACGCGCCCGCCCTGATCCCACACCGGACGCACGCCCATCGCGTACAGGATCTGTGCCTCCAGCATGCCGAGATGACGCATGGTCTCGGTGCTCCAGAGGGTGAAGGCGAGTTTCCGCGGGAACTCGCCATGGCTCGCCTGATGCGCCAGGATCAGACTCTGCATCGCCTCGACGCCAGCGGCATAGGCGGCGCGCGTCGGCACGCGCGAGGGATCGAAACCGTACATGTTGCGCCCGGTCGGCAAGGCATCGGGATTGCGGATCGGATCGCCGCCGTAGGACGGATCGACCCAGCGCGCGCCGAGGGCACGCAGGATGCCTGCGTGCTCCGATTGCGCGTCGAGATCTCGGTCGAAGGCGCGTCCCTGCGCGACCAGCTCGCGCCGGGCGGCGTCCTCATAGGCTTCGAGCGGTTTGTCGGAGAACACCTCGTCGTGCACGAAGCGGTACGGCACGCTGTCCTCGAGCTCGCGGTAGTCGACGCGAAACACGACCTTCGGGTCGGCGATGCCGAGGTGATCGTAGAGCGGCTGCCCGAGCATCTGCATGACGGTGCTGACGCGATGTTCCGGCAGCGCGGTCTCGGCGAAGGTATGCAGGCCGAGCGGCTGCATCGCCATGCCGACGTCTTCGAGATGGTCCTCGATCGCGCGCAGGAAATCCTCGAAGCGCGCCTCCAGATCGGCGACCTTCCAGCCGAGGTCCTGGTGGATGTTCATCTTCACCGCCTGCTCGATGATGAGCGTGCGGTTGTTCGCCTTCACCAGACCTTCGTCGAGCGAACGGTATTCGCGGATCAGGTCGTTGATGACGACGAAGTCGTCGGACAGTCCGGCGGGCGAGAACGGCGGCGTCTGATGACTGACGATGACGCCGCGCCCGCGGCGCTTGACGTGGATCGCCTCGCCGATGTTGTCGACGATGTAGGGGTAGACGACGGGTGTGTCGCCGACCAGCAGATTGGGTTGATCGAAGGCCCACAGGCCGCGCTCCTTGCCGGGCATCCACTCCTGGCTGCCGTGGGTGCCGAAGTGGATGATCGCGTCGGCGCCGAGCTGCTCGCGGATCCACAGATAGGCGGCGAGATAGCCGTGATGCACCGGCACCTTGACGTCGTGGAAGATGTGCTTCTCTTCGTCGTCGCTGCTGCCGTCGCCGCGCGACGGCTGCGGCATGATCACGAGATGACCGAGCTTGAGACGCGGCACGACGAACTGCGGTTCGCCCTTCACCCTGGCCAGTGAACGGCTGGCCGCGGGCGGTCCCCAGTAGGCCTCGATGTCGGCACGTACTTCCTCCGGCAGCGTGGCATACCACGCCAGATAACGCGCGAGCGGCAGGCCCTCCCAGTGCGGCGTCTGCATCAGCCGCGTCAGGCCGTCCGGCCGATAGCGCGGCGCGAGCAGCGTGGCCACGCTGTCGATCAGCGCCTGTTCGGCGATCGGCTCCACCGCATAGCCCTCGTCCTTCAGGCGCTGCGTCAGGCGTTCCAGCGAGCGCGGTACGTTCAGATTGGATGCGCCCTGGTTGTGTTCGCCCGGCGGGTGATTCCAGAACAACAACGCCAGCCGCTTGTCGGCGTTCGCCTTGCGTCCGAGCCGCGCGAGATTGACCGCCTTGCCGACCAGCATGTCCAGTTGCTCGGGCATCGGCACCAGCTCGCCGCCCTCGTTGGTCGATACCACCACCGGATCGATGAGTCCGATGTACTCGGCGCTGGTCAGGGTGAACGGCAGATGGAAACTGCCGATGCCGGCGCGGTCGGCGCGATAGGCCGCGCGGTCGCCGCCGCGGTAATTGACGATGTTGACGACCGGGATGTCCAGCGCCTGATGCCAGGCCTTGCGGCCCTCGGGATTGCCGCCGAGGAAGGTGTTGACGAGCAGCACCTCCGGCAGCAGACGGCCGTCGAGTTCGATCATCGGCTCGTCGATTTCGACCTTGCGGCGTACCTTTGGATTGGGAAAGCCCGGTTTGCCGTCGTCCGCGGCGCGCGGCGTGGCGGACTGACGACGCGATGGTGCATCGCGGCGCGCCAGACGCGTCGAGCGATAGAACATGAGTGGGACTGCGCCCTTCGCCTCCAGCGCGTAGACCAGTTCGTCCAGCATGCGCGTCTGGCCGTCGGCGATGTAGCTGGAGGAGATTTCGACGCCGATCACCGGCAGCGAATCCCAGGCCTTGCCGTGCCTTTCCGACCACCATTCGAGATAGACGCGCGGATCGGCGAATACCGGCTCCGGCGCCGCCGGATGCCAGATGCCGCCGTCCGGCAGCGGGCGCGGCGGCGGCACGGTCGCGAGATCGCCGTCCTCCGCCCAGGTCCTGAGGTAGCGGAACAGCCGTTCGTGATTGACCGTCGTGCCGCTGACGTAATAGGCGTAGACCTGCTCGGCGAAGGCCTGCGGCAGGCCCTCCGCACGCAGGCGTTCCGGCGGGTTCATGACGCTGATGTGCAGGGCCGGCAGCGTCGCGGCACGCAGTGCGCCGCCCGCCGCCTCTTCCACCCGTGCGCGATCGTCGCTGCGCGGCGCGTCGATCACCACCAATGCCGCGCCGTCCAATGCATTGTCGATCGCCGCTGCATCGGCGCGATCCACCTGCACCCAGG
>JAQVJI010000079.1 GCA_028695255.1 Chromatiales bacterium | reverse complement strand
TTTTCGGCGCCGGCCGTTTCCAGCACCAGCGCGTAGTCGCCGGCCGGGAGGAAGACCGGCGTGGCCGGCGCATCTTCGGTGAGGCGTACGACTTCGACGCCGTTGCCGTCCAGCAATACGGCGGACGCCACGCCCGAATGACCGAGCGCGAACCGGTACGTCTGATCGCTTGCGACGCGGTAGGGAATGACGTCATGGCCCACGCCGCCGGAATCACCCGCATGAGGCGTACCCGTAGCGGATTCGAGCCGACTGACGACGACGCTTTTGAAATCGGCCTGCAACGACGCATCGACCGCGAACTGCGCCTCGTGCAGCACCGCGGCCGCATCGCAGCCGCCGGCCGGCGCGGTCGTCACGACGTCGGAACGCCGGTCGTCGCAGCCGGCGGCGAACAGCAGCAGAAGCAGGGGAAGGAACGAAAGACGTCGCATGAGCCGATTCATGCGCGCCACTGTATGTCCAAACGGGTGTGCGGGCAATTGGTGCTCTCGGTGGGTGCACTCGACGGACTGGTGGAGCAGTTGCCGAATCCTGCGCACAGGCGCACGCCGTTGCGTCGGTTCACCACACGCGGCCGCAAGTTGTTTGCCGAGATCGATGTGCGTTGGACGACGCACGCGCGAGAGGTGGAGCGAGCATTCGCGGTGGTGGAACTCGATACCACGCTGCACGTGTTGCAGACGCTATCCGAGCCGCGCTGCTTCCGCGGCTGCATGTCCTGCCAGTGACGTGACGAAGGTTCTGAAATCCGTCATTGGCGACAGACTCGCATACCGGCCCGACTTCACGGCTGCCCGTGTCGAAGCGATGACCGACGCAGTGGTGTAAAGCTGTTCCTGTACCAGCTTCTGGCACAGCAAGTCGTATCGCTTGAGATAGGAAGCGCCCTGGAATTCCGCACGCACGGGAAAATGCGGTGACCTGTCGGTGACGGGACGGCGTGACTCGGGGGCATCTTCCACATGCATCAGCCAGCCGACGAAGGGTCGGGGTTGCCGGCCGAAGGCGCCTTCGCGATAGGCCGTCCACAGGTCATGGGCGGTACCGATGGCCTCTTCGGTACGGTTGTTGAAATTGTTGCCAAACGAGGGACCGACCTGACTCTTCACTTCGATGGCGGCGATGAGCTGGCCTTGGTGGATGACGACGAGATCCCACAACTTGGTCGGGCGGAAGAAGCCGGGCAACGTCAGCAGTGCGCGTTTCTGGTGGATCTCGGCATGAGAAAGGCCGTTTGCCTTGATGATGTCGCACAGGAGACGGATGAACCCGTCCATGTTCTTGCCGGCGGTAACGCCCGCGCGCTCGCCTTGATCGGCCCTGCCGGACTCGGCTTGCTTGTTTCGCGCGGCTTCGCGGTTGCTCCAGAAGGCCTTTACCGCCTTGCAGGCCTGGCGTTCGTAATTGACGAGATCAAGCGTCATCCGCGCCACTGCCTCCGAGCGCCGAGCGTTCTTCATCGCTGAGTTCGTAGAGTCTGAACGTGGCGTCGTTGCACGCAGGCAGGTCGCGGCGGTTCGCCGCCTCCGCAAGCTCGTGACGCAATGCCTCGGGTACATCACGCCAGTGCGGGATGCGCAGTCTGCGCAGATATTGCGCCTGGAAGCGGAGATAGCCGCCGCGCATTTTCGTGGAGTACGTGGTCATGAACAGACGCGTGACTTCGGAGAGCAGCACTGCCTGCAAGGCGTGCAGATCCCAGGTGCCGGAAGTGATGTAGTAGAGGTTGTGGTGCGGGTAGAGCTCGCCGGCTTCGTAGACGACGTGTGCCGCACCCTTGATGTCCGGGATCAGGAGCTTGGGTGCGTTGGTGAGCGCCGGGAAAATGCGGTCGATGGTGCGATACCAGTTGGCGGGCGTCTTCTGCGCGCAGTGGCGTTTGGCGATGACATCCTTGCGCGCTTCGAGGTGGCGGCGCAGGCGTGGATAGCGGTCGAGATCGACCAGCCCACCCTCGTCGGCGAAGGGATTGATGACGCCTTGACCGCGCCATTGCACCGCACCGCTCTGGATATCGCGAGTGGTGGCGAGCGGCAACTTGCGATCCGGTTCCACGTCGAGGGCGTCGAAGTCACCGATGAATGCCTTGTCGGCGCCGGTTGCGACGCCGATGCCGACCTTGCAGCCGGCCTCCTCGAGTGTCGGAAAAGTCTGTTCCAGACGGCGGATGAGCGCCATCTGATCGCTTGCCTCGAGCAGCCAGGGTTCGTCGCCTTCGGCGACGCAGGCCAACTCACGCACCGTGCTGCCCTTCGGTAACGTTTCTGCCGTGAGTTGTCGCGCGAGGGCGTCGAGTGAGGCGCGGTCGATGGTCGGTCGATGGGCAATGCGGGTTGCAGCAGCCGGCTCGCGACCGATCACGGTGATGGCCGGGTAGGCGATCACGTCGCTGTGGAACGCCGGGGTATCGACCATGTCCACGTAAATCTTCAGGTGGAAACGGCTGGCGATGAGGCTGCGCAGCGGTCCGCCGTAGCGGTTCTTCATCCAGCGATCGGCGCAGATGAATCCGAGATTGCCATTCTCGGCCAGCAACGACAGCGACCGTTCGATGAACGGAACGTAGAGATCGGCCCGGTCGTAGAGCGTCTGATAACGACTACGGTACTCTGCCAGCAGGGGCGCGGGTATCAGCTCCTGCCGTACGTAGGGAGGGTTTCCCGCAATGATGTCGAACCTGCCTTCCATGGGTGTCAGCAGGTAGTCGCCCTGGATCAGCCAATGGTCCGCAAGATCCAGGGCTGATCGTGGGGTGATGCCTTCCGACTCGAGCATGTCGATCACGGATTGACGTGTCGCGAAAAAGGTATCGCGATGCAGTTCCACCGCCCGGACGGTATCCCATAGCGTCATCGTGTCCTTGTGTTTTCCTTCCGACCTGCGCCACGCCGAGAGCAGACGACGAACGGCTGCGAGCAGGAATTCACCGCCACCGAACGAAGGCTCGAGGAAGCGCATTTTGTGCAGAGGACGTTCGTCGGTGTATCCGACCAGATCGAGTATGAAGTCGACCACTTCGGATCGGGTGAAGACCGCTCCACGCGCGTCGGAACCGCTCTGATCGGCAAGCACATCAACGGCGGCAGCGACCGTCGGCGACGACAGACTGTCTGAGTAAAGATCGAGACGGAGTTGGGTGGATGCCACTGGCGGTCAGTTCCTGCCATGTTCGGAAATCGATGCCATCACTATACCTTAGGTCCCTTCAACATGAGCAAGTCGACGAATCCAGCGGTTGGCGCCTCAAGGCCAACCATACCTCCCGCGAGCAAGACATCGACAGGTATGGCGCCAATGTAGACAACCGGTAAACAATATGTATACTGGTTGTCAAATAATATGAGCGGAGACCCTCATGGCCCACCCCGATCCAAAACGCATTTCCGCCACTGTCCTTGCCATCTTTCGTACCTACGGCCACATGTTGGCCTGGGGCGATCGCTTCGTGGCGCCGCTCGGCACGACCAGCGCGCGCTGGCAGATGCTTGGCGCGTTGGCGATGTCGGAGCAGCCGCTGACCGCGCCGCGGATCGCCGACGCCATGGGCGTCACACGCCAGGGCGCGCACAAGCAGATCAAACTCCTGATGGCCGACGGACTGGTGGAGCAGTTGCCGAATCCCGCGCACAGGCGCTCGCCGTTGTATCGGCTCACCACGCGCGGCCGGAAGTTGTTCGGCGAGATCGATGCGCGTTGGACGACGCACGCGCGAGAGGTGGCGCGTGCATTTACGGTGGCGGAACTCGATACCACGCTGCGCGTGTTGCAGACGCTGTCCGAACGGCATGCGTTGGCAGCGGAGGAGAACGCCGATGAAGCGTAAGGCCCATGCCGTCGCTGGCGTGCTGGTGTTCCTGTGCATCGCCGGTTTCTGGTCGTCGACCGTCGTCGCCGAACTGTTTCTGGGCGTCGATGCGATCGTTACCGTCAAGCGCACGATCCTGAACGCGATGTGGCTGTTCATTCCGTTGATCGCGTCGACCGGCGCAAGCGGATTCGCGTTGGCGCGGCGCCGTGCGCATCCACTGCTCGGCAGCAAGCAACGGCGCATGCCGTTCATCGCCGCCAACGGTCTGTTGATCCTGTTGCCGGCGGCGATCTTTCTCGCCGCGCGGGCGGAGGCGGGCGTGTTCGACCTCTGGTTTTATGCCGTGCAGTCGGCGGAGCTCGCGGCCGGCGCGGTGAACCTGCTGCTGGTCGGTCTCAACATCCGCGATGGCCTGCGGCTGCGGTCGCAGCGATGTGGGACGCGGACTGTGTCCGCAGGCGGATGATGCGCGCAAAAAAATCCCGCCGGGCGGCGGGATAAACACAGGGAGGAGAAAACGGTACTGGCGGTCTGCGTCAGAAGCTCATGAACAGACCGCCGTTGACTTCGTAGTTGGCGCCGGTGATGTAGCCGGCGCGTTCGTCGACCAGCACGCCGACCAGATAGGCGACTTCCTCGGGCGTGCCCATGCGTGCGATCGGGATCTGCGCGACGATCTGCTTGCGCACGTCCTCGGCCATCGCGTCGGTCATTTCGGTGGCGATGTAGCCGGGCGAGACGGTGTTGACGGTCACGCCCTTGCGCGCGGTTTCCTGCGCCAGCGCCATCGTGAAGCCGTGCATGCCGGCCTTGGCAGCCGAGTAGTTGGTCTGTCCGAACTGGCCCTTCTGACCGTTCACCGAGGCGATGTTGACGATGCGGCCCCAGCCGCGTTCGAGCATGCCGTCGATGACCTGACGCGTGACGTTGTAGACGCTGTCGAGATTGACCCGCAGCACCGCCTGCCATTGCTCCGGTTCCATCTTGCGCAGCGTCTTGTCGCGCGTGATGCCGGCGCAGTTGACCAGCACGTCGACCGGACCGATGCGACTGCCGACGTCGCGTACCATCGCGACCGCGGCCTCGAAGGACGCGACGTCGCCGGCGGCGAGTTCGAAGTCGTGGCCTTCGCCGCGCTGGCGCTCCTGCCAGGCACGCGCCTGCGAGGCCTCGTCCGGATGATGGCCGGCGACCACGCGCATGCCGCGAGCCGCGAGTTCCTTGCAGATGGCGGTGCCGATGCCGCCGATACCGCCGGTGACCAGGGCAATGCGTTGATGATCGATGGACACGGTCCTCCCTTTCCCGGCGCGGACGCCGGGCAGGGCAGTGATTTCAGGGATTCAGGCAGCGGCCTTGGTGCCGGCCTTGACGGTCTCGGTGACGGTTTGGGCCGCAGTCTGGGCGCCTTCTTCCAGCACCTTGGTCAGCGCATCGCGCGCCTCGGTCAGGACCTCGGCCGAACTGCGGTAACCCTTGAGGCATTCCTGGCCGTATTCCTGCGCCAGCTTGGCCTGACCGGCCATCAGGTCCTGATAGCCCTTGGAACGGCCCATCAGTTCCATGCCCTTGCCGGTGGTCTCGATCCAGGCGTTGGCCAGTTCGGTCTGCTGCTGGAACAGACGCTCGCCGACGCGGGCGTTGATCTCGCCGATCTTGCGCAGCGTGTCGAGACCGTTCTGGTTCATCTCATTGAAAATATTGAACATTGAGGTTTGCATGGCTCTGTGCTCCAGATCACTCATGCCACCGCATCGGTTTTGTGCGATGCAGCATGTTGCGATGCAGCATAGGCGCCTGATCTCTCGCTGTCAAGTCGTGGCGGTGAGGCAGCGAGAAAGGCTGGAACGCGGGATGGCGGGGTTCGGGGCCGCCTCACTTCTCTGGCTTGTCCTTGCCGGAAGCGCCGCTGAATCCAGCCGCCTTCATCCAGCTCTCCTGCATGTCGCGCCACAGCAGCATGTTCTTTTCGGCCAGTGCGGCCCAGTCGTTGTTCGCACTGGTGCCGAACAGGCCGCTCATCTGCTTCTGCTGTTCGCTGAACAGCCGCATGGTCTGTTCCATGTAGCTCGAAAACGCACCCTGGATCGCGTCGTCGTAGGAACGGATGAAGCGCGTCAGGGTTTCGTTGGTGAACAGCGGTTCGGCGCCGGCTTCCTGTTCGGTGATGATCTGGATCAGGATGCTGCGCGTGATGTCCTCGCCGCTCTGGCTGTCGAGCACCTGTACGTCCTCGCCCGTGCGCAGCAGCCTGCGCACGTCGGCGAGCGTGATGTAGCGGCTCTCGCGCGTGTCGTAGAGACGGCGGTTGGGGTACTTCTTGATCTGGCGGGGTTCGCTCATCGTTATATGCCCTGCGTGTGTGTGGCTCCGGGGTGCTACGTTACATCATGTGCTGGCCGCCGTTGATCGGGATGTTGGCGCCGGTGATGAATCCCGAGTGCGGCGAAACCAGGAAAGTGACCACGTGCGCGATCTCGTCGGTCTCGCCGAAACGGCCGACCGGGATTTGTTCCAGGATCTTCGCGCGCACGGGTTCGGGCACCGCCATCACCATGTCGGTGGCGATGTAGCCGGGCGAAATGGTGTTGACCGTGACGCCCTTGCGCGCGGTCTCCAGCGCCAGCGCCATCGTGAAGCCGTGCATGCCGGCCTTGGCCGAGGCGTAGTTGCACTGTCCGAACTGGCCCTTCTGGCCGTTGATCGACGAAATGTTGATGATGCGGCCCCAGCCGCGCTCGGTCATGCCGTCGACCACCTGGCGCGTCATGTTGAATACGCTGTCGAGATTTGCGGCGATGACCTCGTGCCATTGTTCGCGCGCCATTTTCTTCAGCGTGGCGTCGCGCGTGATGCCGGCATTGTTGACCAGGATGTCGATCGGACCGCAATGCTGTTCGATCTCCTTTGCCGCGCGTTCGCAATCCTCGTACTTCGCCACGTCGCAGGCGAAGATCGCGAAATCGTAGCCGTTGTCGCGCATCTGGCGCTGCCAGGTCTGGGTCTTTTCCGGATTGCGGTAGGTGGTGGCGACGCGGCAGCCGAGATCGGCAAGATGCATGCAGATGGCCGTGCCGATGCCGCCCGCGCCGCCGGTGACGAGCGCGACGCGTCCTTCCAGATGCCGTTCGTTCATGCCTCGATCCTCTCCAACGCCATCGCCACGCCCTGACCGCCGCCGATGCACAGCGTCGCCAGCCCGCGCCGCGCACCCTTGCGCCGCATGCCATAGAGCAGGCTCACCAGCACGCGCGCGCCGGAGGCGCCGATCGGATGACCGAGCGCGATGGCGCCGCCCTGCGCATTGACCTTGTCCGGATCCCAGCCGAGCGTCTTGTTGACCGACAGCGCCTGCGCGGCGAAGGCCTCGTTGGCCTCGATCAGGTCGAGGTCTTCGACGTTCCAGCCGGCGCGTTGCAGGCACTGCTGCGTGGCCGGGATCGGGCCCGTGCCCATCACCGCAGGATCGACGCCGGCGCTGGAAAAACCGGCGATGCGCGCCATCGGATGCAGGCCGAGTTCCTGCGCCACCGCCATGCTCGTCACCACCACGGCCGCGGCGCCGTCGTTGATGCCGGACGCATTGCCGGCGGTCACGCTGCCCTCGGCCTTGAAGGCGGCGCGCAGTTTGGCCAGCGTGTCGATCGTGGTGCCGGGGCGCGGGTGTTCGTCGGTGTCGAACACCACCGGCGGTCCCTTGCGCTGCGGGATCTCGATCGGGACGATCTCGTCGCGGAACAGGCCGTCGCGGATCGCCGCCTCGGCGCGCTGCTGCGACATCGCGGCGAAGGCGTCCTGTTCGGCGCGGCTGATGCCGTAGGCTTCGGCGACGTTCTCCGCCGTGTCGCCCATGTGGCAATCGTTCATCGCACACCACAGGCCGTCGACGATCATCGTGTCCTTGAGTGCCCAGTCGCCCATGCGCTGACCGTTGCGCGAACGGGGCAGGGCGTGCGGCGACAGACTCATGTTCTCCTGTCCGCCGGCGATGACGATGCGCGCGTCGCCGCAACGCACCGCCTGCATCGCCAGATGCACGGCCCTGAGGCCGGAGCCGCAGACCATGTTGATGGTCATCGCCGGCACGCGATAGGGCAGGCCGGCCGCGATCGCCGCCTGACGCGCGGGATTCTGGCCGGTCGCCGCCGTGAGCACCTGGCCGAGAATGACTTCGTCGATCTGTTCCGGCGACAGGCCGGTACGCGCGAGCAGCGCGACGATCACCTTCGCGCCCAGCATCGCGGCCGGCACGTCGGCCAGCGCACCGCCGAAGGTACCGATGGGGGTTCGGACTGCACCGGCGATGACGATGTCGTCGTTCATGCGGGATCTCCTGTCGATCGATGTTTTGGGGTCTCGAAAGCATAATGCATATGCACGAATGCGGGTTTCGTATCCGCACATCGCCGATGTTGCAGTGCACAAGCGGCGTGCTACTATCCTTACGTCGACAGATGTCACGCCGACAGATGTCATGCCGACAGATGTGCGACCTGCCTGCCCGGCAGCCTCTACATCCCCCACCGGAGACGACCGATGCCCAAACAAGAATCGCCCGCGGAAGCATGGGCCGAGCAATGGCAGCAGGCGCAGCGCCGCTACTGGGATGCCTGGATGGACATGGCACGTGAGACGGGCCAGCAGCACGATGCCGCGCAACCCTGGGCGCAATCGCTGGAACATTGGTGGAAGACGATGTCGGGCACGTTGCCCGATTCGGGGCAGGACCTGATGCATCACCTGGTCGGACTCGGCAAGGCGTATTTCTCGCTCGCCGAGGGTCTCGCCAAGTCCGATACGCCCCACGGCGACGACATGATGGGCGCCGTATCGCGCTGGACCGAACAGATGGGCGAGACGCTCAGGAACATGACGTCGCAGCTCCAGCAGCCCTTCGGCAAGCCGCCGGGCGCTGCCGCGACCTTCTGGGATCTGCCGCTCGACACCTGGCAGCGCACCTGGTCGGCGGCCATGCCGTTTCCCGGCGACTGGATGAAGGCCTTGCGCCCGGAGGATGCGGGGGCGGACCTGCATGCCGGCCTGGAGCGCTTTCTTTCGATCCCTGCCGTCGGCTACACGCGCGAGGCGCAGGAACAGCATCAGACCCTCGCGCGTCTGATGCTCGACTATCAGCAGGCCCTGCGCGAATTCCAGCTCGGCCTGTCGCAGAGCGGACTCGAAGCGGTCGAGGACTTCCGGCGTCTGCTGACCGAGCGCGCCGCGAGCGAAGACGCCGAACCGCTCACTTCAGTGCGCCAGATCTACGACCTGTGGGTCGATGCCTGCGAGAACGCCTACGCGACGTATGCGCAGTCGGACGAATATGCCGAGCGCTACGGCCGCATGGTGAATGCGCTGATGGCGCTCAAACGGCAGGGCGCGCGACTGGTCGACGAACAGCTCGAAGCGATGAACATGCCGACGCGGCGCGAGGTCAGCACGCTGCAAAAACGCCTGCACGAAACGCGGCGCGAGCAACATGCACTGCGCGCCGAGATCGAACGTCTGAACGAACGGCTGGCGGCATTGGCGCCGGATGAGCCGACCGTTTCCAGGCCGGCCAGGGCCGCAACGAAACGCGCAACGCGCAAGCCGACGCCGAAAGCGGCACCGAAATCGGCCGCGAAAACAGCAAGCAAAACCGCGCCGAAAAAGCCGGCCCGTCCCGGCAGGAGGCAATGAACATGAGCCCGATCGATCTGCGCCCCGACCAGGTGCTCGAAGAACTGAGCGGCTTCGGCCGCAAGCTCTCGCACGGCATGCAGAACCTCATGACGGTGGGCGACATCCCGACCGGCGTGACGCCGAAGGAGATCATCCATCAGGAAGACAAGATGGTGCTGTATCGCTTCCAGCCGCCGGCCAGCAAGGTGCAGAACCCGGTGCCGGTGCTGATCGTCTACGCACTGGTCAACCGCCCGTACATGACCGATTTGCAGGAGAACCGCTCCACCGTGCGCGGTCTGCTCGACGCCGGTCTCGACGTGTATCTCATCGACTGGGGCTATCCCGATCGCGCCGACCGCTATCTCACGCTCGACGACTACATCAACGGCTATCTCGACCGCGCGGTCGACGTCATCCGCAAGCGTCACCGCCTGCAGGCGATCAACGTCCTCGGCATCTGCCAGGGCGGCACCTTCAGTCTCTGCTACGCCGCGATGCACCCCGACAAGGTCGCCAATCTGGTGACGATGGTGACGCCGGTCGACTTCCACACGCCGGACAACCTGCTCTCGAAATGGGTACGGCACATCGACGCCGACCTGGTGGTCGACACGCTCGGCAACGTGCCGGGCGAGATGCTCAACTGGACCTTTCTCACGCTCAAACCCTGGCGTCTGATGGGCCAGAAATATCTCGACATGGTCGAGATGCTCGACGACCCGAAGCAGATCGACAACTTCCTGCGCATGGAAAAATGGATCTTCGACAGCCCCGACCAGGCGGGCGAGGCGTACCGGCAATTCATCAAGGACTTCTACCAGCAGAACCGCCTGATCGAGGGCGGGTTGAAGATCGGCGAACGCGAGGTTGACCTGAGGAACGTGAGCATGCCGGTGCTCAACATCTACGCCACCGAGGACCATCTCGTGCCGCCCGCCGCCTCGCGGGCGCTCAAGGGCCGGCTGGGCACGCAGGACTACACCGAACAGGCCTTCAAGGGCGGCCACATCGGCATCTACGTCAGCGGCCGCGCGCAGAAGGAAGTGCCGCCCGCGATCGGGCGCTGGATCGACGAGCGGACGTATCCGATCGACTGAGCGGGTGGGGCGAAATCCGTCATAGGACACGTTGCGAAGCTACGTGACGAGCACGGCACCGGCCAAGGATCAGTCGGTATCCTCGTCGAGGCGGAAACCGCGCTCGCGGAACGCACGCAGGCAGGCGTCGGCGATTTCTGGATCGTAGAGCCGCTCGCGGCCCTGTTCGATTTCTGCCAGCGCCTCCTCGATGCCGCGTTTGGGGCGATAGGGACGGTGGCTGGCGATGGATTCGACCACGTCGGCGATGGCGAGGATGCGCGCCTCCAGCAGGATGTCCTCGCCCTCGAGGCCCTGCGGATAGCCCGAACCATCGATGCGTTCATGATGCTGTAGCGCCATCTCCGCCACCGGCCATGGAAATTCCACCTTCTTCAGGATGTCGTAGCCGGCCTGCGGATGGCCCTTGATCATCTCGTATTCCAGCGTGCTGAGGCGGCCGGGCTTGGAGAGGATTTCCGTCGGCACGATGATCTTGCCGACGTCGTGCAGATAGCCGCCGATGCGCAGACCCTCCAGCCGGTGTTCGTCGAAGCCGAGTTCCGCACCGATCGCCACCGCAATCTGCGCCACGCGTTTCTCGTGGCCCGTGGTGTAGGGATCGCGCATCTCGCTCAGGATGGTGATGACCTCGACCGTGCGCAGGATCGAGCCTTCCAGTTTTTCGATGTAGCCGGCGATCCGTTCCTCGGCGCGTTTCTTTTCCGAGATGTCCTGCATCAGGCCGATGATCGCGGCTCGTCCGCGATGCGTGGCGCGGGACGCATGCGCGCCGAGTTCGACCAGGCTGCCGTCGCGACGCCGGGCGGTGAGGTCGAGCGTGGCATGAGTCGTCTCGCGCTCGAGCAACTGGCGCATCGTTTCCGCAGTCGTGGCACGGCTCGTTTCGGTAACGACCGACAGTGCCTCGCGTCCGACCAGATCGTCGGCCTGCGCATAACCCAGGATGTCGGCGAAGCGCTGGTTCACATAAACGAACCGTTCGTCCTGAATGATGTAGATGCCGGCGATCGACTGTTCGACCAGCCCGCGGAACTGTTCCTCCGCCGCGTACAACTCCTCGTCGGCATGGCGCTGATCTTCCAGCACGCTGAGCAGGGCGCGGCGGGATCGTTCGGCATCTTCGAGCGCATGTTGCGGATCGGCGTGCGCATGTTCGTTGGCGTTCGGCAACGCGTCCGTTGCGGGCTCCGTTTCCGCGGCCGGATAGCGCGGCGGCAGACCGATC
>JAQVJI010000261.1 GCA_028695255.1 Chromatiales bacterium | reverse complement strand
CCGTCATCGTGCCGGCGCCGGGCGCATGCGGCGAAGCAGATCTGCGGTGACGTGGACGATCGTGGCGGTCGGCATGTTCGGCGATCTCAGCGTCGGCGGTCGATGGCCAGCAGCAGCGGCGGCAGGATGAACAGGTCGGCCAGCAGTGCGATTGCGATGGTCGTCGCGCACAGGATGCCCATCTGATGGCTGATCGCGAAGCCGGAAAATCCCAATACCGAAAATCCGAGTATCAGCGCCAGCGAGGTCAGCACGACGGCGGTGCCGACCGACTCGATACTGTGGCGGATCGCATCGGCGGGCGACAGGCCGAGCTCGCGCCGGCCACGCAGATAGCGTGTCAGCAGATGAACCGTGTCGTCAACCACGATGCCGATGGTGATGGCGCCGATCACCGAGGCGGCGAGATTGACCTCGCCGTAGAGCCAACCCCACACCCCGAAGGCCATGATCGCGGGCATCAGGTTCGGCAGCAGGCTGACCAGTCCGAGTACCGGACTGCGCAGCGCCAGCACGAGGATGAGCGAGATCAGGGCCAGCGCCAGACCGGTGCCGACGATCATGCTGCGGATGTTCCGCTCCGACACGTGCGCGAACATCATCGACAGCCCGGTCGCGGGTGCGGCCAGCGACGGCGCATGTTCGCGCAGCCAGGCCTCGCCGGCGGCGCCCAGGCGGCGCAGTTCGGCCGAACTCGCGCCGGGCACCATCGCCGTCACCAGGCTGGCCGACTGTTCGATGTCGATGCCGACGCCGATGCTCTGTTCGGGTGGCCACGACAGGTCGTGAACGAGCAGATATTGCGCCGCCCGTTCGTGATCCTCCGGCAGCCGGTAATGCGCCCGGTCGTTGCCCTGCATGCTCGGATGCAGATTCATGTTCAGGCGCTTGAACAGGTCCGCCACGCTGGTGACGTGACCGATCCCGTCGAGGCTGCGCAGGAATTCGCCGAAGGCGTCGACCGCTTGCAGATACTCGGGGCGGGTGATGCCGTGCGCCTCGCCGGACGGCAGCGAATACTGGATGACGTGGACGCCGGTCAGGTGCCGTTCCATGAAGTCGGTGTCGGCGCGGAAGGCGTAGCTGTCGTCGAAGTAGCGGATGAAATTGTCGTCCAGCGTGATGCGCAGGGCGCCCGCGCCGAGCGCCACCGTGCCCACGGTGCCGGCCAGCAGCAGGGCGTGCCGGTGACGGATGACGCTATCGGCCAGGCCGCGCAACAGGCGTTTTTCAAGGGCGAAGCCCAGGCCGTAGCCGTTGGGCGGCAGCAAGGTCAGCAATGCCGGCAGCAGCGTGAGGCTGTAGATCAGCGCGATGGCCATGCCGAGCGCGATGAGGTTGCCGAGCTGCGCGAACGGCGGCGACGCGCTCAGGTTGAGGGTGAGGAAGCCGACGATGGTGGTGAGGCTGGTGATCATGACCGGCACGGCATTGATGCGCAGCGCCTCGATGATCGCGTCGTAGAGCGGCAGCCCCGCCTGACGGCGTTGATGGGTGCTGACGCTGATGTGGACGCAGTCGGCCAGTGCAAGTGCGAGGATCGCGATCGGCGCGGCGCTGCTGGCGCTGTTGAGCAGCAGCCCGTGCCAGCCCGCCAGGCCGAGCGTGGTCAGCAGGGCACTGCCCACCACTGCGAGCGCGATCAGCATGCCGGGGAAGGATCGCAGGCCGACGGTCAGCGTGACGACGATCAGGATCAGCATCGCCGGCAGCAGCGTGGACAGATCGCGTTCCGCCGCCTCGCCGAAGGCCATGTCGGCCATCGCGCCGCCGCTCAGGTGGACCTCGACCTGCGGAAAGCGGTCGCGCAGTTCGTCGGCCAATGCGCGCGCGGCGCGCGCGATCCGTGGAATCGCTTCATGATTCGATCGCGGGATGTCCACCAGCATGCCGACCGCCGTCACGTCCAGCGTCGGCGACACCAGCAGTCCGACGAGATCCTCGCGCTCGCGCGTGGCGGCGGCCGCATCCTCGATCGTCTGCGCATCGAGATCGGCCGGAGCCGGGATCAAGGGCTGGACGATGATCTCGTCTTCCAGCGTCCGCACCCGCTGCTGGTTGGTGAGCGACGAGACGTGGGTGACGTAGGGGATGTGCCAGGCACGCTCGGTCAGCCAGTCGACCGCCGCCAGCGTCTCGCGCGTGAACACGCGGCCGTCCTCCGGCGCCACCACGAACACCAGCGTGTTGGCGCGGCGGTACGTGCGTTCCATTTCCTCGAAGACCATCCGCTCGGGATTGTCCATGTCGAAGAAGACGCGCGTGTCCGGATCGAAGCCGAGAAAACGCAGGCCGTAGCCGCTGACGGCGGTGATCGCGCAGACGAACAGAATGATCGCCCAGCGCAGGCGCAGGATGGTCGCGGCGCAGGCCTGTACGCCATGGCTGGATGCGAATGGGACCGTCATCGGTGGCTGGCGTCCGACTGTCTCCGCGCCGATGGGTGCATGGGGTCCGATGCCTTCAATCGTTGAACCGCCTGACCGCCACCACCGCGTTCGTGCCGCCGAACGCGAAGGCGTTGCTGATCGCCGCGCGCAGGGGACGTTCGCGGGCGACGTTGGGCGTCACGTCGAGATCGCACTCGGGGTCGAGTTCCTCAATGCCGATGGTCGGCGGCACGATACCCGTGCGGACCGCTTCGATCATGGCAATCAGTTCGAGCGCACCGCTGGCACCGAGCGCATGGCCGTGCATGGACTTGGTCGAAGAGATCGAAAGCGTGGATGCGCGGGCGCCGAACACGGCCTTGATGGCCTTGATCTCGGTGA
>JAQVJI010000078.1 GCA_028695255.1 Chromatiales bacterium | reverse complement strand
GTTCTCGGCCCGCCCCACGACCTCGAAGTCGGGCTCCTGCTCGAAGATCGCCTTCAGCAGCAACGCCACCACGGCCGAGTCCTCGACCAGCAGAATGCGGATTTTTTTCGTCGTCGTATCGTTCATGGCCATACTGGTTTACCGCCAGGGACGCCAGAACAAAAGGCCCGGAACGACTGCGATCCCGCAGCCAGAACGGTCGCCCCGCCATTCATCTTGGCGTACTTGGCGGTTTCATTTTTCATATCAGTTGCCGTACCAGCTCCAGCAGCCGGCCGGTCTCGAACTGCGATTTCACGACGTAGCCGTCGGCGCCGACCTCGATGCCGCGGCGGCGGTCGTGTTCGTCGCCGAGCGAGGTGACGATGATGACCGGGATGTCGCGGTGCGCCTCGCTGCCCTTGATGCGCGAGGTGAGTTCCAGACCGTTCATCACCGGCATCTCGACGTCGGTGACCACCAGATCGAAGCGCTGCCGCGCGAGCATGTCCCAGGCCTGCTGACCGTCGCTTGCGAGCGTCACGCGGTAGCCGTTCTTTTCCAGGATGTTGCGCTCCAGCATGCGCGTGGTGACCGAATCGTCGACCACCAGTACCTGATGTGCCGCAGACTGGGCCTTGGCGATCTCTGTGGCCGGTGCCGGTTGCAGGTTCAGACGCGCGCCACTGACCGAACGCACGAGGTCGACGGGATTCAGCACCATCATCACCTCGCCGGTACCGGACAGCGTCGCACCCGCGACGTTGCGCACGGCGAGCAGCGGACGCGCCAGACGCTTCACCACCATCTCGCGGTCGCGCACGATCTCGTCGACGATCAGCGCCACGCGCTGCCAACCGGCCGTCACCACGACGATCGACAGCCGATCGCCCGGCGCGTTCGCGCGCGGCCGTTCCAGAATCTCGGCCAGGTCGCGCAACACCACCGGCTCGCCGTCCAGCAGCACGGCAGTGCCGGCCTCGACCTGCACCAGCGCGTCGCGCGCGGTCTCCAGCACGCGCGTGACGGCGGAACCCGGAATCACCATCGCCTCGCCCGTCACGCGCACGATCAGGCCGCGTTCGGTGGCGACCGTCAGCGGCAGATCGAGCAGAAAGCGGCTGCCCTCGCCCGGCCGGCTCTCCACCACCACGCGACCCTTGAGCGCCTGCACGTTGGCACGCACGACGTCCAGTCCGACGCCGCGACCCGACAGCTCGGTCACTTCGACCCGACTGCTGAAACCGGGCAGGAAGATCAGGTCGAGCTTCTGTTCGCGGCCGAGGTCGCGCAGGCTCGCGGCATCCAGCAGTCCGCGTTCGACGGCCAGGCGCGCGATGTGCTCGGGATCGATGCCGGCACCGTCGTCCGCGACCCGCACGTGGATGCGCGATCCGACGCGTTCGACCGCCAGACGGATCAGGCCCTCGGCCGGCTTGCCCGCCGCCGCCCGCGCCTCCGGCGTCTCGATGCCGTGATCGAGCGCGTTGCGCAACAGGTGCATCAGCGGGTCCTTGATACCTTCCAGGATCGCGCGGTCGAGTTCGACCGCATCGCCCGTCGTCTCCAGTTGCACGCTCTTGCCGAGATCGCGCGCCAGATCGCGTACCGTGCGCTGCATCGGCATCAGCAACGTGCCGGCGCGCACCATGCGCAGCATGCGCACGTGCAGATTGAGTTCGTCGACCAGATGATCGAAGCGCCGGCTGGTGGTACGCAGCGCCTTGTGCGCGATGCGCCCGCCGCCATGCAGCGCCGAGGCCGCCTCGATCTGCTGATCGATGAGCGGCATCGCCTCGTCGGCGGCATCGCCGAACGCGCCGTGCAGGCGCGGCCGATCGTTGCGCAGACGCAGCGCATGGCGGGCGATGCGCGCCTCCAGCGTGCGCAATGCGGCCAGGTGTTCCTGGATCTCGACCTTGACCACTTCGAGTTCCGCCGCGAGCGCCGACACGCCGCCCAGCCGCGCGAGGTCGACGCGCACCACGTCGGCGGCCTCGCCGCGCTCGGGGGACGAGGCCGGCTGGGCGGCGGCCCTGGCATCCGGCGCGGGCGCCGCCGGTGGCGGTGGCGCTGCGGCCGGCGGTTTGCCCGGCATCTCGCCGTCGACGCGTTCGAGCCGCGTCGCCAGCGATTCGTGCAGTGCGCTCAAGGGCGCGGCCAGCGGTTCGCCCGGCTGCCAGCCGGCATGCAGTCGGCGGATGCCGTCGACCGCCTCCAGGCACAGGTCGATCAGCGGCGGCGCCAGCAGGCGCACGCGGTTCTTCAGGCGGCTGAACAGCGATTCCAGACGATGCGCGATGTCGGCGACGGCCTCGGCACCGACGCCGCGGGCGGCACCCTTGATGTTGTGGGTGGCGCGGAAAACGATCTCATAGGCCTCGATGCGCTCGGCGTCGCCGAGCGCACCGCGCTCCAGCGCGAGCAGCCGATCGGTGACGACCTGCAACTGCTCGTCCAGCTCGGCCGCGAAGGTCGACAGCAGCAGTTGCTGCAATTCGGGATCGAGGTCCATGTCCTGCGCCGTGTCTCAGAGCTTGTAGACGGCGACGCGGTCGCGCAGCCGGCGCGCGATCTCGGCCAGGCTCTGCGTGGTCTGGCGGGTCTGCTGGGTGGATGTCAGCAGTTGCCGCGTGGCGCCGTTGATGTCCTTCATCGCGGCCGAGATCTGATCGATGCCGGCCGCCTCCTGACGTACCGCGGCGACGATCTGCTGGCCGGCCACCGTCGTCTGGTCGATGGTGGCAGCGAGATCGCGCATCACCTGCCCGGCCTGGTCGACCAGCCGGATGCCGGCGTCGACGCCCTTGGCGCCCTCCTCGGTCGCCATCACCGAGCGGTCGGTGGCACGCTGGATTTCCTGCAGGATGGCCTGTATCTGCACCGTCGCCTCCTGCGACTGCTCGGCCAGTTCGCGCACCTCGCCCGCCACCACCGCGAAGCCCTTGCCGGCGTCGCCGACCTTGCCGGCCTCGATGGCGGCGTTGAGCGCGAGGATCTTCAACTGCTGGGCGAGATTGCTGACCAGACCCGTGATGTCGCCGATCTGCTGCGTCTGTTCGCTCAGGCTCAGGATGTGGGTGGCGATGGCCTCGACCTTGTTGCGGATGTCGCGCATCGCCGCCACCGTCTGCTCGACCGCCGCCTGACCGCGGTCACCCTCGCCGCGCGTGCGCTCGGCCAGTTGCCCGAGTGCCAGCGCCTTGTCGCGGGTCTGGCCGGAGGTGACGCGAATCTCTTCCAGCGTCGAGGCCGTCTCGCTCACGGCGCTGGCCTGTTCCGAGGCCCCGGCCGACTGTTCGTTGACGGTCTGCTGGAGCTGTTCCACCGCCGTCATCACGCTGGCGCTGGCCTCGCCGACCTCGCCCGTCATGTCGGCCAGACGCCCGGTCATCTCGTTCAACTGGCGTCCAAGACCCCACAGCTCGTCGTCGCCCTCGATCTCGATGCGGCGGCTCAGGTCACCGGTCGAGACCTGCGCGACGAAGGCGTGATAATCGGCGACGCGACGATCGACCTCGCTCTTCGACAGGCTGATCTGTTCCAGGCCCTGCAACACGGTCTGTATGTAGGCGTCCATGCCGAGCTGCGAATCCAGGCTCAGCAGCCGATTGAGCGCCACCAGGGCACGCTCGAACTGCGCCGGGCGGAAGCGGAAGTGCTGGCGCAGCACCGGCAGGATGGCTTGGGTGTAGACGCTGAAACCGCCGAGATACCACTGCGGTCCGAGTCCGATGCGGTAGTGCATCACACCTACACCAAGCCGGTGATGGAAATAGGATTCGCCGTAATCGCCGGCGAACAGCTCCAGCAGATAACGCTTCTGCGAGGCCTTCAGCCGTTCCACCGTGGAACCGGCCTCCAGGATCAGGCGCGTCAGATTGGGCATCGCCTGTACCGCATCGTAGAACCGGTCGACGATGCCGTCGGCATGGCGTGCCATCAGCGGCGAGAGTCCGGCCAGGATGCGCGCGTCCTCGTCGGTGAAACCGATGAAAAGCTTGCGCCGTTCCCATTCGGCCGCGTCCACGTTGCGGATGCCGGCGGCAAAGGCGGCCTCGTGGACGTTCGCGTCCGCGGACAGTTGACGTTCGGTGGTCTTGGATTCAGACACGTTGTATTTCCTCGAACCGTTTTGAATCGTGTTGCCAAAAGGACTGCATCGAAATCGTCATGCCGTGCGTTCGTCGACCAGGATCGCCGGGTCGGCCAGCATGGCGTCGACGTCGATCACGGTCGTGTTGCCGCCATGGATGCCCCGCACCCAGGCGAGGTTGGAGACGCCGACGGACGGAATCGCCGGCGCCAGCGCACGCATATCGACGCCCAGCCGTCCCAGCACCTCGTCCACACGCAGGCCGACCGTCTGGCCCGCGGCACGCACGACCAGCACGTCGTTGCCCGCCATGGCGGCCGCCTCGACCTGAAAAAAGGCCGCCGGATCGAGCACCGTCAATACCTCGCCGCGGCGGTTGATGACGCCGGCGATGAACCGCGGCGTGCAGGGCACGGGCGTGATGGCGGCATCCGGCACGATCTCCTCGCAGCGGACCAGCGGCACCGCGTAGCGCTCCTCGCGCCCGAGCCGGAACAGGATCATCGGCTCGCCCTCCTGCGGCGCCTCGTCCTCCACCCGTGCCAGCGCGTCCAGCCGCTCGGCCAGGATGCGCCGTGCCTCGGCCTCGGCCGGCAGGCGCTCGAAGGCGCTGCCCTGCGGCGTCACCTCATCAATGTCGGTCATGCCCATTTCTCCGGAACGAGGTAGGAGCCGAGCCCTCTCGGCGACCGGGGTCGATCGAAGCCGCGTGCCCGCCGCATCGCCCGGGGGGCCGGGCTCCTACCCTTCGTCCCTGGTGGTCCCCACATCCCCACCCATTCATCGTCCACCCTCCTCACGATGCACGGCGAGTTCGCTGCGCAGCAGTTCGGCCAGGCGACCGAACAGCAGGCCGGGCGCGTTGTGCACCGGACGACCGGGATCGATGTGCTCGGCGAGTTCCAGCGCGTTGCTCAGGCTGCGCAGGCCGGCCTTGCGGTCGCCCATGCGCAATTGCAGCAGGCCGAGCTGGAAATGCGCCTCGACGAAACCGGAGTCGAGATAGATGGCCTTGCGCAGACACTCGGCCGCGCGTTCCAGGTCGTTCAGTTCCAGCATGATCAGCGCGCGGATCAGATAGGTGTGCTTGTCGAGCGGCGCCATTTCGAGACTCGTGCCGCTGGCGTTCGCCGCCGCATCGAAGCGTCCGAGGTTGGCCAGGGCCTTGGCGCGATGCTGCGCCAGTTCAGCGTCCTCGCCGTTGCGCACCGCGTATTCGTCGACCTTCTGGACCACCGACTCCCAACGTTGTTCGCGCAGCAGTTCCACCACGTCCGGATAGCGCGCGCGGGTCGGTCGCGGCGGCGGTGGCGGCGCGGGCACGACGGCCGGCATCTCGGGCGGGCGGCGGTAGTAGAAGACGTTACCGCGGTTCACGAGCTCCAGACCCGGTCGCTCCTGCGCCGACAGATCGGCGGCGCCGAGTATCAGGCAACCGTCCGGTACCAGACTGGCCTGGAACTTGTCCATCACCGCCGGCACCAGTTGCGGATCGAAATAGATGAACACGTTGCGGCACAGGATCAGGTCCATCGCGCCGGTGCCGCTCAGCATGGTCGGGAAGCGGTCCTCGTGCAGATTGAGGTAGGCGAACTTGACCAGATCGCGCACCTGCGGCCGCAGGCAGTAGCGGTCGCCGTCGCGGGCGAAGTGTCGTTCGCGCACCGCCTGCGGCGTGGCCCTGAGCGACCATTCGGAATAGCAGCCGCGCACCGCCAGTGCCAGACTGTCGGCGTTGATGTCGGTGCCGAGCAGATGCAGCGTCCAACTGTCCGGGTCCGGCAGCGTGTCGAGCAGCAGCATCGCCAGCGAATAGATCTCCTGTCCGGCCGAACAGCCGGCGCTCCAGATGCGGATGCTCGGCAGCGGCGAATCGCGCCGGCTTTCGATCAGCGCCGGCAGCCAGTGCTCGCGCAGGAAACGCAGTTGTTCGTCGTCGCGAAAGAAATAGCTCTCGCCGATGGTGACGCGGCCAACCAGATATTCGAGCTGCGGCGTGACGCCCGCATCGGCCTTCAGGGCGTGCAGCAGTTCCTCCACGTCGCGGTAGACGAAACGCTCGCAGGCGTCGCGCACGATGCCGTCGACGTCCGCCATCTGATGCGGCTGGAGCTTGAGGCCGGTGCGCAGGCGCAGCGCTTCGAGCAGCGCCTCGCGCTGCGGCGACGTCAGCGATGCCTGCGCCGCGGCGAGCGTCATGCGCCGGCCTCGATCCAGGTCTGCAATGCCGTCGGGTCGAGTGCCAGATCGATCGTGTCGGTGCCGAGATCGACCTCGACCACGCGCCGTGCGTCCAGCAACAACCACTGTTCCGTACCGACCATCGCCACGCCCCGCAACAACGGGCGTCCGCCGGTGAAGAAGTCGCGCAGGTGCAGCACGCCGCCCTCGGCATCGACCACGTCGAGGATCTCGTCCACCACCAGTCCGGCGGCACGATCACCCGCGCGCACCCATACCACCGGCGTATCGAGGACATATCTCGATGTAACCCGATCCAGACCCAGGCAGCGCGCGAGATCCAGCATCGGCACCGGCTCGCCCGCCAGCCGCGCCAGACCGATCACCCAGTCCGGCGCCGACGGCAGCGGATGCACGGCGACCAGCCAGGAGGCACGATCGACCGCGCTCACGTCGAGTGCGAACACCCGTCCGCCGCAGCGCACGCCGAGCAGCGAGAGCGGCGCGGCGGCGGGTGAAACGTCGGTGCTGCGGGCGGTCTGCGGCATGGATGCGCTGCGGGGCGGGGCGGTCAGCCGCGCTCCCAGTCTGGGCGACCGCTTTGCAGCACGCGCGCCAGGATGCGCGCACTGGGGTCCATCGGCGCCCCCAACGGCCGCTGCAACTGCTCGGGCTGGTCGTTCAGGATGTGCAGGAAACGCTGCATGAGATCGGGGTCCCAGTTGCCGTCCGCGGTTTCGCGTTCGAGGATATCGATGGTCTGATCGACCGGGAAGGCCGGCTTGTAGGGACGTTCGGTGGTCAGGGCATCAAACACGTCGACCACCTGGAACACGCGCGCCAGCAGCGGTACGTCGGTACCGGACAGTCCGTCCGGATAACCCGCGCCGTTCCATTTTTCGTGATGATGACGAATGATGTCGACGGTCTTGCGCATGGTGCGCAGCGGCGTGCAGAGCTCGGCCCCGATCACCGGATGCTGACGCATGATCAGCCACTCCGACTCGGTCAGCGGTCCCTCCTTGAGCAGGATGCCGTCCGGAATGCCGAGCTTGCCGATGTCGTGCAGGATGCCGCCGCGCCTGAGCGCCTCCAGTTCGTCGAAGGACAGCCCGAGCGAACGCCCGAACACCACCGCCATGTGCGACAGCCGGTCGCAGTGGTCGCGGGTGTTGCGGTCCTTGGACTCGACCATGCGCGCCAGCGCGAACAGCACCGATTCGGTATCGTCCAGGCGGTCGGTAAGGCGCTTCTGGGCCACGGCCGAATTGACGCGCGCGACCAGTTCCACATTGTTGTAGGGCTTGGTGACGAAATCGGTGGCGCCGCTCTCGAAGCCCATCGCCATGTCGTCCGGACTGCCGAGACTCGTCAGCATGATGACCGGCAGGAATTCGAAACCCAGTTCCAGGCGGATCTCGCGACAGACGTCGAAGCCCGACTTGCCGGGCATCAGCACGTCCAGGATCACCGCGTCGAACTCCAGTTCGACCAGCCGCGCCAGCGCCGCCTCGCCGCAATCGGCCTCCACCACCTCGTAGCCGTGCGCGGCGAGGATCGCCCGCAGCATCACGCGGTTGGTGGCCACGTCGTCGACGACCAGGACCCGGAAGGGCGCGCGGTTGGTTGAAGGGTACTGGGTGGCTGGACTCAGATAGGCGGACATGGCCGATGGCTTCCGTTGGGTTCGTCGATCGGACGCGACATGGGTTGCGTCCGCGGGTCGGCGGTGGGTTCCAGCGCACAAGGATAGGCCAGCGTGAAGTGCAGCACAAACAGCATCCGTCATTCGCCGACTCCGCCTGGAAAGGACCACTGCGGCCATGTTCAAGCGTTCCGTCGAACCTGCCAGAGATCATCTTCGCGCCGGCGATCGCTGGCACATCGGTGCACGCAAACGGTAATATCGCGGCAAGCCCGAACATGCGACGCCCCATGTCCCCAGTCCTGCTTCCGTCCGCCATCAGCCAGACCGCCACGCCAGCCGCACGGAGCATCGCATGAAGGGAACACAGACCGGTGGTCGCTGGTACCGCGCCCTGTGGGCACGCCTGCGAACGCCCGAACCCGTGCCGGATGGCGCGTCGGCGGCCGATCTGACGGCAATACGGGCCTCGCTCGAACGCTCCGACCGTGTGTTGCAGATCCTGGCCGGCATGACCGCCGGCGTCACCGGCAGGGCCTTTTTCGAACGTCTGGTGGAACAGCTCGCGGGCACGCTCGACGCCCGCTACGCCTTCGTCGGCGAACTCTGCGAAGACGAGCGCGTGCGTACCGTCGCGGTCTGGGCCGACGGCGCCATCGCCCCCAATTTCGACTATGCGCTCGCCGCCACCCCCTGCCGCGAGGTGATCGGTCTTCAGACCTGTTTCTACGCCTCCGGCATCCGGCAACGTTTTCCGGACGACCGCATGCTGCGGGAGATGCAGGCCGAAAGCTATTTCGGCATGCCGTTGTCCGACCACAACGGACGCCCGCTGGGCCTGGTCGCGATCGTCGACGTCAAGCCGCTGGGCGTCAGCGAGCGCGAACGCTCGATGTTCGAGATCTTCGGCACCCGCGCCAGCGCGGAACTGGAACGGCTGCGCAACGAGGAAGCCCTGCAACTGGCGGCACAGGTGTTCGAACACTCGCGCGACGCCATCGTCATCACCGACCGTCGGCGGCGCATTCTTCAGGTCAACCGCGCGTTCACCGAGATCAACGGTTTCTCCGCCGAGGAAGTCCAGGGCAGACCGCCGTCGATGCTCGATTCCGGCCGCCACGAACCGACCTTCTACCGCGATCTCTGGCGGCAGGTCCTGCGCCAGGGCTGGTGGCAGGGCGAGATCTGGAACCGCCGCCGCAACGGCGAGATCTACCCGGCCTGGCTGACGGTGCGCGCGGCGGGCGGCATACGCGGACAGGGGCACTACATCTGCATCGTCAGCGACATCAGCGAACACAAATCCTACGAGGCGCGCATCCAGCACCTCGCCTATTTCGACGGGCTCACCGCCCTGCCCAACCGCACCCTGTTGCTCGACCGCCTGTCGCGCATGCTTGCGAATGCACAGCGCGAACGGCAGCAGGTCTCGGTGCTGTTTCTCGACATCGACCGCTTCAAGGCCATCAACGATTCGCTCGGCCACCTGGTCGGCGACCAGCTCCTGCAACAGGTGGCCCGCCGCTGCCAGACCTGCGTGCGCGACGCCGACACCATCGCCCGGTCCGGTTCCGACGAATTCATCCTCGCCCTCAGCCATACCGGCAGCGAAGGCGCCATTGCAGTGATCGAGAAGATCTACGAACGCATGCAGCGGCCCTTCGACATCGAGGGCCACCACATCAGCATCACGCTCAGCACCGGCGTGAGCATCTATCCGAACGACGGCTTCGAACCCGAGAGCCTGATCCGCAACGCCGACAACGCGCTCGACCATGCCAAGAAGGCCGGCGGCAACGGTTACGAGTTCTATGCCTCCGACATGAATGCTCAGGCCTTCGAACGCGTGATGCTGGACAACGGCCTGCGCCGCGCGCTGGAGCGCGAGGAACTGATCCTGCATTACCAGCCGAAGGTCGATCTCGCCAGCGGCCGCACGGTCGGCGCCGAGGCGCTGGTACGCTGGCAGCCGCCGGGCGAGCCGATCGTGCCGCCGACGCGCTTCATCCCGGTGGCGGAGGAATCCGGTCTCATCGTGCCGATCGGCGAATGGGTACTGAACCAAGCCTGCCGCCAGGCGCGCCGGTGGCTGGATGGCGGACTGTCGACGTTCACGGTGTCGGTCAACCTGTCGGCACGGCAACTGCTCCATCCCGGGCTGGAAAAACTCGTGCGCCGAATTCTCGAAGACAGCGGCCTGCCGCCGCGGCATCTCGACCTGGAGATCACCGAGTCGCTGGCGATGCGCGACGCCGACGCGACGTTGAAGACGCTGCTCGCCCTCAACGAAATGGGCGTGCAGCTCTCGATCGACGACTTCGGCACCGGCTATTCGAGCCTGAGCTATCTCAAGCGCTTCCCGGTCGACTGTCTCAAGATCGACCGCAGCTTCGTCCGCGACATGGCGGACAACGCGGAAGACGCAACCATCGTCAACGCAGTGATACGGCTCGGGCACAGCCTGCGTCTGCGGGTCGTCGCCGAGGGCGTGGAGCAGCCGCGGCAGCTCGCGATGCTGCGTACCTACGGTTGCGACGAGGCGCAGGGCTTCCTGTTCAGCCCGCCGGTCGCGGCTGAAGAATTCGAACGTCTCGACCTCACGTCGCAGGCCGATCTGGCCTGACGACGGTCGCCATCGACATGACGCCCGTCCGCGGCGCTCTCCTCCTGCTGCTCCTGCTGGCCCCCGCATGCGTCGCAGCGCAGGATCTGACGTTGCGTGATCGCGGCCATGACGTCGGCACGCTGTCGCTCGCCCGCATGCAATCGGAGATCGGCGAACGCATCATCGAGGTACACGAACCGCACGATCCGTCATCGGTGCGTTATGCAGGCTTTCGCCTCGATGCATTGCTCGACGCCGTCTATGGCGCGGATTGGCGCAACCGCGGCGAACTGCTCGTCAGTTGCGAGGACGGTTACCAGCCGGCCATTCCCGTCGCCGACCTGCTGCGTTTCGAGGCCTGGCTGGTGCATCGCCGTGCCGACGACGCCGCATTCCGGCTGCACAACGTACGACAGGGCGAGACCGTCGATCTCGGACCGTTCTATCTGGTCTGGAACAATCTGGATGCACCGGAACTGCAACAGGAAGGCGCGGCCGCGTGGCCGTATCAGGTAGTGGCGCTCGACCTGATCGAGTTCAGCGACCGCTTTCCCCGCATGGCGCCCCCGACCGACGCCGCAGCCGAGGTCAGGCAGGGATTTCTGGCATTCCGCAAGTACTGCATGAGTTGCCATACCATCAACGGCGAAGGCGGCGCCAAGGCCGTGGAACTGAACTATCCGGTGAGTGTGACGGAATACTTCGATGAACACTGGCTGCGACGCTGGATCGATGCGCCGCGCTCGATGCGCTACGACACGAGCATGCCGCCGCTGGTCTACGACGGCCAGGACCGTCCGGCGATGATCGATGCGATCGTCGCCTATCTGAAGGTCATGGCGACACGCAAGCAGGCGCCGGCCGTGCAGGAGAATTGACCCGGCATACGCCGGAGGACTTCAGAGGTTGTCTTCGTAGGCCCGCCGGGCCTTGCGCCCGGTCTTGTACTTCTGCAACTCGCGGCCGATCTCGTCGCGCGCCCGGCGCAACGCATCCTCGACCTCGGCGTAGACGGACTGGGCGTGGCGCAGCGCCAGCCGTATCGACTCGCGCTCGCCCTCGGTGGTCGCATCGACGGTCTTCAACTCCTCGACCACCGCCTCGATGGCGCCCCGGCACAGGGACTCCTGTTCGATCAGCGCATCCACCTCGCCGCGGCGGGACACTTCCCGCAGCCGGTCGGACATCGCCACGACCTCGCGCAGACGTTCCGCGAGATCAGACGGCACATGATCGAACGATGGGGGCGGCACGGGCTCAGCCAGCCGGACGGACGGCATCCCAACCGCTCTTGATTTCCTTCAGCAAACCGGAGACCTCGTCCAGACGCTCGACGTCGTTGTGCAGATTGGCCTCCAGCAGACGGCGCGTCATGTAGCT
>JAQVJI010000260.1 GCA_028695255.1 Chromatiales bacterium | reverse complement strand
CGTGGGTCGGTTTCCCGCTGGCCGACTTCATCCGCCGTTTCGAACCCACGTCGCGGGCGAAATACGTGGCCTTCGAGACCCTGCACGATCCGGAACAGATGCCGGGTCAGCGCCGTTCGATCCTCGACTGGCCCTATGTCGAGGGTCTGCGCATGGACGAGGCGATGCATCCGCTGACCATCCTCGCGGTCGGCATGTACGGCGACGCGCTGCCGAACCAGAACGGCGCGCCGATCCGGCTGGTGGTGCCGTGGAAATACGGCTTCAAGAGCATCAAGTCCATCGTGCGCATCCGCTTCACCGAGCAGGAACCGCCGACCTCATGGAACCGGGCTGCGGCGCGCGAGTACGGTTTCTACGCCAACGTGAATCCGGCCGTGCCGCACCCGCGCTGGAGCCAGGCGACGGAACGCCGCATCGGCGAACTGCGCCGTCGCGATACGCTGCCGTTCAACGGCTATGCGGAGCAGGTGGCGCAACTCTACGCCGGCATGGATCTGCGCAAGTTCTACTGACGGTGCGGACGCCGACTTCCACGCCGGTCTGGCTGTGGTGGGCCAGGGCCGCGACGCTCGCGCTGTGCCTGGCGCCCGCGGCCGTGCTGCTGCATCGCGCCCTGACCGACGGTCTCGGTGCCGAACCGGTCGAGGCCGTGCTCATTCATACCGGCACCTGGGGTCTGCGCTTCCTGTTGCTGACGCTCGCGGTCACGCCTCTTTGCAGACTCACCGGCTGGCGCTGGCCGGTGCGCCTGCGCCGGATGCTGGGACTGGCATCCTTTTTCTGGCTGGTCGGGCATTTCGGCCTGTATCTGGGGCTCGACCAGGGTTTCGACTGGCCGGCCATCGCCGAGGACCTGTTCACCCGCCTGCCGCAGATGACCGGATTTGCGGCGTTGCTGTTGCTGATTCCGCTGGCCATCACATCCACCGACGCCATGCAGCGCCGTCTGGGCGGGCGGCGCTGGAAGCGTCTGCACCGGCTGATCTATCCGGCGGCGATCCTGGGCGTGCTGCATTTCGCGCTGATGGTCAAGGCCGATCTCCAGCAGCCGTTGCTGCATGCTGCGGTGCTCGTCGTGCTGCTGGGCTGGCGGCTTCGTTCGGCCCTGGCGTTGCGGCGGTCGCGGCAAACTGTCACGGGCCGGGGGCCTTCGTTATAATGGCAGACTTGACCGCTCAGAAATCCGCCCGGCAGAGACCGGGCTGGTGGCGGTTTCCGGCCCAACGGACGAGATCATGTTCGAGCGTTTACGCGAAGATATCGCCTGTGTATTCGAGCGCGACCCTGCCGCGCGCAACACCTTCGAGGTGCTCACTGCCTATCCCGGCATCCATGCGCTGATGGTGCATCGTGCCAGCGCGTGGCTGTGGCGCCGTGGCTGGTTCTGGTTCGCGCGCTTTGTGGCCCATCTCGGGCGCTGGCTCACCGGCATCGAGATCCATCCGGGCGCGCGCATCGGCCGGCGTTTCTTCATCGATCACGGCATGGGCGTGGTGATCGGCGAGACGGCCGAGATCGGCGACGACTGCACGATCTATCACGGCGTCACGCTCGGCGGCACGAGCTGGCAGAAGGGCAAGCGCCATCCGACGCTCGGCAACAACGTGGTGATCGGCGCCGGCGCCAAGGTGCTGGGTCCGATCTGCATCGGCGACGGTGCCCGCGTCGGGTCGAATGCCGTGGTGCTCAAGGACGTGCCGGACGGCGCCACCGTCGTCGGCATACCGGGACGCATCGTCACGCCGGCCGCGGAAAGGGCGGTCGAGGAGGCGCGCCGCGAGGCGATGGCGCGCAAGATGGGATTCGATGCCTACGGTATGAGCAAGGACATGCCTGACCCGGTGGCCAATGCGATCAACCGCATTCTGGATCACCTGCACACGCTGGATCAGCGCATGGAGGAGACCAGTCATGCGTTGCGCCAGATCGGGGGCGACGTGGACGACAGCCACATTCCGGAGATCGATCCCAAGGACATGCCGGGGATCGCGCCGGAACCCGCACTGCAATCGGAAGCACCGTCTGAAACGCCGCAGAAAAGCGCGGTTAATTCTTGACTAAATAACTAAGTTATTGCTACGATCCTTCAAGATTCCGGGGAGTGTGTTATGCGACTGACCACCAAGGGGCGCTACGCCGTGACGGCATTACTGGATCTGGCGATCCACAACAACGAGGGGCCGATTTCGCTGGCCGACATCTCCGGCAGGCAGGGCATTTCCCTGTCCTACCTGGAACAGTTGTTCTCCAAACTGCGCAAGCGCGGCCTGGTGGTCAGCACGCGCGGACCGGGCGGCGGCTATTCGCTGAGCCGGCCGGCGACCGAGATCTCGGTCGAGGAAATCATCTCGGCGGTGGACGAAAAGGTCGACACCACGCGCTGCGGCGGCAAGGGCGATTGCCAGGACGATGCGCCCTGCCTGACCCACGATCTGTGGATGGCCTTGAGCGAGCAGATCCGGCATTTCCTCGCCAACATCACACTCGGCGACATCATGGAACGCCATGGCGTGCAGGATGTTGTCGCACGCCAGGAACGCATACAGATGGAAAACGGCGGTCGGCCCATGCGTCGGGTCGGCTGAGTCCAGCACCTGTGACGACGAATCCGACGGAGGTCTCGTGAGCGAATCCAGTCTGTCCTTGCAACTTCCCATATATCTCGACTATTCGGCGACGACGCCGGTGGACGAGCGGGTGGCGGAGGCGATGTCGGGTTGTCTGACGCGTGCGGGCGTATTCGGCAATGCCGCCTCGCGCAGCCACGCCTTTGGCTGGGAGGCCG
>JAQVJI010000005.1:40299-46811 GCA_028695255.1 Chromatiales bacterium | reverse complement strand
GCACCAGGAACAGGCTCGACATGTACGAGGTCCAGCCGCTCTTGTGGAAGTCGATGCCGATCGAGTCGGCGTGTTGCAGGCCTTCCATGCGCGCGCTGACGGCGCGGATGCCGTCGCGCGCACGCGGCGACAGCGCGAGCGGATTGACCTCGAAGTCGTAGTCGGAGAACGCGCGGTAGGACCAGCCGACGACGGCGTCGACGTGCAGATGCGGGCGATAGTCGAGTTTGTACTCGGCGGTCAGGTGATCGCGCAGGGCGGCGATCGCGCCCACGTCGTCGACGCCGAAGGCATCCGTGCTGCCGGCGGTGGCGACGATGCAGGCGATGCGCCGTCCGTCCTCGATGGTTGCGCGCAACGCCTGTTCGAGCGCATCGAGGTCCATGGCGTTGTCGTCGGTGGTCGGCACCGCCTGCATCGCGTTCATGCCGAGGCCGAGCCAGCCGGCGGAACTGAGCTTGGCGTAGTGCGCGACGTCGGAGGCGAACACGCGCATCGGCGCGTTGACGCCGTCATGGAAGGCGCCGGGCTGCGCCTTCTCGATGCCGAGGCGCACGCCGTAGAGCGTGGTGCCGGTGCCGCCGAAGGTGAAGATGCCGCTCGCCTGCGCCGGATCGAAACCCATCAGGTCGGCCAGCATCGCGGCCACTTCCATCTCGGCCGAGGCGGCGCCCTGGCTCAGGTCGTCCCACACCAGGTTCGGGTCCTCCACCGCGGCGAGCGTCATGCCGATCACCGACGCCGCGGTCGCGCCGCCGTGCAGGCGATGCACGTCCGGATGTGCCCACTGGATCATGCCGTCGAGGTGTTTCAACAACGGCGCGACGGCCTCGTGCGTGTCGGCGGCCATGTTGCGCGGCAGACGCGCGTTGCGCGCATGGTCGTAGTCGAGCAAGGCGTCGCCGGCGAGCCGGATCGCGCCGGTGCGTTTCGCAAACAGTGCGCGCAGGGCGCCGGTGATGTCACCGAGCAGACGCTCGCGGCCCGACGGATCGGGAAAGGGCGATGGAAATGCGGCGCGGATGCGCCCGATGCCGCTGACGTCGCCGGGTGGCGAGGCGACGGTCGCGGCCGCCGCGCCGTCACCACGCAGCCAGGAAAATACGCCCGCCACGCCGGCGAGCAGGACTTGCAGGAAGGAACGACGCTGCATGTGACACCTCGCTGATCGCCGGGAGAGCGAAAAAACCAAAGTTGCTCTCGCTGAGGGCGCCGGGACGCTGGGAAAAAGACCAAACGGCAAACTTTCCCGATGGTTTTCCCCGCGTCCCGGCGCCCTCAGCGAGAGATCATGAATTACCCGACCCTGCGCGAACGTCACGCCGGCCGCAAGTCCTCCAGCAGACGGTCGGCCGCGCGCAATGCGAGCGCGCCGGCGGTGACGGTGGGCGGACTCACGGGCGCGGTCGGGAATACCGAGGTGCCGAGAATCCACAGATTGGCGTGGTCGTGGCTGCGGCAATGACTGTCCACCACCGAGCGCGTCGGGTCGCTGCCCATGCGCGTGCTGCCGGCCATGATCGCGACGCTCAGGCCGGCGCCGTCGCTGTCGACTTCGGTCGCGCCCATGCGGCGCAGGATCCGTTCCTGGATCTGCACGCCGAAGGCGAGACCGTCGCGCGTGTAGTCGTCCATGCGGAAGAACACCTGCGGGCGCGGCAGGCCAGAGGCGTCGGCGCGGTCGGACAGGGTCACGCGGTTGTCGGCGTTCGGCAGCGTCTCGGCCGAGACGTTGAGTGCGACCTCGCGCGAACACTCGTCGCTCAGGCGTTCGGTCAGGGCGTGACCCGTGAGTCCGTCGTGGATCAGTTCGGCGGCGCGTTCGATCGGGCCGGTCGCGGCATGGAAGCCGCGGTTGAGCATCGAGATGCCGATCGCCGCGCGCTGTTTGCGCTCCTCGCCGTCGCGGTGTTCCCAGATGCCGCCGGTGGTGGTCGGGCCGCGATACGGCCAGACGGGTTTGGCGACCAGGGCGCGGCTGTCGATGCTGCCCTGGCTCATGAGATAGCGGCCGACCGCGTCGCTCGAATTGGCGATGCCGGACAGCAGCAACAGGCGCGGCGTCTCGATCGCGTGACAGGCGACGATGAAATGGCGCGCGCGCAGGATGCCGCCGACGCCGTCGGGACGCATGTAGTGCGCCTCGGTGATGCGGCCCGCGCCGTCGGCAACGAGCCGGAACACGGTCGCCGGATTGAGCAGCGTCGCGCCGGCCTTGCGCGCCTTGTTGACGACGTGCGCGCCGTCGAGCTTGGCGCCGATCGGGCAGATCGGCACGCAGGTGGCGTTGCCGCAGCAGGGCGGACGGTCGTCGAACAGTTCGCTGTTGCGCAGATGCGGCCAGGCACGCACGGTCAGCCCCATGCCGTGCGCCGCTTCCGCGACCTGCCGGTCGAGGTAGGTCAGTGGGATTTCCGGCATCGGATAGGGCGTGTCGCGCGGCGCGTCCATCGCGTTTTCCGCTGGTCCGGCCACGCCCCAGAACTGCTCGATGCGGCGATAGTACGGCACCATGTCGTCGTAGCCGAGCGGCCAGTCCTCGCCCACGCCGTAGCGGCTGCGGCTCTGGAAATCGGCCGGGAAGAAGCGCGTGCCGAAACCGGTCCAGTGCCAGCTCGTGCCGCCGACGACGCGCGTGTAGCTGCCGATGAATTCGTCCGGACCGGCGTTGACGTAATGGCTGTCCTGCAGCGTCGGATAGGGCGCGCTCGGCAGCATGTCGTAGGGCGCGTTGACGCCGTTTTCCGGATGCGCGCGAAAGTGGAACAGCGCCTTGCCGCGATCGACCTCGGCGCCCGCGTCCACCATCAGCACCGACACGCCGGCCGTTGCCAGCCGCCAGGCGGCGGTGGCGCCGACGATGCCGGCGCCGATCACCACCACGTCGGCGTCGGGGCGTTCCGTTCCGTTCTGTTCAGCCATGTGGTTTCTCCGCGGGTGGATGTGCCCAGTCGCCGAACTGCGGGCCGCAATAGCTCGGCGGCTTGGTGTAGCCGAGCGCCTCCCAGGCGAGGGTGGCGGTGAAGTCGAAATCGGCCAGACGCGAGGCGCCGAACAGAATCGCGAGCGCCTGTTGCGCCAGATCCGCAAGCCCGGCCTGCTGGAGATCGGCGGCGAGGCTCGCGTCGCTGGCCGCCGCGGCGACGGCGGCCAGACGATCGATCTCGTCCGCCGCATGATGCGCCAGCAAGGCCTCGCGCATGCCGCGCAGCAGGCCGGCATCGATCGTGTCGATGCCGCTCAGGCGTGCGGCGGCGGCGCCCCAGTCCGGTGGCGTCGCGACCGTTTCCGGGCTCGCGGTTACTGCCGCGGCGGGTGCGTCGGCGGCCTGTGCGGGCAGTTGCGTCGCCGCCAGTCCGGCCAGCAGTGCGCGCAGGAAACTGCGGCGTGAATCGATCATTGATTCGCTCCCTTGCGCACCACCAGCCAGCCGCGGTTCTTGCCGGCGTCGTCGTCGCGCGTGTGCAT
The DNA here is from genome assembly GCA_028695255.1 of Chromatiales bacterium. Classification (GTDB taxonomy): domain Bacteria; phylum Pseudomonadota; class Gammaproteobacteria; order Ectothiorhodospirales; family Ectothiorhodospiraceae; genus JAQVJI01. Next base: position 43,343 of record JAQVJI010000005.1, on the reverse strand, counting down.
GGCGTGGTAGAGGTCTGCGGCGCGCACCCAGGACGGCGGGAACTGATAGCGCGTCACGTCGAGTATCAGGAAACGGTCGCTTTCGGCATCGTAGGCGGCGAGCGGCGAATGGTGGCCCGGTCCCTCCATGCCGAGTCCGGCGCGCGCGAAATTGACGGTGACGATGCTGCCGTCGCCGCGCAGCGAGGCGCGTGCCTCCTGCCGGAATTGTTCGAGCGGCGCATCGCCCGCATGACGCACGCCGACCTCGGCGCCGTGTGCGCGCAGGATGCCGGCGACTTCCGCAAGCGTCAGCCCGCTGCGCAGGATGTCGCCGACCGATTCGACCGCGAGCGCCTCGGCGGTGAAGATGTTGTGCTGGTCGAAGACGCTGAAGGGGTGGATCTCGGGCGACGGCGGCGGCGTCACGCCCAGCGCATTGAGCGCCATCGCCGCCGTGGCCACGCCGCAGAAGGTCAGCTCGCGCTCGGAGACGAAACCGCGTACCAGACGCCAGAACGGGGCCTTCTCCTCCGCGCGCGCAAGCAGTGCGTCGGCCTCGGCGCCGGTGGCGAAGACGACGTCGATCTGCGGCCGGGCGGCATCGGCGAGCGCGGCCGGCAGCAGGCAGGGCAGCAAGGCGAGCAGCAGAAGCGCCGAGGCAAGACGATGACGGCGATCGGTGGGCATGGCTTCGTTCTCCTCATTGGATTCGGCAGCCGATCTTCTCATTCCGCGGCCGGTTCGGCCAATTCCGGTTCCGGGTGGATGCGCTCGACCCGGTTGCGCCCGCGGTGCTTGGCTTCGTACATCGCACTGTCCGCGCGCGCCACCCAACTGTCGACGCTGTCGCCCGGCAGCAATGCGGCGACGCCGATGCTCACCGTCACCGGCAACGGCTGACCATCGACGAGCGGCGGATCGGTCTCCACCTCCCGGCGCAGGTTTTCGGCGACCTGGCAGGCGCCGGCGACGTCGGTCTCCGGCAGCAGGATGGCGAATTCCTCGCCGCCGATGCGTGCCAGCGTGTCGCCGGCGCGCAGCTTGCGCAGACAGTGGGCGACGAAGCCCTTGAGCACGCGGTCGCCGGTCGCGTGGCCGTAGCGGTCGTTGATCTGCTTGAAATGGTCGAGATCGAGCAGCAGCAGCGACAGCGGTCTCTGATAGCGGCGGGCGCGTTCCCGCTCCACGTCGGCGACGGCGCGGAAGTGGCGCTGGTTGAAGACGCCGGTCAGCGGGTCCGAGATGGCCATCGCATGCAAGGTGCGTTCGAAGCGCTCGCGCTCGCGCATCTGCCGCCGCAACAGCAGGTAGACCCCGGCGAGGATGACGAGCAGCAGCGTGACGCTGATGAGCAACGGCGAGAGCGAACGCAATATCGCGTTGCGCAGTTCCGCCACCGGGCGGGCGTGCACCAGCGACCACGGCGCCACGGTGAGCGGCACGTTCAAAAGAAAGTGGTCGCCGGCGCGGGTGAACTGGCCGACGGCGCCGAACACCTGCCCGACGCCGACGTTTGGCGGCAGGTAGGCCGACAGGTCGGTGGTGTCGTCGGGCGGCAGTTCGCTGCCCGAGGCGCTGATGACCCGTCCGGACTCGCCGGCGGCCAGCATGCCGCCATGCACGCCGGCGGCGCGGGTGACCGCATACAGCGGATGGCCACCGAGTTCGGGGATGTCGAGATAGTCGGTCAGAAAGTCGAGCGTGAGATCGGCGGCGACGATGCCGCGGAAGCGGTCGCCCGCGTACACCGGCGCGCCGTGGGTGACCATCAGTCCCTTGCCGGCCGGGTCCATGTACAACGGAGTCCAGTACGGCAACCGGCGCGGATTGCGCTCGGGCGTGCCGAGCTGGATGAAATCCAGTTCGAGCGCATAGTTCAGCAGCCCGGTCAGCGACTCGGCGCCGGTGAGCGGCAGCATGTCGTCGCTGTGGATCCAGGGCGAGATCGCATACACCACGCCGATGGAGTCGTAGTACACCCAGGCGAGTTCGGGCGAGGCGGCGAGCGCCGCCTGATGCAGCGGAAACATCCACAGCGCCATATTGAGCTCGTCCCGAAGCATGGGGTCGAGTGTTTCGATCGAGCCGAGGCCGTAGACGTTGCCGATCTGTTCGCTGCGATAGGGCGGCGGGATCCGGTCGAGCGTGAAGACGGCGCTGTCGGTCCGGTCGCGCACGCCCGCGAGCAGCGGCGAGGGCGGCAGACCGTCGGGAAGCGCGAGGGCGAGTTGCGCCCAGCGCCGCATGCCGTCGACCTGGTAGACGAGGTTGCCGAGCTTTTCGTCCAGCGAGTAGGCGTGATCGACGATCCGGCCCTGGATCTGGCCGAGGACGCGCTGTTCCTCCAGATGATACTGACGCGCGAGCAGTGGACCCAGCGCCAGCAGCAACAGCACGGTGAAGATGAGGGTTCCGATGTGCAGGTAGGACAGCAGGCCGTGACGGTGCACTCCATCCGCCAGTTGCCGATGATCCAAGCCCGTCGATTCCAAGCGTGCCCCCTTCGTGAACAGCGTTGCCCGCCCTGCCTGGACCAACCTGCAACCGACGTCCTGCCAACGTGGTCAAGTGTGGCAAATTTCGCCGAGTGTCGCCAAACCGTTTGACGTCGCGCCCTGAATCCACGCGTGATTCGTGCCTCGTGGGCGCCGCGTGGGCTTGTCGCGCCGCCTGCCACCGTCAAGAATGTCGCCTGCGATTCCGCCATGACTTCTGTGGAGACCCGATGAACGACGCACGACTCGCCAGCGCCCAGGGACGTGCCGCCGCGCTTGCGACCGCCAAGGCCGATCACGCGGCCGGCCGCATCGACGCCGCGGTGCAGATGTATCGCGCGCTGCTTGCGCGGGACCCGCGTCAGGTCGAGGCGCTGCATCTGCTCGGCATCGCGGCCCTTCAGCAGGGGCGGCCGCAGGAGGCGGTGGACCTGTTCGGTCGCGTGCTCGCGCTCGCGCCGGGCCTTGCGGTTGCCCACAGCAATCTCGGCAATGCGCTCAAGGCGCTCGGCCGGCGCGTGGAGGCGGAGGCGAGCTATCGCCGCGCACTGGCGATCCAGCCGGATT
>JAQVJI010000005.1:0-40199 GCA_028695255.1 Chromatiales bacterium | reverse complement strand
CGCGTGCTCGCGCTCGCGCCGGGCCTTGCGGTTGCCCACAGCAATCTCGGCAATGCGCTCAAGGCGCTCGGCCGGCGCGTGGAGGCGGAGGCGAGCTATCGCCGCGCACTGGCGATCCAGCCGGATTTTCTCGACGCCTGGTACAACCTCGGCAACACGCTGCGCGACGCGGGACGGATCGAAGAAGCCATCGACGCCTTCCGTCAGGCGCTGGTCCGCAATCCGCGCCATCCGGCGGTGCTCAACAACCTGGCGGTGTGCGAACTGGCCGTCGACGCGCTCGATGCGGCGATCGAACACCTGGACACCGCGCTCGAACTTGCACCGGAATTCGCCGACGCGCACAACAATCTCGGCAACGCGTTGCGCCGCAAGGACGATGACGTCGGTGCCGAGGCGAGTTATCGAAAGGCCATTGCCGTCGATCCGCGACACGCCGACGCGCACTGGAATCTGGGCTGTCTGCTCAACGCGCGCGGCGTGTCGCAGGAGGTGGCGACACTGTTCCGGCGCGTGGTCGAACTCGATCCGCGACACGCGGCGGCCTGGTACAACCTCGGCAGCGTCGAGACCGATCTCGGCCGGCGCGAGGCGGGGCTCGCGGCCTATCGGCAGGCCATCGCCTGCGACCACGAACGGCTGCCGCAACATGGCAATTATCTGTATGCGCTGCAAAGCGACCCGCGGCAGACGGCGCAGACGATCCTCGACGCGCACCGTGCCTGGGCCGACGTATTCGAACCCGTCTGGACATCGCATCGCCGGCCATTCGACGACGTCGATCGCGATCCCGAACGTCCGCTGACGGTCGGCCTCGTCTCGGCCGATCTCGGTCGCCACCCGGTGGGTTTCTTCCTCGCCGGCGTGCTGCCGCATCTCGACCGCGAACGCCTGCGCATCGTCGCCTGGTCGAGCCGCGGCAAGCCCGATGAATACACCGAACGTCTGCGCGCCGCCTGCGATGTCTGGCACGACGTGGCCGACCTCGATCACGCGCAACTCGCCGAGCGCATCCGCGCCGACCGCGTCGACGTATTGCTCGATCTCTCGGGTCACACCGACGGCAACCGCCTGCCGGTGTTCGCCATGCGCGCCGCACCCGTGCAGGCGACCTGGGCCGGCTACGTCGGCACCACCGGCCTGTCGACCATGGACTGGCTGATCGCCGACCGCTGGCACGTTCCGCCCGGCAGCGAGGCGCTGTACACCGAGCGCATCATGCGCCTGCCGAACGACTACATCTGCTATCAGGCGCCCGACTACGCGCCGCCCGTCGCGCCGCCGCCCGAAGAGCAGGAGGGCCGCATCACCTTCGGCAGCTTCAACAACCTCATCAAGATCAACCCCGAGGTCGCCGCGTTGTGGACGCGCGTGCTCGACGCCGTGCCGGGTTCGCGCCTGCTCATCAAGTACGCCGGCGGCGACAACCCGGACCGCCAGGCCTGGTTGCGACGTCTGTTCGAGGACGCCGGTCTCGCGCCCGAACGCCTGATCCTCGAAGGCAAGGCGCCGCACGCCGAACTGCTCGCCGCCTATGCGCGCGTCGACGTCGCGCTCGATACCTTTCCCTACGCCGGCGGTCTCACCACGCTGGAGGCGCTGTGGATGGGCGTGCCCGTCATCACGCGCGGCGACGGCGATCGCTTCTGCGCACGCCACTCGGTCAGCCATCTCACCAACGCCGGGTTTCCCGAATTGATCGCACCGAATGCCGATGCATTCGTCGAACTCGCGACCGCGCTCGCCCGCGACCGCGAACGCCGCACCGAGCTGCGCAACACCCTGCGCGAACGCATGGCCGCATCACCGCTGTGCGATGGTGCGGCCTTCGCGCGCGACCTCGAAGCGGCCTGGCGCGAGATGTGGCGGAACTGGTGCGAAGCGCGGCCATGACTTCCTTGTGCCGACCGATGGGCGCGGTGCGAGGTTGCGAGCATGATCCGGTTCGCGTCTTTCGTACGGAGAGGATATCGATATGAAACGCCTTCTCGGACGCGGCCTCGTGCCGCTGTTGTTGGTGATTTTCGCTGCTGTTGCGTGGATGGAACCGTTGGATCGACTGGCGACCGAACAGGCGGAGGCCGGGCTCAAGCGCGCGGCCATCAGCTTCGCGACCGCGCGTACGCTCAATGCCGCCGTGTCGGTCGTGGCCGGCACCGAGGTGCAGGCGAGCATGTTCGTCGGCGTCACGCTGACGCCGGGGCAGGTGCTGGCTCCGATCAACGACCTCATCGAACAGTTCTCCAGCCTGATGCTGGCGGCGAGCATCGCCTTCGGCGTGCAGTTGCTGTTGATGAAAATCGGCGCGTCCTGGGTCATGTCCGCGCTGCTGACCGTGACGGCCGTCGGGTGGGCGGTGGTCCATCTGCGCGGACGAACGCCGCCGATCGGGTTGTCGCGCATCGTGATCGCCCTGCTGCTGGTGCGCTTCATCATGCCGGTCGCGGCGCTCACGAGCGACCTGACCTATCGCCAGTTCATGGCCGAGGACTATCACAGCAGCCAGCAGGCGATCGAAGGTTCGGCGGCCACGCTGCGCACGCTCGAAGGGGAGCAGAATCGCTGGTGGGAATTCCAGAAGAACATCGACGACCTGAAGCAGTACGCCGCCCGCATCGTCGAAAGCACCATCCGTCTGGCCGTGGTGTTCCTGATGCAGACCCTGATCCTGCCGCTGCTGGTGATCGGCGTGATGTGGTGGGCGGGCAGACTGCTGGTGAGTGGTGCGTTTCACCCCCGCCCGTGACTGGCGCGGTGTCATAATGTCCCTGGCTCGATAAGGCCCGCGCCAACAAAGAACCCCGCCCCTGTGGCGGGGTTCTTTGTTGGCGCGGGCGGGTGAGGAACGTCGTCTAGCCGACCAGATCGAGGCCCGGCTTGAGTGCCGGTTTACCAGGTTCCCAACTGGCCGGCGTCGCCTCCTTGCCGCCGGATGCGCGCACGACCTCGAAACGAGTTCGGCGCGAGATGCGACGAGTGTGGTGCGAAGCCGGCCAGGGACAGAGACCATGACAAACCCGTTACGGATATTGGGAGTCACACCACGATGAAGCTGTATTGCGTCTACACCCCGAGTCACGAGGTGCTCCTGCGTGACTGGTTTCTGCCATCGCTGCCAAGTGATCTCGAATTGGTGGCCTTGCCGCTGCAAATCGCAGGCTGCGGCGATTTCCTGGGCGTCGATTTCCTCCAGTGCATTCGCGACAAGATCGCAAGCCTGATTCGGTCGATCCGCGACAACGACGGATCATGGATCCTGTGGTCAGACGTGGACATCCTGTTCTTCGAGCGGGCACCCCGGGCGCTCGAAGACGTCGTCGCGCATGCCGGAGCGACCCATGTCTTTTTCCAGCGGGAACACGCCACCGGCCGCGAGGTGAACACGGGATTCATGCTCATGCGCTGCTGCGACGAAGTGCGGGGTTTCTTCGAGGATCTGGGTACGCGTCTGGTGCACGAACCCGACAGGAACGAACAGGCGATCGTCAACGAGATGCTGCGGGAGGGCGCGGCGATCAACTGGGAACTCCTGCCCGACGAATTCGCGGCGCGGAGTCACGGATGGCCGCCGCCCGCGCGCATGTCCATCTATCACGCCAACTGCACCGTGGGACCGAACGGCGTGAAACAGAAAATTCGTCAGTTCAGGCTGGTGCGCATGATCCGAGGTCTCCGCCTGCCGTCGGGACTGGTGTCGACACTGAGCCGGGTCGTCGGGCTAGGGCGTCGCGTCCGTCGGCGGTTCGGGTTCGGATGACTGTTGCATGCCATGCGCGGCACACGGAATCCGCAAAGAAAAACGCCCAACCGGGATCGGTTGGGCGTCGATGTGTGGTGGCCAGGGACGGAATCGAACCGCCGACACGGGGATTTTCAATCCCCTGCTCTACCAACTGAGCTACCTGGCCGTCTGGCTGCGCCGGTCGGGCGCGAAGGGGCGATATTAAAGCGATGCCGCGCCCCGGCGTCAAGCGGCGTTTGCCGGGGCGTGTTGTTTTGTGGCGTCAGGACTTCGGCGGGACGAAGCCCTGCGGCGCGGTGGAGCCACCGCTGAAGAAGAACTTTTCCATTTCCTCTTCCAGGAACTTGCGTGCCTTCGGGTCGACCGGGGTCAGGCGGTATTCGTTGATGAGCATCGTCTGCTGGCGCAGCCAGCGTTGCCACGCTTCCTTGGAGACGTTCTCCAGGATGCGTTTGCCGAGTTCGCCGGGGTAGGGTTGACGCTCCAGGCCTTCGGCCTCGGTGCCGAGCAGAACGCATTTCACCATGCGGGTCATCGTCGTATCTCTTCCTCTGTCTGGGTCAGCCGCGCGAGCAGCCGGGTCACGGGGGCGGCGAGGCCGCCGGGTGGAGTGGAACCGGTTTTATACCAGACGCGGTCGGTCGTATCCATCACGCGATCGGCGCGGGTATTGCGGGTGTCGGCGTCGAGCAGCAGCGGCGTGATTTCGAGCCGGAAGTGGGTGAAGACGTGCGTGAAGGCCGGCCAGGCAGCGATGCGGGCCGGTGGTCTGCCGGTCAGTGCACGGCATTGCTCGACGGCGTTTTCGGTGTCCTCCGCCTCGGGCAGGCCCCACAGTCCGCCCCACAGTCCGGCGGGCGGACGGCGCAGCAGCAGCACGCGATCGTCGCTGCGGATCAGCAGCATGTGCGTGCGTTTGAGCGGCACTGCGCGGCGTGGGCGCGGGGTGGGCAGCGCGTGTACGCGGTCGGTCGCGAGCGCTGCGCAATCGTCGTTGACGGGGCAGTCTTCGCAGGCCGGACGGCTGCGGGTGCAGATGGTGGCGCCGAGATCCATGATCGCCTGCGTGTAAATGCCGACGTCGCGCGCGGGCGTGCGTTGTTCGGCGAGTGTCCAGAGGGTTTGCAGTACGGCGGGCGCACCGGTCCAGCCGTCGATGGCGGCGTGGCGCGCGAGCACGCGCTTGACGTTGCCGTCGAGGATCGCATGGCGCCGGTCGTGGGCGAGCGCGAGGATGGCGGCGGCGGTGGAGCGGCCGATGCCGGGGAGTGCCTGCAAGGCGTCGACGTCGGTCGGCAGTTCGCCGTCGTGGTCCTCGGCGACGATCCGGGCCGCGCGGTGCAGGTTGCGTGCGCGGCTGTAATAGCCGAGTCCGGACCAGTGGGCAAGCACGTCGTCGAGCGGTGCGGCGGCGAGCGTCGGCAGGTCGGGAAAACGCTGCATGAAGCGCTCGAAATAGCCGACGACGGTCGCGACCTGGGTCTGTTGCAGCATGATCTCCGACACCCACACGCGATAGGGCGTGCGCGCCTGCTGCCAGGGCAGGTCGTGGCGGCCGTGGCGGCGCTGCCAGGCGATCAGGCGTTTGGCGAAGCCGGTCATGTGGTGGTAATCAGTGATCAGTGATCCGTCGCCGGTGCCGGCAGTGCCTGCGCGGCCTGTTCCAGGCGTTGTACGGTCCTGCCGATCTCGACCGCCAGCTTGTGACGCACGAGGGCCGGACCGATGATCGGCGGCAGCCAGAAGCGTGGGCGTATGCGGCCGTCCATGTGCAGGCGTGTGCGATGTTCGGACAGGGCTTCGGTGCGCCAGTGCAGTTCGCCGGACTCGAAGTCGCTCAGACTCGGTACGCTGCGCGCCTCGCCGTCGCCGTTCGGCAGGCGCCGCACGTCGACCACGTGGCGCAGTTCGCGGCAGACGAACAGGACGCAGCCCTTGAGGTTGGCGCGCACGCGCGCCGAGTGTGCGTCGGGCCGCGCGAGGACGCGGCTGCTCGGCACCAGGGGGAACATGCGGTGCAGTTGCCCGTAGTCGTGCATGACCGCATCGAGTGCGATCTTGCCGGTCTGGATTTCGGCCTCGACGCGCACGCTGAAGGTGCGGACGCCGTCGTGATCGACGTCGATGTCGGGTTCGCCGGCCACCACGGCGGTGCAGGCGAACAGCAACATGAGCAGGCACGCGCGCAGCATCATCGATCTTCCATTGCGGCGGGTTCGTCGACGTCGAGCCGGACGTCGATCATTTCCATGTCCTTGAATCGCAGGCGTTCGATGCCGAGCCGACCGGCGACGTCGAGGCCGCGCAGCATCGCCAGCGGCAGGTCGGGGACAGTGACGTCCTCCAGCGCCGTCGGTGCATCGTCGGACGGCGGCAGCAGCGGATCGAGAGCGAGCGTGGCGGCGCGCAGATCGAAGCGCAGTGCCCGATCGCGGATCGCGATGTGCCCTTCGATGCGACCGCCGGGCGTATCGAGTGCGAGTTCGTCGAGCACGATGGATGCGTCTTTCGGTTCGAGCGCGAGCCGGGCCTTGAGCGCGAGCGGCAGCGTCCACTCGTGCACATGGTCGTGCAGCGTGAGTTCGAGGCCGAGCACGGCCGGGCGTCCCGGATGCAGGGTGTCGAGTTCGAGCGCGAACGGATCGATCTCGTAGTGGGCGCCGCTGGTCTGGTCGCGCCAGCGCAGCCTTGCGTCGACGATGTCGACCTGGCCGAGTTCGAAGTCCGGCGGGCTCGTGCTGTGTGCCGGCGTATCGCCGGATGGCGACGTCGACAGCAGGTCTTCCCAGTTGCCGCGGCCTTCGGCGTCGCGCAGCAGATCGATCGACAGGCCCTCGATGTGCAGGGCGTCGATCTTGATCTGCCGTTTCAGCAGGGCGACGAGATCGACGTACAACTCGGCACGTCGCAGATGCGCGAAGGCTTCGTCACCGAAGCCCGGTGCGTTGCCGAGCCGGACGTCGTCGAGTTCGATGCCGAGGCGCGGGAACAGCGTGAAGCCGATCGGTCGGTCGACGACGAGCGTGCGCCCGGTGCGTTCGTGCACCGTCTGGACCAGGCGTTCGCGATAGGCGTTGGGATCGAAGGTCAGGACGAACAGCGCCAGCAGTCCGATCGTCAGCAGCACCAGCAGCAGCGCCGCGACCAGCAGGAGGCGGGCGATACGGCGCCGTGGGCGGGTGGCCGCGGTCGCGTGCGTTGCGCTCATGGTCGGCTCGGCCACAGCAGGCGGCTCAGTCGGCCTGCCAGTCTCCCGACTTGCCGCCGGACTTGCGCAACAGGCGCACGCCCTCGATGGTCATGCCGCGGTCGACCGCCTTGCACATGTCGTAGACCGTCAGCAGCGCCACCTGGACGGCGGTCAGCGCCTCCATCTCGACGCCGGTCTGGCCGCGTGTCTCGGCCGTGGCGCGGCAGTGCACCGCCGGTGGATCGGTCTCGGTGTCGAGTTCGAGTTCCACGCGCGTGAGCGCGATGGGATGGCAGAGCGGGACCAGGTCGGCCGTGCGCTTGGCGCCCATGATGCCGGCCACGCGCGCGATGCCGAGCACGTCGCCCTTCTTGTGTCCGCCCTGGCGGATCAGATCGAGGGTCGCGGCGCGCATGCCGATGCGGCCCTCGGCGACGGCTATGCGATGGGTGTTGTCCTTGGCGCCCACGTCGACCATGTGGGCTTCGCCTTTCGAATTGAAATGCGTCAGAGTGGTCATAAACTGTAATCTTGTCCCGTTCCGCCCGTATCTTGGAGTTTCGCGTCCATCATGTCCATTACCGTTCGATATTTCGCCAGCCTGCGTGAGCGGCTCGGCCTCGACGAAGAGCAACTGGAAACGGAAGGCCTGCAAACCGTGGCGGATTTGCGCCGCCGCATCGCTGGTCTGCGCGAACTGCCGGAACGCACGCTGGTGGCGGTCAATCAGGAATACGCCGACCCCGATCATCCGCTCAAGGACGGCGACGAGGTGGCCTTCTTCCCGCCGGTCACGGGTGGCTGAGATGCCGGCCTACGTGCGTGAACAGGCCTTCGATCCCTGGCGCGAAGTGAGCGAATTTCAGGCCCGCGAGTTGCCAGCCGGCCGGTTCGGCGCCTGCGCGAGCTTCGTCGGCACGATGCGCGAGTTCAACGAGGGCGACGACGTGCGGGCGATGACGCTCGAACATTATCCGGGCATGACCGACAAGTATCTGGAAAAGCTCATCGACGAGGCCAAGGCGCGCTGGCCGGTGCTGGAATGCCTGGTGGTGCATCGTGTGGGGCCGATGGGGCCGGGCGATCCGATCGTGCTGACGGCCGTGTGGTCGGCGCATCGCGCGGCGGCCTTCGAGGCCTGCCGCTATCTGATGGAAGAGCTCAAGCACCGTGCGCCGTTCTGGAAAAAGGAAACGCTCGCCGCGGGCGACGAGCGTTGGGTGGAACAGAACACGCCGGGTTGATTGGGGGCCTGTGGGAGCGGCGGCAGCCGCGAAGCGAGGTGTCGACGTAGTGCCCTCCCCTCGCGTCCGCCGTCGTTTCTACTGCAACAGCAGGAACATCGCCGCCTCGCCGCGGCGCAGGTTGAGCAGCACGCCATTCCCGCCGTTCTTTCCGAGCACCTCACGCAACTGCGCCAGCGTCTTCACCTCCACCCGGTTGGCGGAGACGATCACGTCGCCCGGCCGCAGTCCGGCGCGCGCGGCGGCGCTGTCGGCGGCGACCGCCGCCACCAGCACGCCGCTCACCTTGCCGTACAGCGGCGAGGATTCGACGATGTCGGCGAGTTCGGCGCCGCCGAGCCGCGGATTCAGTTTCGAGCCTTCGATGCTGGCGGCGGGCACTTCCTCCACCACGGCAGTGATCTGTCTCGCCGTCTTGTCGCGCAGCACTTCCATCTGCACCTTTGAGCCGGTGCGCAGCAGGCCGATGATGTTGCGCATGTCGGCGGCATTGCGCACCGCGCGGTCGTTGACGCTCACCACCACGTCGCCGGCCTTGAGTCCGGCGCGGTCGGCCGGCGTGCCGGGTTCGACCTGGGTGATCACCACGCCCTGGCTGCGCTCGATGCCGAAGGCCTGCGCCAGTTCCGGCGTCAGGTCCTGCACGCCGACGCCGAGCCGGCCGCGGCGCACCTCGCCGTGTTCGACCAGTTGCGACATCACCTCGCGCGCCATGTTGACCGGGATCGCGAAGCCGATGCCGATGTTGCCGCCGCCGCGCGACAGGATGGCGGTGTTGACGCCGATCAGTTCGCCGCGCAGGTTCACGAGTGCGCCGCCCGAGTTGCCGGGATTGATCGAGGCGTCGGTCTGGATGAAGTCCTCGTAGGATTCGATGCCGAGTCCGCTGCGGCCGAGCGCGCTGACGATGCCGGAGGTGACCGTCTGGCCGAGCCCGAAGGGATTGCCGATGGCGACCACGAAGTCGCCGACCCTGAGGGCGTCGGAGTCGGCGAGCGGCAGCGCGGTCAGGTCCTTGGCTTCGACCTGGATCACGGCGAGGTCGGTGGCCGGGTCGGCGCCGATCATCTTGGCGTCGAGACGGCGGCCGTCGTGCAGCGTCACGACGATCTCGTCGGCGCCGCCGACGACGTGCTGGTTGGTGAGCACGTAGCCCTTGGCCGCGTCGATGATGACGCCGGAACCGGCGCCCTGCGTCTGGCGTTCGCGCGGTCCCTGTTGCGGGCCGCCGAAGAAGCGACGGAAGAACGGGTCGTCGAGCAGCGGGTTCTGTTCCACCACGCGGCCGCGGGTGGCGATGTTGACCACCGCCGGAATGGTGCGTTCGAGCACCGGCGCGAGGCTCGGCAGTTCCTGGGAGCCGGTGGCAGTTGGAACCGCAGTGGGCAGGCGCGCCGATGCGAACGTGGGCAGGAGCAGCAGGATGGACAGGGCAACAAGTGCGTTCAGCACCGTATTTCGACGCATGTGCAGGGGCCTCGGAAGATGTTCGGGTGACGGCTGTTACAGACTTGCCGCCGGTCGGGAAAGTTCAGCCGGAGACGTGACCTTCAACCCAGATGCGCGCGCGGATCGAAACTGAACTCGCGTCGCATGCGTTCGTAGAACTCGCGTGCCTTGTCGGTCTGTGCCGGCGGCGTGGCGATCTGCAACACGACGTACTGGTCGCCGGGCGTCGCACCCGGCAGGCCGCGGCCCTTGAGGCGCAGCTTGCGGCCGGACTGCGAACCGGCGGGAATCTTCAGGTCGACCTTGCCGCCCATCGTCGGTACGGTGACGGTGGCGCCGAGCGCCGCCTCCCAGGGCGTGATCGGCAGATTCAGCAGCAGGTCGCGACCATCGAGCTTGAAGTGCGGGTGCGGACGAATGCCGATTTCGAGATAAAGATCGCCGCTCGGACCACCGCCGGCGCCGGCGCCGCCCTGACCGGTCAGGCGGATCTTCTGGCCGTCGGTGACGCCGGCTGGGATCTTGACCTGGAGCGTGCGGCCATTGGCCAGGCGCACCGACTCGCTGCCGCCGCCGACCGCCAGTTCGAGGTCGATTTCCAGGCGCGCGTGCTGGTCTGCGCCGCGGCGGCGCACGCCGCCGCCGCTGGCACCAGGTCTTGCGCCGCGCCGGAAACCGCCGCCGAACAGGCTCTCGAAGAAATCGCTGAAACCGTTGGCCGCGCCGTCGGTGCCGGCGAAGGCATCCTCCCAGCCCGGCGGCGGACGGAATTCCTGCCCGGCGCGCCAGTTGCCGCCGAGCTGGTCGTACATGCGGCGCTTCTCCGGATCGCTGAGCACCTCGTAGGCCTCGTTGATTTCCTTGAAGCGTTCCTCGGCGTTCCTTTCCTTGCTGACGTCCGGATGGTACTTGCGCGCCAGTTTGCGGTAGGCCTTCTTGATCGCGTCGGCATCGGCGCCGCGCTCGACGCCGAGCAGCTTGTAATAGTCTTTGTATTCCATTCGGTTAACTTACCCCAAAACGAAAGCGCCGCGTATGACGCGGCGCGGGACGTTCCTGGAACTGCGGGCCGGCGTTCCGCACTGGCCCCGCCCGGCGGCGGGGCCAGGTGGTGAACGCATCAGCCTTCGACCAAGATGCGCCGCGGCTGCACCTTCTCCTGCTTCGGGATGCGCACCTCGAGCACGCCGTTGACGCTCTTGGCGCTGATCTTGTCGGCGTCGGTGGTGTCCGGCAGCGTGAAGCGGCGGTAGAAACTGCCGCGCACGCGCTCGATGCGCTTGTAGTTTTCGCGCTCTTCCTTGGTCTCGGACTGGCGCTCACCGCGGATGGTGAGCACGCCATTCTCCATGTGGACCTCGATGTCCTTCGGATCGACGCCCGGGACGTCGGCATGCAGGACGTAGGCGTCCTTTTCTTCACGGATGTCTACCGCCGGGACCCAGTCGCTCGACGCGCTGGTCGATTCGTCGCGCTCGGGCACGCCATGCGCGCGATCGAGCTCGCGCGAGAGCTGGCTGATCAGACTCCAGGGATCATAACGAACGATGGCCATGATTGCTTACCTCCTGATGCGGCAAAAGTAGAGTGGTTCGTGCCACAAGGAATGAGGGCGCCCGCGCGGATTTCAAGCCGTCGGTCGTGCGGTCAGACCCGCTCCAGGCTTAGCAACCGATTGTTCTCGTCAACCTTGAGATGGAAACGGCCCTGAATGCCGTCGCGGGTCACGAAGCGGCGTATGGCCGAGGCCGGAAACCGGACCCTCAATCCGTTGTTCGCCCGCACCACGACGGCGGATGCCCGTCCACTGTAATAGCGCAAATATTCCTCGGCGGGGATGTCGAGATAAAAGAAATAATCCACCGCCATGCTCATTCCAGGTTCTGCACCTGCTCCCGCATCTGTTCGATCAGCACCTTGAGTTCCACCGCCGCGCGGGTGGTGTCGAGGTCGTTGGACTTGGAACTCAACGTATTGGCCTCGCGGTTGAACTCCTGCATCAGGAAGTCGAGACGGCGGCCGATCGGTTCGTCGCGGTCGAGCGTCGCGGCGAGTTCCTTGACGTGGCCGTCGAGCCGGTCGAGTTCCTCGGCGACGTCGAGCCGCTGCGCCTGGATGGCGATCTCCTGTTCCAGACGACCGGCGTCGACGTCGACCTTCAATTCCGCGATGCGGGCGAGCAGCTTTTCGCGCAGACCCTGCACCACCTGCGGCCGGCGCTCGCGGATGCGCTCGACCAGTACGGTGATGCCCTCGGTCCGGGCCAGCAGCAGGTCGCGCAGATGGGCGCCTTCGCGACCACGCGCCTCGATCATCTGTTCGAGTGCCTGATCGAGCAGACCGAGCGCCTGTTCGCGCACGGCCGTCAGGTCGCGCTCCGCCTCGCGCACGACACCGGGCCAGGCCAGCACCTCGATGGCCTGGGTGCGGGCGGCATTGCTCATCCAGCCTTCGAGCAGCGCGCAGGCATGGATGACGGCCTTGGCGCGGTCCTCGTCGAGCGCCAGTTCGGCGTTCGCAGTCGCCGGCGCGGCGTAGCGCAGGCTGGCGTCGAGCTTGCCGCGGCCGAGCCGTTGCTGGATGCGTTCGCGTACCGCACCTTCGAGGTCGCGCAGCGGCTCCGGCAGGCGCAGGCCGATTTCGAGATAGCGGTGGTTGACGCTGCGCAATTCCCAGGTCAGCGAGCCCTGTTCGCCGGTCGTTTCGCTGCGTGCAAAGCCCGTCATGCTGCGGATCATGTGGTTTCCCGCCGTCGTTAGTCGGATATGACGGCTATAATGCCCCATTTGCCCCCACTACAGGAGATACCCATGCGACCGAGCGGCCGCGCGCCCGACGAATTGCGCCCCCTGCGCTTCACCCGTCACTACACCAAACACGCGGAGGGGTCGGTGCTGGTCGAGTTCGGCGATACCAAGGTGATCTGCACCGCCTCGGTCGACGAACGCGTGCCGCCGTTCCTGAAAGGCAAGGGCAAGGGCTGGATCACGGCCGAATACGGCATGCTGCCGCGCGCCACCGGCGAACGCACGCACCGCGAGGCGGCGCGCGGCAAGCAGGGCGGCCGCACGCTGGAGATTCAGCGTCTGATCGGTCGTTCGCTGCGTGCGGCGGTGGATCTGGAGGCGCTCGGCGAACGCCAGATCACCGTCGACTGCGACGTCATCCAGGCCGACGGCGGTACGCGCACCGCATCCATCAGCGGCGGCTTCGTCGCGTTGCACGACGCCATCGCCGGGTTGCAGAAAAAGGGTCTGCTCAAGCGCGATCCGCTGCACGGACTTGTTGCGTCAGTGTCGGTCGGCATCTACCAGGGCGTGCCGGTGCTCGACCTCGACTATGCCGAGGACTCGAATGCCGAGACCGACATGAACGTGGTCATGAACGACGCCAGCGCCTTCATCGAGGTGCAGGGCACGGCCGAGGGACATGCCTTCCGTCTGGACGAACTGAACGCGATGCTGGAACTCGCGCGCCAGGGCATCGCGGGCATTCATGCCGCCCAGCGCGCAGCCCTGGGGATCTGAAAGATTTTGAGAGCGGGACATCTGAGAAAAATCTGAACCGCCAAGGAAGTCAGGTTGCGATACGCATTTTTCCGGATATCTTGGCGTCCTTGGCAGTTTTGCTCAGGGGGTTTTTTCTCTGTGATCTCTGTGCCCGTTGTGGCAAACAATCACATTCGGAGCGTGTCGGCTTATGAAAATCGTGCTTGCGACCGGTAACCGCGGCAAGGTGCGTGAACTGTCGGAGATGCTGGCCGGTTCCGGCATCCAGATCCTGCCGCAGGCCGATTTCGGCGTGCCGGAGGCGGAGGAAACGGGGCTCACTTTCGTCGAGAACGCGATCATCAAGGCGCGCAACGCCGCCGCCCACACTGGCCTGCCGGCGGTGGCCGACGACTCGGGCATCGAGGTGGATGCACTCAACGGCGCGCCCGGCATCTATTCGGCGCGCTATGCCGGCCCCGGCGCCAGTGATGCCGATAACAACGCACGCCTGATCGCGGCGCTGGATGGTGTGGTGGAGCCGGCGCGCACGGCGCGTTTCCGTTGCGTCATGGTGCATCTGCGCCATGCCGAGGACCCGGCGCCGCTGATCGCGGAGGGCGTATGGGAAGGCCAGGTGCTGACGACGCCCTACGGCGAAGGCGGCTTCGGTTATGACCCGCTGTTCTTCCTGCCGGCGCAGGGCTGCACCTCGGCCGAGCTGTCGGCCGAGCAGAAGAATGCGCTCAGCCATCGTGGCCAGGCGCTGCGCAAACTGGTCGAAGGCCTGCGCGCCCGCGGCGCCGTGTGAGGGAATCCGTTCAGGCCACGGCGCGATAGCCGAGCAGCACGTCGGCGGCCTGTCCGATCCCGCCATCCTCGCGTTCGTAGCGGCCGTTCTGTGCGATCGTGTCGTAGGCGTTGAGGCGGATGTTGGTGTTGTCGTGGTCGAGATGAATGGCGCGGATGCCGGCGTCTTCGAGACCGCGCAGATTCTGCGAACCGTCCTCGTTCAGGCTGAACAGGCGCAGCTTCGAGAATGCCGCGTCGCCGGCGTCGATCACTCCGTCGCCGTTGTCGTCGAATTTCGCCAGTTCCGCGAAGCCATGCGCGGCGCCGTGCTGGTCGCCGAACAGTTCCTTGCCGTTGTCGATGCTGCCGTTGCCGTTGCGGTCGAGTGCGAGAAAGGCGTCGTTGCCGGCGACGAAGCTCACCTGCTCCTGCCTGCCGTCGCCCGTGAGATCGAACCGGACGCCGTCGTCGACGCCGGTGGTCTGGATGCCGTTGCCGTCGAGGTCGAGGATCAGGGGATCGGACTTGCGGACTTCCTGTTGCGCTTCGAGGCGCAGCGAGAATCGCTCGTGGTGCACGGCCTCCAGGCGGATGCGGAATTCGCCGTCCGGACCGCTGACGGTGGCGTCGATGCTGAGGGTGGTGGTGCGTTCGGATTCGATTTCCAGCCGGAAGCTGCTGTTTTCGAGGGATTGTGTGGGTGCGCTGGCGGTCCGGATCTCCGGTGCCGCCGCGTCACCGCCGGAGGCGGCTGAAGGCTCGCTCGGCGCCGATTCGTCGAAGCTCAGGGTCTTGCGCAAAATTTGGTAGTCGACGTCGCTTTCCATCTCCTGGTCCATGCGGTCCAGCATCTCGGCCATGCGGGACTGGTCCTCGGCGAGCGCGTCCAGGCGCGCGGGCAGGTTGGCGTACTGGCTGGCGGCGGCAAGCGATGGAATCATGGGTACACTCCTCGGGAAGTGCGATGTCGCGCTTCCGCTGGAAACGGGTTCTTGGATCCGTTGTCGGCCAGCTGCACGATTTCTTGAGCCAGTTCTCGATCGATTTCCTGGATGACGACATTGCAACTGCCACCGCTGTCGCTGTACGTGCACGTGCCCTGGTGCCTGCGCAAATGCCCCTACTGCGATTTCAACTCGCATGCGCTCGCGGGCGCGCTGCCCGAGGTGCGCTACGTCGATGCCCTGCTGGCCGACCTCGAAGCCGAGTTGCCGCAGGTGTGGGGACGGCGTCTCGACAGCCTGTTCATCGGCGGCGGTACGCCGAGCCTGCTGTCGGCCGCGGCCGTTGATCGGCTGCTGAGCGGCATTCGCGCACGCCTGCCGCTGCGGCCGGACGCCGAGGTGACGCTGGAGGCCAATCCGGGGGCGGTCGAGCAGGGGCGTTTCGAGGGCTATCGCGAGGCCGGCGTGAACCGCCTGTCGATCGGCGTGCAGAGCTTCGACGATACGCTGCTGGCACGCATCGGTCGCGTGCATTCGGCCGACGAGGCGCGGCGGGCGGCGCAGGCGGCGCGGGCGGCCGGTTTCGATAATTTCAATCTCGATCTCATGTACGGCCTGCCCGGCCAGACGCCGGCGCAGTCTCTGGCCGATCTCGAACGGGCGGTCGCGCTGGCGCCGCCGCATCTGTCGCGCTATCAGCTCACGCTGGAACCGAACACCCTGTTCCACGCCCGGCCACCGGCGTTGCCGGAGGACGACGACCTCTGGCGCATGCACGAGGAGGGCGCCGACGCGCTCGCCGCGCATGGCTATACTCAGTACGAGGTTTCGGCCTGGGCGCGGCCGGGTGGGTGTTGCCGGCACAATCTGAACTACTGGCAGTTCGGCGATTATCTCGGTATCGGCGCCGGCGCCCACGGCAAGCTGAGCCTGCCGGCCGAGGGGCGCATCCTGCGCTACGCCAAACCGCGTGACCCGGAACGCTATGCGGCGGCGGCGCTGGCCGGCGCGGCGAGGACGCAGCAGCGCGAGGTCGGGCCGGCCGAGCGGGCCTTCGAGCTGATGCTCAACGGTCTGCGTCTGGTCGAGGGCATCGATCTGGCGCTGTGCGAGGCACATGCCGGCGTGACGGCGGCGATGCTGGAGCCGGGTCTCGGCGAGGCGCAGGCGAGGGACCTGCTGAGGCTGGAGGACGGGCGCCTGGTGCCGACCGCGCTCGGGCGACGGTTTCTGAATGACTTGCTTGCCTTGTTCCTGCCTGACGAAGGCGGGGGATGACGGACCGGGGGGGCTGGTCGATGAACAAAGACTATGAACCGATCTCGTGCGAGATCTACAGCCGCTACGAACTGGCGATCATGCGCGGTCATTCGCTGCGCGTGCACTGGGTCGACGGTCGGGGTCTGCACCGGCTGGAAAACCTGACGCCGATCGATCTGCGCACGCGCAATCACGCCGAGTTCATGATCGCGCTGACGCTCGCCGGGCATCGCCACGTGCTGCGGCTGGACCGCATCCGGGACGCCGTCGTGATGGACTGATGGCCCTTGCGGGTCAGTCCACGGCCGCGGCGTGCAGGTCGTGGGCGTCGCTGTCGGTGATGCGCACCTGCATGAACTCGCCGATCCGCGGTGTCCCGCCCTGCACGTAGACGATGCCGTCGATTTCCGGCGCATCCGCCGCGCTGCGCGCGATGGCCACTTTCCCCTCGATCTCGTCCACCAGTACGGTGAGCGTCTCGCCGATGCGCCGCCGCAGGCGTTCGGCGCTGATCGCCTCCTGCACCGCCATGAAGCGCGCCAGGCGTTCCTGCTTCAGTTCCTCCGGAACCGCGTCCGGCAGTGCGTTCGCCGCCGCGCCCTCGACCGGCGAATAGGCGAAACAGCCGACGCGGTCGAGTTGCGCCGCGTGCAGAAACGCCAGCAGCTCCTCGAACTCGCTTTCCGTCTCGCCGGGGAAACCGACGATGAAAGTGCTGCGGATGGTCAGGTCGGGGCAGGTGCCGCGCCAGGCGTGGATGCGGTCGAGCATCTTTTCCGTCGCGGCCGGCCGGCCCATCGCCTTCAGCACGCGTGGACTCGCGTGCTGAAGCGGCACGTCCAGGTAGGGCAGGATGCCGCCGTCGGCCATGAGCGGGATCAGGTCGTCGACGTGCGGATAGGGATAGACGTAGTGCAGGCGCACCCACATGCCGTAGCGATCCGAGATCTGCGCCAGCGCCTCCGCCATGTCCTGCAAACGCGTCCTCACCGGGCGTCCGTCCCAGAACCCGGTGCGATAGCGCAGGTCGACGCCGTAGGCACCGGTGTCCTGCGACACCACCAGCAGCTCGCGCACGCCCGCCTCGGCCAGCGTCTGCGCCTCGCCCAGCACCTCGCCGACCGGTCGGCTCACGAGATCGCCGCGCAGGCCCGGGATGATGCAGAAGCTGCACCGGTGATTGCAGCCCTCGGAGATCTTGAGATAGGCGTAATGCCGCGGCGTCAGGCGGATACCCTGCGGTGGCAACAGGCTCAGATGCGCGTCCTGCGGCGGCGGCAGATGATCGTGTACCGCCTGCATCACCGCCTCGTAGGCATGCGGGCCGGTCACGGCCAGTACCTCGGGGTAGGCCTCCAGCACCCGCCCGTCCTGTGCGCCCAGGCAGCCGGTGACGATCACGCGCCCGTTCTCCGCCAGCGCCTCGCCGATCGCATCGAGGGATTCGGTCACCGCGCTGTCGATGAAGCCGCAGGTGTTGACCACCACCAGGTCGGCCCCCTCGTAGCTGCCGGATAGGCCGTAACCTTCGGCACGCAGGCGGGTCAGGATACGCTCGGAATCCACCAGGGCCTTGGGGCAGCCGAGGCTTACGAAACCGATGGTCGGTTGATGGGGAGGTCTTGACTTGGGATTGGATTTCATGCGTGAAGGCGCGCTTTATGCACATGCCCTGCCAGCGGTTGGGGATTTGTTGCCGTGCATCAGTTCATGTCCGCCGGTGGTCGCGAGGCTTGTTTAAAAAATCTTAAATTACAATAACTTGGTGATGTGGTGATTTTTTCGCCAGTTTAACGGCGGTGTAACTTTGACGCCACATTGGGGCGCTTGATCCCATTTCTTCCACATACTTTTCCACAGGTTCTGTGGAAAACCGGCGTTTTCTTTTGCAGGCAAGGATTTAAGGAAATTCCTACCGATGTCCCTGGTGGCACAGCCGGCACCAAGGACATGCTGAACCACCGACCGAAGGTATCCGGGCCGACCGCGGTACGACCCTGCGCCGGGATCAAGCGAGGGCGCGTCTCCTGATGGACTTTCCGGGATCATTACCAGGCGGCGCCATCATATGCCTACATCGCTTGTCGTGCGAGGCCGATTCCCGTATAGTGCACGCCCTTTCCGTCCGCTGCCTGCGCGGGATACCTGCCAAGGGGGCGTGCTTGGCAGGGTGCGGATCGAAACGACGATTTTTTCGGCGCGCGGCCACCGCCAGATGGTTCGGTGGACCGGCATTTGAGGATTCAAGCGATGAAGCCCGACATTCACCCCGAGTATCACGAAATCAACGTGACGTGCAGCTGCGGCAACACGTTCAAGACCCGTTCCACCTTCCGGGGCGAGGATCTGCAGGTCGAAGTCTGCTCCAGCTGCCACCCGTTCTACACCGGCAAGCAGAAGATGGTCGACAGCGGCGGTCAGGTGGACAAGTTCCGTCGGCGCTACGGCGTGCAGTGATCGGCCGGACATCTCCGGTCACGACGGTGTTCGAAACGGCCGTATCCCGAAAAGGGCGCTCCTGGAGCGCCCTTTTCGTTTTTGTCTGGCTGTCGTTTTGCTGCTGGAATGTCTGGGCACAGGAACCGGTCCCGGTCGAGGCATCGCCGGACGTTGCGCCAGAAGCCGGGACGGCGGTCGACGCGCCGGCAGTGGAATCGATGACGGTGGAGTCGGCGGCGCCCCTGGCCGACGCTTGCGCGCCGCCAGTCCGCTTTCACGAGCAGCTGCGGGTCGAGCGTGTGTACGACGGCGATACGGTGCAGTTGGTCGACGGTCGGCGTCTGCGCCTGATCGGCCTCGACACGCCCGAGCGCGGTCGTGACGAGCGGCCGGCGGAACCCTTCGCCGAGGATGCACGGGCCGCATTGACCAGGCTGCTCAAGGAGCAGGGATGGGAACTGCGGCTGGTGTTCGATCACGAGCGCTTCGATCACCACGGCCGCACTCTGGCGCATGCGTTCGCTATCGACGGCCGGCCGGTCGCGGCGTGGCTGCTGGAGCAGGGGCTCGCGGTGGCGCTGACTGTGCCGCCGAACGATGCCTGGCTGGGTTGCTATCGCGGTGCCGAGGCGCGGGCGCGCGATGCGCGCAGCGGTCTGTGGGCGTTGGTCGAGTACCGCGTGTGGGATGCCGCCTGCTTCAACGACCCGCGTGGTTGCGTACTGAGGGAGGCGACCGAAGTGCGCGAGGAACTGCTCACCGCACTCGATCCGGGCAACGATGGGTTTCGCATCGTGAAAGGCGAGGTCGAACGCGTCGGGCGCAGTCGTCAGTCATGGTGGCTCAACCTGAAGGGCGGGCTGGCGCTGCGCATCGACCACGACGACATGCAGTACTTTCCGGGGTTGGAGCCCGAGACGCTCGAAGGCAGGCAGGTGACCGCGCGCGGTCGTCTGTATCGTCATCGCGACCAGCCGCGCATGCGCATCCGCCATCCGGCCGATCTCCAATTCGACTGACTCACCGCTGGCGGGTCCAACCGCCATTGCCTGGCAGCCTGTCGGACTTGGACGATCGTAGCGAGCATGGTGGGAGAACGGTCCAAATGTTCACGATTTTGACGCGCATGGTGGTTCCATGTAAGGAAAAATCGGGGACATTTGGACCGTTCCCCCGCCTGCGCAGTAGATCAGCCCCACGTCCGACAGGCTGCTATGATGCGTCGATGGACCCGCGCGGGTCCGTCGCCCCTCCCTGGAGTCCTTGCAAGCATGAAAAACGCCTTCAAAGAACGCGCCCTCGCCTATCACGCCGAACCGCGGCCCGGCAAGATCGGCATCACCGTCACCAAGCCGACCGAAACGCAGGACGATCTGTCGCTGGCCTACAGCCCCGGCGTGGCGGAGCCGGTGCGCGAGATCAACAGCAATCCGGACCTCGCCTATCGCTATACCAACAAGGGCAATCTGGTGGCCGTGATCACCGACGGCACGGCGGTGCTCGGGCTCGGCAACATGGGCGCGCTGGCGAGCAAGCCGGTGATGGAAGGTAAAGCGGTGCTGTTCAAGCGCTTCGCCGACATCGACGTGTTCGACATCGAGGTCAACGCGAAGGAGCCTGAGGATTTCATCAACACCGTGGCGCGCATCGCCGGTGGTTTCGGCGGCATCAATCTGGAAGACATCGCGGCGCCGCATTGCTTCGAGATCGAGCGCCGCCTGAGTGAGCGACTCGACATCCCCGTCTTCCATGACGATCAGCACGGCACCGCGATCATCACCGCGGCCGGCATGCTCAATGCGCTGGAGCTCCAGGGCAAACGCCTGGAGGATGCGCGCATCGTCTGCGTCGGCGCGGGTGCCGCCGGCATCGCTTCCATGCGTCTGCTGCTCAAGCTCGGTGCGCAGAAGCAGAACATCCTGATGGTCGACCGCAAGGGCGTGATCCATACGCGCCGCGACGACCTCAACGAATACAAGCTGATCTTCGCCAACGATACCGACAAGCGCACGCTCGGCGATGCCTGCCAGGACGCGGACGTGTTCGTCGGCCTGTCCGGCCCGGACCTGATGACGCCTTCGATGCTGGCGACGATGGCGCCGCGGCCGATCATCTTCGCGCTGTCGAACCCGGATCCGGAGATCACGCCGGAACTCGCGCACGCGACCCGCGACGACATCATCATGGCGACCGGCCGCAGCGACTACCCGAACCAGATCAACAACGTGCTCGGCTTCCCGTTCATTTTCCGCGGTGCGCTCGACGTGCGCGCGACGACCATCAACGAGGCGATGCAGGAAGCGGCCGTGCACGCGCTCGCCGCGCTCGCGCACGAGCCGGTGCCGTCGGCAGTGCTGCGCGCCTATCGTCTGGACGAGCTGGCCTTCGGACCCGACTACATCATTCCGAAACCGCTCGATCCGCGCCTGATCGAGGTCGTGCCGCCGGCCGTCGCCAAGGCCGCCGTCGACAGCGGCGTCGCACGCGTCTGAATGTCCTTGCGACGCAACGGGTATGCAGATACCGCATACCCGACGTCGTGTGCCGAAATCCGGGGCGGCGGTGATATTCAAGCGATGGCTTGTTGCGCTGCGTCAAACGCCGTCTATGCTCCTTGAACGGATCTGCGATACACAGACGCGAGTCATAGAGGAGAACCCTGATGGAAAAGATAGCGATCATCGGCGCCGGTCGTGTGGGCGAGTCGACGGCTCAGTTCCTGGCCAAGGAAGATACCTGCCGCGAACTGGTGCTGGTCGACGTGCGCGAAGGTGCGGCCGAAGGCGCCGCGCTCGACATCCAGGAGACGGCGCCGCTGTTCGGTTTCGACACGCGGCTCTCCGGCGGTACGGACATGTCGCTCATCTCGGGTGCGGGGCTGGTGATCGTCACCGCCGGCGTGCCGCGCAAGCCCGGTATGTCGCGCTCCGACGTGCTGGACACCAACGTCCGGATCATGGACGAGATCGTCGATGCGGCGCTGGTGCACGCGCCGGATGCGATGCTGCTCGTGGTTTCCAATCCGGTCGACGTGCTCACCTGGCGCGCCTGGCAGCGCAGCGGCTGGGATCGCTCGCGCGTGATCGGTCAGGCGGGCGTACTCGATTCTTCGCGCATGGCGGCGTTCATCGCACTCAAGACCGGGTTCTCGGTCAAGGATATCCAGGCCCTGGTACTCGGCGGTCATGGCGATGCGATGGTGCCGATGCTGCGCTATTCGACCATCGCCGGCATACCGGTCGAGCAGTTCCTGGATCGCGAGTCGATCGACAAGCTGGTGGAGCGGACGCGTCACGGCGGTGCCGAGATCCTGGCCTTGAAACAGACCTCCAGCGCCTACGATGCCCCGGCGGCGGCGATCGCCGAGATGGTGGATGCGATCGCGCTCAATCGCCGTCGCGTGTTGCCAACGGTGGCGATCCTGCAAGGCGAGTACGGCGAGCACGATGTCGCGATGGGCGTACCCTGCGTACTGGGAAAGGGTGGCATGGAACGCATCGTCGAACTCGACCTCAACGCGGAAGAACGCACGATGTTCGACCAGTCCATCGGCGGCGTGCGCGCCGACATCACCCGCATCCAGACATGAGCGCACGCCGTCGCTTGCCAACCGCCACCGTGCACGGACGCATCAGCTGAATGTCGATTGCCGCCACGAACCATACCGCGGACACGCAAGCCGCGCCGCGCCGTACCGTACTCGTCGATTCGAGCATCTATGTGTTTCGTGCCTGGTGCACGCTGCCGGCGACGCTGGTCGACGCTGAGGGTGAGCCTTGCAATGCCGTGCTCGGATTCAGCGATTTCGTGTTCCGCCTGCTGACCCAGTTGCAACCCGAGCGCATCGTCTTTGCCTTCGACGACAGCCTGCTGTCCAGTCATCGCCGCGACCTCTACCCCGATTACAAGGCCAATCGTCCACCGGCCCCGGAGAGCCTGAAGCGCCAGTTCCGACTGTGCCGCGCGTTCGTGCGCGCGCTCGGCATGTCCGAGTTTGCGAGCCGGCACTTCGAGGCCGATGACGTCATCGGCACGCTGGCCCTGCGCGAGCGGCAGGCCGGTCGGGGTGTGCTGCTGGTCACCGGCGACAAGGATCTGACCCAGCTCGTCGGTCCCGGCGATCTGTGGTGGGAGCCGCAGCGCGATCGC
The DNA here is from genome assembly GCA_028695255.1 of Chromatiales bacterium. Taxonomy (GTDB): domain Bacteria; phylum Pseudomonadota; class Gammaproteobacteria; order Ectothiorhodospirales; family Ectothiorhodospiraceae; genus JAQVJI01. The sequence continues at coordinate 17,502 of JAQVJI010000005.1, read as the reverse complement.
ATGCTCGATACAAAGGGTGTGGAGCGCACGCTTGGCGTGCGCCCCGACCAGGTGGCCGACCAGTTGGCGCTGGCCGGCGACCGGGCCGACAACATCCCCGGCGTACCAGGCATCGGCATGGCGACGGCGGCGCGTCTGCTGCGCCGCTTCGATACGCTCGATCGGCTGTTGTCGGACCTGCCGGCGCTGGGGCAGGCGAAGCTGCGCGGGGCGAAGCGTTTGATGGCATTGATCGAGGAGCATCGGGATACGGTATTGTTGGCGCGTCGTCTGACCGGTATTCACTGCGATGCGGACGTGCCGGCCGATCTGCCGACGCTGCCGACCGGCATCGACGACGCAGCCCTGCTCGAGTCGATGGCGCAACTGAATTTCAGCCCCGAACGGCGCCAGCGCTGGGAACACGCGGTCCTGAACGGCCCATACGCTGCCGATTCGACGTGACGAAATCGGGATGGCCCGCGTCATTCTCTTCAACAAGCCTTTCGACGTGCTCACGCAGTTCACGGACGGTGCCGGCCGTCGCACTCTGGCCGATTTCATCCCGATCGCCGGGGTGTACGCCGCCGGTCGCCTCGATCGCGACAGCGAGGGACTGGTGGTGCTCACCGATGACGGTGCATTGATCCACCGCATCACCGATCCGCGCAACAAGATGAGCAAGACCTACTGGGTGCAGGTCGAGGGTGAGCCGGACGAACAGGCACTGGAACGCCTGAGTCAGGGCGTGCCGCTCAAGGACGGCATGACCCTGCCGGCCAGGGTGCGGCGCATCGACGAACCGGCCGGTCTGTGGTCGCGACAGCCGCCGATACGCTTTCGCAAGCGCGTGCCGACGAGCTGGATCGAATGCACGCTGCGCGAGGGCCGCAACCGTCAGGTACGACGCATGACGGCGGCCGTGGGATATCCGACGCTGCGGCTGATCCGCTACCGCATCGGTTCCTGGACCTTGGATGGGCTCGAACCCGGAGTTTGGCGCGAGGTGTAGGGAAACACTGATGATGTCCGCGTTTCCGGATTTTCATTGCGCGCGTTGCAGGTGCAATCTAAAGTAAATTCTCAAGAAATCCGGATTCTTCGTCCCACGGGGTGGATGCGGGGAACCGTGCCGGGTAATGGAGATTTGATTCGATGTCTGCTTTGCTGCGCGTGCTCGTCATTCTGGCGTCGCTCTCCGTCCTTGCGAACACGGTGGCAGCCGCCGTGCCGCAACGCTCGGACGAGGCCCTGCGCAAGCTGTTCGTGGAGGCGGAGGCGGCCCTGCAACGCAAGGATCGGCAGGGTTTCGAACGTCGTCTTGCCGAACTCCGCGACTATCCGCTTCACCCCTATCTCGTGCATGCCGAGTTGGACGCACGGCTGTCCAGTGCGTCGATGGCGGAAGTCGACCGCTTCCTGCGCGATCACGAAGGGTCGCTGCTGGCCGACCGTCTGCGTTCGGCATGGCTGGATCGCCTGGCACGCGAGAAGCGCTGGCGCGAATTTCTCGCCTATCAGACAAACGATGCCTCGCCGGCTGCCGCCTGCCTGCGCCGCCGTGCGCTGCTGGAGACCGGCCAGCGCGACCAGGCGCTCGAGGATCTGGACGCGTTCTGGCTGACCGGTCGTTCGTTGCCGAATGCCTGCGATCCGGTGTTCGATGCCTGGCGCAAGAGCGGGCGTCTGACCGCCGATCTGGCATGGGGCCGTTTCCGTCTCGCGCTGGAGCAGAGTCAGACCGCGCTGGCGGGCTTCCTGCGCCGGGACCTGCCCGCCGCCGAGCGCGCGTGGGCGGATCGCTGGCTGGAACTGCATCACGATCCCGAGCGTCTGTCGCAAGTGAAATGGGACGCGCGGGCGCACGCGATGGCCGGAACGGCGCTGACGCATGGCCTCGTCCGTCTGTCGCGCCGCGACCCGGCGCTTGCCGCGCAGATATGGGATGCGCGTGGCGCCGGGTTCCGCCTGACGCCGCAGGATCGTGCCGTGGTCGAGCGGGAGATCGCACTGCGGCTGGCCGTGCGGGGACACCCGGATGCGCTGGGACGGTTGGAGAAACTGCCGGCACAGGCGTTCGACGCACAACTGCGGCAATGGCAGGTGCGTGCCGGGCTGGCTGCACAGGACTGGTCCGCAGTTGCCGCGGCGGTGGCGGCCATGGATGACCAGACTCGGTCCGAGGAAGGCTGGCGCTACTGGCAGGCGCGTGCGCTGGAGGCCTCGGGGCACGCGGCGAGCGCCCGCGAGCTGTTTGCGCAGGTGGCGGACGAACGCAATTTCTATGGGTTTCTGGCGGCCGACCGACTCGGGCGTCCCTACCGCATCGCGCACCGGGCGACGAATCCTGCCGTGTGGCGGGTCGAGATACTGGAGCAGAAACCCGGCATGCGCCGGGCGCGCGAACTGCTCCATCTTGGAAGGACGACCGAAGCGCGGCGCGAATGGGATTACGTGCTGCGACAGCTCGATGCCGCAGACATGGAGGCCGCAGCATTGCTGGCCGCCATCTGGGGCTGGCACGACCGGGCGATCTTCACGGCGGCACGGGCACGCCAGTTCGACGATATCGATCTGCGGTTCCCGATCGCGCACGAGAACCTCGTGCGCACGGAGGCCTCCCGCCAGGGCCTCAATCCGGCCTGGCCCTTCGCGATTCTGCGGCAGGAGAGTGCATTCATGCAGGATGCACGTTCCTCCGCCGGTGCCCTGGGCCTGATGCAACTGATGCCGGCCACCGGTCGCGCGATGGCCCGCCATGTCGGGTTGAGCGTATCCAATCCCCGCGAACTGCTGGATCCGGCGCGCAACATTCGTATCGGCACCTATTATCTGCGCCGCAATCTGGACGAGTTCGAGGGTCACGCCATGTTGGCGACGGCGGCCTACAACGCCGGCGCCGCGCGGGTACGCTCGTGGTTGCCGACCGACGGCGAGGTGCCGGCCGATGTCTGGGCGGAACTCATCCCTTTCGGTGAAACGCGCGAATACGTGCGTCGCGTGTTCGCGTACAAGGTGTTGTATGAGCTGCGCCTGAGCCGTGATCCGACGCCGCTGAGCGTCAACATGGCGCCCGTCGCTGTGCGCGGAAGCATCGGGCAGGCGCGTACGGCGCATCTCGAAGCACTGTCGGACCCGGGCAATGCGGCGATCTGCGATGCGCCGGGTTATGCCGAGGGGCCGTGTTCCTGAGGGACTGTCGATGCCATCGCGGCATGCGCCGTTGGCAGGTCAGGTGTGGCGTGGGAGTGAATTGTTGCATACAGACAACAGCTGCGCTCCCAATATCGTCGCCAATCGTCGCCAATCGTCGCGATGGCCGATCATTCCTGCGTCAACCATCATAGCTTATTGTATTTAATGTATATTTTGTGCCACATTGAATCGTTTGTGGCCGGATTTTCATCTGCCGGGACGCCTGCGTGTTGTGGAAAAGGGACAGTACCTGGCCTCTGGTGTGACTTTTTTGCAGAAAAAAGCTTGCGCGTGGCCAGCTGTCGGGTTATAAAAACAGGGTCATTTGCATGACCATGGCTTTCCGTGACCACAGTGTGTACAACTTCCTGGGAGTTTGACGAATGAACAAGAAAGTCCTTGCTATTGCGGTTGCAGCCGCGCTGGCCGCTCCGGCCGCCGCCCTGGCCGACACTCAGATTTACGGCGTCGCCCACGTTTCTCTGGATTTCGTGGACAGCGGTGACAACAGCTCTCACCAGCTCTCCTCCAACTCCTCGCGTCTGGGCTTCAAGGGCTCCGAGGACCTGGGCAATGGCCTGAAGGCCATCTGGCAGATCGAGTCCGGCGCCGACCTGACCGGCGGCGGCGGCCAGCTGGCCACCCGCAACAGCTTCGTCGGTCTGGCCGGCGGCTGGGGTACGGCCGTGATGGGTCGCCACGACACACCCTACAAGATGTCTACCGGCAAGATTGACGTTTTCGGCGACAAGATCGGCGACTACAACACCGTCATTGGCTATATCGGCGGGGTGACCACCGGTTTTCGCGTTCTTGATAACCGTGCTCCCCGCGCTATCGCCTACCTGAGTCCGAACATGGGCGGCCTGAGCTTCGCGCTGGCTTACGTGACCGACCTGGCCGATGACATGCCTTCGGCGACCGCCAACGACAAGAATGCCTACAGCGCCAATGTGTCTTATAGTGCCGGTCCGTTGTACCTGACGATGGCGTATGAAAGCCTCAACGAGATGGGTGCTGGCGGCGACGACGTTACGGGCATGAAGGTCGGTGCGAGCTATAGCTTCGGCGATTTCACGATTGGCGGCGTGTTCGAAAATGCCGATGATGGCGCCAATGATCGCAATGCCTTCTACTTGGGCGGCAAGTTCAAGATGGGTGCCACCTATCTGGCTGCTGCGTTCGGTCAGGCGGATGAGTTGACCACTGAAGACGGCGCCACCATGTACGCGATCGGCGTGGGTCACAACTTCTCCAAGCGCACCGAAATGTACGCTGTGTATGCAGCTGTTGACAACGACGATATGGGTAATTATCGGCTGGGTAACGGCGGCTTTGGCAAGGCGGTGACCGCCGCGGGCGGTGAAACCGCTTCTGGCTTGAGCTTCGGCATTGTGCACAAGTTCTGATCCAGATTTTCGGATCGCAGGGAAGCAAGGAAAGGGCGCCTTCGGGCGCCCTTTCTCGTTGCGGAATCGAAATGCGGTACAAGAGTCCAATCGTCGGCGGATGGGCTCCTTTCTGCTAAACTTGCCCCATGACGACCGTCACTTTCGATACCCTCAAACTCGTCGACAGACTCAAGGCTGCGGGCATTCCGCCGGATCAGGCCGAGGCGGTCGTGCGCGTCATCGCCGAGGCGCAGGACCAACTCGTCACCAAGGCCGATCTGGATGCCGCGCTCGAGCGGGAACTGTCGCCCATCCGCACCGAACTGGCGGTGCTGAAGTGGATGATGGGCGTGGTGATCGGCGGTATCGTGGCCCTCATCATCAAGGCCTTTCTGGCCTGACGCATTCTCTCGTGTCGTAGGAGCCCGGCCCTCCGGGCGATGGCGTCGTGGGCACGGCGTCTCCGTTCGATCCCGAATCGCCCGGAGGGCCGGGCTCCTACGATGATCTGATCGCCGCCGGTGTGCGCATGGATACGCGTTTCAGGCGCGCCCGACGTTGCTGTCGTGCGGGGTGTGGTAGTAGTCGCTGTTGAAGGCGAGTTGCTCGACCAGTTTTTTCAGCTCGGCCACGCGCAGTTCCGCCGTGCTGTACGCCGAACAATCCTCGCAGTGCGGATTGCCGCAGGGCTGGCGCGAATAGAGCCAGTAGTGGATGGCGCCGGCCAGCAGGCCGTCGGCGATGTCCCAGGGGTCGGCCTCCGTATCCTGGCCGGCGAGGCGGTTGGCGAGCTCCACCGCCTCATGGGCGGCATCGTCATAGGTCCGGTCGGGGTCGCTGATATGGTTCATGGGCTTGCTTCACGATGAAAAACGGAGGGACAGGGCGTCATTGTACACCCTGCCCACGGATCGCCTGTGGCTCAGGCCCGTGGCTCAGGGATTGGCCGCCTGTTCGGTTTCGCGCGCGGCCGATGACAGCGCCAGCGCTTCGGCCTCGTCCACGCGTTCGACAAAATGGATGTCGAGCCGTTCGCGCGCCTTGGCCGGGATGTCCTCCAGGTCCTTGCGGTTGCGGGCGGGCAGCAGCACCGTACGGATGCCGGCGGCGAGCGCGGCCAGCACCTTTTCCTTGATGCCGCCGACCGGCAGCACCAACCCGCGCAGCGTGATCTCGCCCGTCATCGCCACGTCCGGGCGCACGCAGCGGTCGGTCAGCAGCGATACGAGCGTGGTGTAAAGTGCCACGCCGGCGCTCGGACCGTCCTTCGGGATCGCACCTGCCGGGACGTGGATGTGAATGTCCTGCTTTTCGAAACCGGCCGGATCGAGCCCGAGGCGTGTGGCGTTGGCCTTGATCAGCGTCAGCGCGGCCTGTGCGCTTTCCTTCATCACGTCGCCGAGTTGGCCGGTGAGGATCAGCCCGCCCTTGCCGGGCGTGCGCGTGGCCTCGACGAACAGGATGTCGCCGCCGACCGGCGTCCAGGCCAGACCCGTCGCCACGCCCGGCACGCTCACGCGCATTGCCGGTTCGTTCTCGAACTTCGGCGCGCCAAGGATCGTCGGCACGTCCTCGGCATCGATGCGCGCGCCGTCGATCCGGCCCTCGGCGATGCGCACCGCAACGTTGCGCACGACGGCACCGATCTGGCGCTCCAGGTTGCGGCAGCCGGCCTCGCGCGTGTAATCGGCGACGATGCGTTCGAGCGCTGCGTCGGTGAGCGTACATTGCCCGGGCTTGATACCGGCCGCATCGAGCTGGCGGTCGATCAGATAGCGGCGTGCGATCTCGATCTTGTCCTCGCGCGTGTAGCCGGGCAGCTCGATGACTTCCATGCGGTCGCGCAGCGGGCCGGGGATGCTGTCCAGCAGGTTGGCGGTACCGATGAACATGACCTGCGACAGGTCGAGCGGCACGCCGAGGTAATTGTCGCGGAAGCTTGCGTTCTGTTCCGGATCGAGCACTTCGAGCAGCGCCGCCGAGGGGTCGCCGTGGAAGCTGCTGCCGAGTTTGTCCATCTCGTCCAGCATGAACACGGGATTGCGCGTGCCGGCCTTGCGCAGGCCCTGCACGACGTTGCCGGGCAGGGCTCCGATGTAGGTGCGGCGATGGCCTCGGATCTCGGCCTCGTCGTGCACGCCGCCCAGGCTCGCGCGCACGAACTCGCGGCCCATCGCGCGCGCGATGCTCTGGCCGAGCGAGGTCTTGCCGACGCCGGGCGGGCCGACGAAGCACAGGATCGGACTCTTGCCCTGCGGATTGAGTTTGTGCACGGCGAGGTGTTCGAGAATGCGCCGCTTGACCTTGTCGAGGTCGTAGTGGTCCTCGTCCAGCACGCGGCGCGCGGCCTCGATGTCGAGCTTGTCTTCGGACAGCTTCGACCACGGCACATCGATCAGCCAGTCGAGGTAAGTGCGCGCCATCGAGAACTCGCCCGAGGCCTCGGACATGCGTTCCAGACGCTTCAGTTCACGCTCGGTGTGCGCCTTCACCTCTTCCGGCATGCCGGCCTTTTCGATCGCTTCGCCGAGCGTGCGGATCTCCTCCGCCTTTTCGTCCGCCTCGCCGAGTTCCTGCTGGATCGAACGCATCTGCTCGCGCAGCATGGCCTCGCGCTGGCGCTCCTGCATGCTTTCCTGGGTGCGCTGGCTGATCTTCTGCGACAGCTTCAATACCTCGACGCGATAGTCGAGAAATTTCTGCACCGCGTCCATGCGTTCGCCGATGTCGAGTGCCTCCAGCACCTGTTGTTTTTCTTCCGGCCGGATGTCCATGTAGCCGGCGATCACGTCGGCCAGCACACCCGGCAGGTCGATGTTGCCGACCGTGTTGACCAGTTCCTGCGGCGTCTGCGGCAGCAGCGACAAGGCCTCCAGGGCGCGTTCCCGCAGCGTCAGCAGCCGCGCATCGATGGCGGCCCCGCTGGCGACCGGCTCCTCCAGGTATTCCACCCGTGCCGCGAGGAACGGCTGGTCCTGCACGAATTCGACGATGCGGAAACGCTGTACGCCCTGGCAGACGAGATGGTGCTGGCCCTCCTCGGTCGTGAGATAGCGCAGGATGTTGGCGACCGTGCCGATGCGGTGCAGATCGTCGGCGCCGGGTTCGTCCAGCTGCGGATCGCGTTGCATGATGATGCCGATCTGTTTCTGGTGGCGCGCTGCCTCCTGCGCCGCGGCGACCGAGCGCGGCCGGCCGACGGCGAGCGGCATCACCATCTCGGGAAACAGCACGGTGTTGCGTACCGGCAGCAGGATCAATACGTCGTCGCGCGGTTTGGTCTCGGCGCGGTCGGTCGCGGGCGGGTTTGCGGTCGGGTCGTTCATGGATCGTTCAGAGTTTGCGCAAGCCAAGGTAGAGGCAACCGTCGCGCAATTCCTGCGCGGCGAGTTCGTAGGGTCTTGCCGGCAACGCGATACGGCGCTGGAAGCCGCCGGCCGGGATCTCCAGCCGGTGTACCCGGCCGCCATGGGCGGCGACCGGCAGGCGGCGTTCGCCCCGCACCAGCAGGCCGTTCGCATCGAAATGTATGCTCAGACTTTCGGACGTCACGCCCGGCATGGCGACCACGATCCACAGCGCATCTTCCGTCTCGAACATGTCGACCGGCGGTTCCCAGGCCGACGCCTGCTGCGTCCGCGGGCGGAAATAGCTGCGCTGCATGCGCTCGGCCCGTTCCAGCATGCGGCAGGCCTCGGACCACATCAGGGCTTCCAGATCGCGTTGGGTCATGAGTAAATTCCGCTTGAAGGGCGCGGGAAAACGGTATGGGACGGAAAGATCCGTCGCCTATGAATGGGGTCGCCGCGCCCGGAACACAATCCCGCTACGGGCACAAAAAAGCCCCCGGCGCCCGTGGGCGCCGGGGGCTTGGGTTCGGGAACGGCAGCTCAGCGGCTGAGTTTGGTGATCTTCGAACCTTCGATGGTCAGGTTGTACATCAGGCCCTTGTTCGAGAACACGAAGCCGATGACCGGTTCCTTGATGGTTTCCGACGAGATTTCGCCGCCGGCACCGAGCGTGGCGACCGCGACGCTGGCGTCGACGCCGGCCTTCCAGCCGTCCGTGTTGCGGAAGCCGTCGTAGGCGTCCTTGGTCATGAACAGGATCACCACGCTGCGCAACTGGGCGCCGAACTGGAGTCCGATCGAGGCCGAGGCAATGCTGTAGTAATCGGCCGTCTTGCCCTTGACGCGCAGCGCGCCTTCGCCGTATTCGCCGCCGACACCGAAGCCGGCCTTGACGATCTCGGGGAATACCAGCACGCCCTGTGCCTTGGCGGCGAGGTTCTTGCCGGCGCTGGTGTGGCGGTAGAACTCCTCCAGCGTCTGGTCGACCTTGGCATCGATCTCCGCCGCGCTGGCCGCCAGCGCCTGAGGCAGGGCGAAGGCCAGCATGAGCAACAGCACCAAGGCCTGAGTGTGCATGATGAATCTGGTCTGCTTGGACATGGTTTTCCTCCTTGGATGAATGGGGCCGGAACGGGTATGGGATTCCGGTGCATGAGCATGGCAGGCCGTGCCGGTTTCAACAAGACTGGCTTTAGCAGGCTGTTGAAAAACAGCCTGCTAAGGCGAGGCAGGGACGCCTCGCACGCGAATCAAACACATAACTGTTTGATTCGTCGTAGCCGCGTCCGGGCATGTACCGGACGCGGCGCGTTGAAAAAGGGCAGGACAGCCCTTTTTCAACATCCTGTTAGGAATCTCCCGTAATGTGCTCAGACAGTCCGCATCGAGACTTTCTCCCCCATCCGGCCGGGCGTATCCTGAAACGGTCGACTTCGTCTGAAATTTCCGGCTCATGCATTCGTTCTGGCATCGAATCATCCTCCTGGGCTGCCTGTTGCTGGCGGCGCTCGGCTGCCCGCCTGGTGCGGTGGCGGATGACGAGGTGCGCATCGGCGTGCTGGCCAAGCGTGGTACGGAACAGGCGGTCGATGCCTGGCAGGCGACCGCCGACTATCTGAACGACCGCATTCCCGATCGTCGGTTCGTCATCGTACCGCTGGATTTCCGGCAGCCGTTCGTGCAGGTGGCCGAGGCCGGCGTCGATTTCGTGCTCGCGAACTCCTTCTTCTATACCGAAATGGAGGCACGCTACGGTGCGCGGCGGCTGGTGACGTTGCTCAATCGCGTCGGTGACGGCATATACAGCGATTTCGGCGGTGTCGTCTTCACCCGCGTCGACCGTGTCGACCTGCAAACCTTCCGGGATCTGCGCCGCCGCCGTTTCATGGCCGTGGACGAGTATTCCTTCGGCGGTCATCTCGCCGCGCTGCGCGAGATTCATCGTGCGGGCCTGAATCCGGAGCGCGATTTCGATCTGAGTTTCGGCGGTACCCACGATGCTGTCGTGTACGCCGTACGCGACGGTCTCGTCGACGCCGGGACGGTGCGTACCGACACGCTGGAACGCATGGCGGCGGAAGGCAAGATCGAACTGTCCGACTATCGCGTCATCGAACCGCGCCGGCACCCCGGGTTCGAGCTGCTGTGCAGCACCGAGCTGTATCCGGAGTGGCCTTTCGCCGCGCTGCCGCACACGCCGGAGGAACTGGCGCGCGAAGTCGCGACGGCGCTGCTCGCGATGCCGGTCGACAGCGAGGCGGCGCGGCGAGGCGGCAACGCCGGATGGACCACGCCGCGCAACTACGAGCCGGTGCACGAGCTGATGCGCGAACTGCATGTGGGCGCGTACACGGAATATGGCATGGTCGGACTGGCCGAGGTGTGGCGGCAGTACTGGCCGTGGTTCGTCGGCGGGGTATCGTTGCTGCTCGTGTTCGCTGTCGGCGGCGCCGCGGTGCTGCGCGTGAACCGGCGTATCGCGCACGCCGACGCTGCGCTGCGCGAGGCCCACGCCTTGCTGGAACGGCGCGTCGAGGAGCGTACGGCCGAACTGAGGGAGGCACTGGCCGAACTGGAGGAGAGTCGTCGCCGCGAAACACTGGCGATGCGCGACTGGCACGACGCCTTCGATGCCATCGCCGACCCGGTGTTCATTCATGATGCCGAGATGCGCCTCGTGCATGCCAATCCCGCCTATGTGGAACGTGCCGGCCAGTCCATGGCCGAGATCGAGGGGCATCCCTATTGGGAGGTCTTCCCGCGCCTCGACGGTCCATTGCCCGAGTGCCGGCACCTCGGTGGTACGGCGGTGAGCGAAGTCGTGCAGGGCGCTGCGGTGTACCTGTCGCGCTCGTTTGGTATCGAGGGCGAGGACGGCGGCATGCGCTACGCCATCCATGTGCTGGAGGACGTGACGGAAGAGCGGCGCAGCAAGGCGAGTCTGCTGGAGGCGCAGCGCATCGCGCGGCTCGGCAACTGGGACTGGGACATCGTCGGCGGTCATCTGTCGTGGTCGGACGAGATCTACCGCATCTTCGGGCTCGAACCGCAGCAGTTCGCGGCCACCTACGAGGCCTTCCTCGACCGTGTGCATCCCGACGACCGCGAGGCGGTGCAGGCGGCGGTCGATCGCGCCCTGCGCCGCGAACAGGCGTACGCGATCGATCACCGCATCCTGCTGCCGAACGGCAGGGAGCGCGTGGTGCACGAGCGGGGCGAGGTGAGTTTCGATGCGGATGGTCGCCCGGTGCACATGCTGGGCACGGTGCAGGACGTGACCGAAGTGCGTCATGCCGAGCGCGAGCTGCGCCGTCTGAACCGCGCCCTGCGCACCATCAGCCGTGGCAATGAGGTGTTGGTGCGCGCGACGGAGGAGCAGCAGTTGCTGGACGACGTATGCGAGGTCCTGATCCGCAACGGCGGTTATCGGATGACCTGGGTGGGTTATCCCGTGCAGGAGGGTACGGTGCAAGCGGGTGCGGAGGCGCTGCGTCCAATCGCGTGGGCGGCGGGCGAACCGGATGCCTCCGTGCCCGCGACGCGGTTGTTGGAGGCCGATGCCGATCCCGGTGTGCTGGCCTGGCAGCGTGGCGAACCTGTCATCGTCGGCGACGTGGACGTCATGCCAGACGGCGTGACGGTCTCCGGCCAATGGCGGGAAGAGGCGCGCCGGCATCGTTGCGGGTCGATCATGGCGCTGCCGTTGCGCGAGAACGGAACGACCCTCGGTGCGTTGTCTATCTGCGCGGCGGCACCGAACGCCTTCGACGATGCCGAAGTCGCGCTGCTCACCGAACTCGCCAACGACCTCGCCTTCGGCATCGCCGCGATGCGCACGCGTCGTCAGCGGGAGGTGGCCGAGAACGAGCGCCTGCGCATCGCTGCCGATCTGGAGCGGGCGCTGGTGCAGACCATCCAGGCGATCGCGCTGACGGTGGAAAAACGCGACCCCTACACCGCGGGCCATCAGCAGCGCGTGGCGGAGCTCGCGGTGGCGATCGCGCGCGCAATGGACTTGCCGCCGCAACGCCTGCAGGGCCTGCGGCTCGGGGCCGAGATCCACGACATCGGCAAGATCTACGTGCCGGCCGAATTCCTGAGTCGCCCCGGCAAGCTGTCCGATGCGGAGTTCGACATCATCAAGGCGCACCCGGTGGTCGGGCACGAGATCATCAAGGGTGTGGAATTTCCGTGGCCGGTGGCCGACGTCGTCGTGCAGCACCACGAACGTCTGGATGGCAGCGGCTATCCGCATGGCCTGCAAGGCGACGAGATCTGTCTCGAAGCGCGCATCCTGGCCGTGGCCGACGTGGTCGAGGCGATGGCCTCGCACCGCCCGTATCGGCCGGCGCTGCCGCTGGAAGCGGCACTCGAAGAGATCGAGCAGGGCCGCGGCCTGCGCTACGACCCGCAGGTCGTCGACATCTGCCTGCGCCTGTTCCGCGACGGGAGCTTCACGTTCAGTTCGCCGCGCGTCTGAGCGGCGGGACGCGTCAGGCCACCGCCTGCGCCAACGGGCGGAATTGCAGCGCGTGGAACATCTCCAGATAGCGCCGCGTCTCGGCACGCTCCAGGTTGGTCACATATTTCCAGAAGCCGTAGATGCGCGACAGCGTCATCATGCGTTCGGCGTAGAGGTCCCAGGTGTAGCGTGCCCTGACGCGCGCGATGCCGGCCTGCGACAGGCGCGGCCAGTGCTCGGGATCGGCTGCGCAGCGTTCGAAGAAGCCGAGCAGAATGTCCGCTGCCGCATCGCCGTGGTTGGGGTCGATGTGGTAGCCGCAACTGCCGTCCTCGATGATCTCCAGCGGACCGCCGTAGCGGGTGGCGAAGGTCGGCAGGCCGGAGATCATGGCCTCGATCACCGTCAGACCGAAGGCCTCGAACAGTGCCGGCTGCACGAACACGCCGCGGCGGTCGGCGATGCAGCGGTACAGCTCGCCCGCCAGCACCTTGTCCAGACGCAGGCCGAGCCAGCGCACGCGATCGTCGAGCGCATGCTCGTCCATCAGCGCGTGCATGTGCCGGATCTGCTCCTGCTCCTCCTGGTCGTTCGAACGGCCGGGGTCGACGTAACCGCCGACCACCACCAGGTTGGCGGTCTCGCGCAAGCGTTGGTTCATCGCATACCACTCCACCAGACCGGTGATGTTCTTGATCCGGTCGAACCTCGCCATGGTGAAGATGATCGGTTGGCCCGGCTGTGCCAGACGTCCGCGCGTGTCGGCGCGGCCGTCCTCGAACAGCAAGGACTCGATTTCGCCGTGCAGACCGCCCAGGCGGCGCTCGCTTTCGCCGTGCGGGAAGTAGATATCGGCATCGGCGCCGGGCGAGACGATGTTGAATTTCGGGTCGAATACCTCGATGCCTTTCACCACGCGGTACATGCCGGGCAGCGTGAAGGCCGAATAGCTTTCGTACTGGCCGATGTCGTCGTCGGTGCCGGCGATCTCCTGATAGGTACTGGTGATGATGAAGTCGGCCGCATTCATTGCGATCAGGTCGGCCGTGAACTGGCAGGCGAAGTGATATTGCGCGTCGTTCTCGCGCCAATACAGGTCGGAGTACAGATACTTGGTCTTCTCCAGCGCGTGGGCGATGTTGCACTGGGTGACCTGCATGCGTGCCGACAGCAGTGTCGCGACCAGGTTGCCGTCGGAATAGTTGCCGACGATCAGGTCGGGCCGGCCGCCGAGATCGGCTCGCACCACCGTCTCGACGTCGTCGGTGAAGCGTTCCAGATAGGGCCAGATCGCGAAGCGCGAGATCCACGGATTGACCACCTCGCCGTCGGCGTTGCGGAAGGGGACGCGCAGAATCTTCGCGCCCACGGTGCCCGAGATCGTTTCCTCCGGCTGATCGCAGGTGGTGCCGCGTGCCTCCGGAATCAGGCGCGTAATGACGCGGATGCGCGGTTCGATGTCGATGCCCTGTTCGCGCAGGCGCGTGCGCATTTCGCGTTCGAGTGCGCGCACCTGATCGAGGATGTACACCACCTGACCGCCGGTATCGGGCAGGCCCAGCACGTTGTCCTGTCCGAAGAAGCCGTGCGGCGACAGGATCAGCAGGCTGAAGATCATCGGGATGCGCGCGAGAAAGCGTTCCAACGTTTCGGGCGACGGGGCTTCGAGCAGATCGGACAGCAGCCGCAGGGTTTCCATCGCACGCCCTGCGCTGTCGCCCCAGCCGGGTTCGAAGCCCAGGTCCTGCATCGCGTGTGCGATCTCGCTCCAGGGCGTGCCGGCCGGCAGGTGACGCAGGCGTTTTTCCGCCGCGCGGATCGCACGCCGCAGTTCCTCGACGTCGACGATGCGGTCGTTGATCATGAGCTGACGGCCGTCGGTCGTGTGTTCGCGCAGGAACTGGAACAGTTGTTCGAAGCCGAGGCCCAGGCTGTCGAACAACTGGCTCGACAGGCGCCGGTTGAGAAACTCGACGCCGCGGCCGATGGAGCGCGATTCCTGCATGCGCGGGAATTCGCGGTTGAACGGTTCGATGTCGAATTCGAGCAGCCGGCGCGTGTCGGTGCCGGGCGCCACCAGCCGTTCCTTGGCGGCGAGGAATTCGCCGACGCCGATCTCGTCCACGGTCAGCGCATCCGCATGCAGCCGCAGCCAGTGCCAGCGCCCGACGCGCGGTCGTATCGCGACGAACACCCATGGCGCCGCCAGCACCATCTCCTGCGTGTCGGCCACCATCAGGCCGAGTGCACCGTCGCCCGCCGGTGGTTCGCGCTCCTCGCACAGGGCGCGATACAGGTCGTGGACGTCGGAGCGCAGGATGAACGGGCGCTGCGTTTCCAGTACGCGGCGCAGGAACAGGTACGCGAACTCCCGGTACTGCTTCAGCTCGTCGCGCAGACGGTTCAGCATGGCGTCCTCCGCTTGGTGTGGGTCTCGGAAAGGTGTTATTGTACAAAAATAGTTTGTACGAAAGGGTATCCGTCATGAAGCCATCGCTGGTCCGGCCGCATGCCGACGAAGATCACGCGCAGTCCATCGTACGCCGTCTGCGCATCCTGTTTCGCGCCATTCAGGACGGTTCGCGCCGCATCGAGAAGGTCTGCGGTGTGAGTTCGGCGCAACTGTGGGCGTTGTGGGAACTGGACGGCAGCCCCGGTCTCAGCGTCGGCGATCTGTCGGAACGCCTGTCGATTCATCCTTCAACCGCCTCCAACATGCTCGACAAACTGGAGCGCAAGCGACTGATCGAACGCCGGCGTACCGGCAGCGACCAGCGCGTGGTGCGCCTGTTTCTGACCGGAGAGGGTGCTGCGCTGGTGAAAAGCGCACCGCA
This sequence comes from Chromatiales bacterium, assembly GCA_028695255.1. Taxonomy (GTDB): domain Bacteria; phylum Pseudomonadota; class Gammaproteobacteria; order Ectothiorhodospirales; family Ectothiorhodospiraceae; genus JAQVJI01. The sequence continues at coordinate 2,291 of JAQVJI010000005.1, read as the reverse complement.
GCCGGCGCGCGGCGGCGTCAACGAGGCGCTCACGCGCCTGCCGCCGCAGATCCTGGCCGACCTCGATCGCGGCCTTGCCGATCTCCTGGCGGCGATGGGCGACCGGGCCGACGAGGCGGCGGCGCTGCGTCCGCTGGCCGACGAGGCCTGAGGCAGGGGCGATGCCCGTTCTGCTTGCAAATCTGTTGCTGGTCGGATGCCTGGCTGCTTCCCTCGCGCATGCAGCCGCGCCACCACGACTCGTGGCTTCAGACGAACTGGCGACGGCCGGCTTCTACCACCTGAGTTGGACGGCGGACCTCCCGCCCGGCAACGACTTCGTGCTCGAAGAATCCACCACCGCCGATTTTACGGCGGCGCGGGTGATCTATCGCGGTCCGGATCGCGCCAGCCTGCTGAGCGGACGTGTCGACGGTGAATATCACTACCGTATCCGCGTGCTCGATGCGCATGGCACGCCGGGTGTCTGGAGTGCGCCGACGCGGGTCGAGGTGCGCCATCACCCGCTCGGTCGCGCGGGCGCCTTCTTTCTGCTGGGTCTGTTCGTGTTCGTCGCACTCGTGTATGCGGTGCTGCGCGAGCGCGGTGTACCCGCCCGGAGGCATGCATGACGGTGCCCGCGATCGACTTTGCGCGTCTGCGCGCGGACGTCGAAGCACTGTCGGCGATCGGCCGGCACGAGGACCGCGGCATCCATCGCATGGCCTTCAGCGACGGCGATCTGGCGGCACGCCACTGGTTCCGCGAACGCACCGAGGCCGCCGGGCTCGATTACTTCGAGGACGGCGCCGGCAACCTGTTCGGCCGTCTCGGCTGGGACGGCGAACGGCCGTCGGTGATGATCGGCTCGCATCTCGACACGGTGCCGGGTGGCGGCCCGCTCGATGGCGCGCTCGGCGTGCTGGTCGGTCTCGAATGCCTGCGTGCATTGCGCGAGTCCGGCATCGCATTGCGGTATCCGCTGGAGGTGGCCGCGTTCACCGACGAGGAGGGCCGCTTCGGCGGCCTGTTCGGATCGCAGGCGCTGGCCGGTCAGCTCACGCCGGCGATGATCCACGGCGCGCGCGATCTCGACGGCGTCACCCTCACGCAGGCGATGGCGGCCTGGGGGCTCGACGCGCAGGCGGCGCTGTTCGCACGCCGTTCTCCCGAGTCGCTGCACGCCTTTCTCGAACTGCACATCGAACAGGGCCCGGTGCTGCATCGCGGCGGCCATCAGGTCGGCGTGGTGGAGGCGATCACGGGCCTGTTCAAATGGGACGTGCACCTGATCGGCGAGGCCAACCACGCCGGTACGACGCCGATGTCGATGCGCCGCGATGCATTCCAGGGTCTGTGCGAGTTCGCCGGCGAGATCGACCGCATCCTGGAGGAGCACGGCGGTCCGCAGAGCCGCGCCACCATCGGCCGGGTCGAACTCTCGCCCGGCGCGGCCAACACGGTGCCGGGCCGCGCCGCCTTCTCGCTCGACGTGCGCGACACCGATGCGCACACGTTGTCGGCCCTTGCCGATGCGTTTCGCCGCACGCTGTCGGCGCTGGCGCGCCGCCGCGATCTGATGTTCGAGTTCAACGTGCTGAGCGAGATCGCGCCGGTGCGCTGCGATCCCGGACTCGTGCAGATCATCGCCGACGGCGCCGAGCAGCTCGGCCTGCGGGCGCTGAAACTGCCGAGCGGTGCCGCGCATGACGCCCAGATCATGGCGGGCATCACGCGCACCGGCATGATCTTCGTACCGAGCATCGAAGGCCGCAGCCATTCGAGCGCGGAATGGACCGCTTGGGAAGACATCGAACGCGGCGCCACGCTGGCGCTGCACACGCTGATCCGACTCGCCACCTCCGAGGCCTGAAGAACATGAGCGAACTGAACCGTCCGCCGGTGGATTACGACGCCGTCGATCCGCTGCGCGAGGCCTATCGCGAGACCCTCATCGACAACCGCGGTCTGGTGCGTGCGTTCAGCACGCATCACGCGGCCCTGTTGTGCATCGATCTGCAATATCTCGACGCGGCGCGCGGCTACGGCGTGTTCGCCGATGCGGAACGTTCGGGTGTGCCGCCGGAGTCGCAGGACTACTACTTCGACCGGCTCGAAACCCTGGTGCTGCCGAACGTGCGGCGTCTGCAGGACGGTTTCCGCACGGCCGGACTCGAAGTCATCCATACCCGCATCCAGTCGTTGACGAAGAATGGCCGCGACCGTGGTCCCGGACACAAGCGTCTCAACCTGCACGCGCCGCCGGATTCGCGCGAGGCGGATTTCCTCGAAAGCGTCGCGCCGCAGGGCGA
>JAQVJI010000077.1 GCA_028695255.1 Chromatiales bacterium | reverse complement strand
GACTGGCCGCTGGCGGTGCCGGCCTCCTGCCGCCTACAATGGCTGGCCATTTCACGCCCCCTTCACCACAGCATATTGGGTTTTCGTTCATGAGCTATACCGCCTCCGACATCGAGGTCCTGTCCGGTCTGGACCCGGTACGCAAGCGTCCGGGCATGTACACCGACACCAGCCGGCCGAATCATCTGGCGCAGGAGGTGGTCGACAACAGCGTGGACGAGGCGGTGGCCGGGCATGCGAAGCGCATCGACGTGGTGCTGTACAAGGACGGTTCGCTGTCGGTGTCGGACGACGGCCGCGGCATGCCGGTGGACATCCATCCGAAGGAGAAGCGGCCGGGCGTCGAGGTGATCCTGTGCACGCTGCACGCGGGCGGCAAGTTCTCGGACAAGAATTACAAGTTTTCCGGCGGCCTGCACGGCGTCGGCGTGTCGGTGGTGAACGCGCTGTCGAAGCATCTGGAGGTGTGGGTCAAGCGCGACGGCAAGGAATACAACATGGCCTTCGCCGACGGCCGCAAGGTGAGCGACCTCGAAGTGATCGGCGAGGTCGGTCGCCGCAATACCGGCACGACGGTGCGTTTCTGGCCCGATCCGCAATACTTCGATTCGCCGAAATTCTCGCTGCCGCGCCTGCGCCACGTGCTGCGCGCGAAGGCAGTGCTGTGTCCGGGGTTGACCATGACCTTCGTCGACGAGGCGAGCGGCGAGCGCGACGAGTGGTGCTATGCCGATGGCCTGCGCGATTATCTGGTGGAGGCCTTGCAGGGCGCGGAAAGCCTGCCGGAGGAGCCGTTCCTGGGTGCGCTCGCGGGCACGACGGAGGCGGCGGACTGGGCCGTGGTGTGGCTGCCGGAGGGCGGCGAGGCGGTGGCGGAGAGTTACGTCAATCTGATCCCGACGCCGCAGGGCGGCACGCACGTCAACGGTCTGCGCACCGGCCTGACCGATGCCGTGCGCGAGTTCTGCGAGTTCCGCAATCTGCTGCCGCGCGGCGTGAAGCTCGCGCCCGAGGACGTGTGGGACCGCGTGAGCTACATCCTGTCGTTCAAGATGCAGGACCCGCAGTTCGCCGGCCAGACCAAGGAACGTCTGTCCTCGCGCGAGGCGGCGGCCTTCGTCTCGGGCGTCGTGAAGGACGCCTTCAGTCTGTGGCTGAACCAGCATCCAGCGGCCGGCGACCAGATCGCGCAGCTCGCGATCAACGCGGCGAGCGCGCGCCTGCGCGCGGGCAGGAAGGTGGTGCGCAAGAAGGTCACGCAGGGGCCGACGCTGCCCGGCAAGCTGGCCGATTGCCAGTCGCAGGACCTCGGGCTCACCGAGCTGTTTCTGGTCGAGGGCGATTCCGCGGGCGGTTCGGCCAAGCAGGCGCGCGACCGCGAATTCCAGGCCATCATGCCGCTGCGCGGCAAGATACTGAACGCCTGGGAGGTGGATGCGGATCAGGTGCTCGGTTCGCAGGAGATCCACGACATCAGCGTCGCGGTCGGCGTCGAGCCCGCGTCGCCGAATCTCGACGGTCTGCGCTACGGCAAGATCTGCATCCTCGCCGACGCCGACTCCGACGGCGCACACATCGCCACGCTCCTGTGTGCGCTGTTCGTGCGCCATTTCCGGCCGCTGGTCGAGACCGGGCGCGTGTACGTCGCGATGCCGCCGCTGTTCCGTATCGACGTAGGCAAGGAGGTGTTCTACGCGCTCGACGAGGCCGAGAAGCAGGGCGTGCTGGAACGCCTCTCGGCCGAGAAGAAGAAGGGCAAGATCACGGTCACGCGCTTCAAGGGCCTGGGCGAGATGAACCCGCTGCAACTGCGCGAGACCACGATGGACCCGGATACGCGCCGTCTGGTGCAGCTCACGGTGGAGGCGGGCGACGATACGCACGCGCTGCTCGACATGCTGCTGGCGAAGAAGCGCGCGAGCGACCGCAAGGCATGGCTGGAACGCAAGGGCGATCTGGCGGAGGTGTGAGCGGGAGCGCGCGTGAGTCATCGTCTACGCTTACGGTATGAACGATGAACAACAGGTGTTCCTGTACCTCGGCGTGGCGCTGGCGATCGGACTGCTGATCGGCGTCGAACGCGGCTGGCACGAGCGGGCCGCGAAGGAGGGCGGACGCATCGCTGGTGTGCGCACCTTCGGCCTCATCGGCCTGCTGGGTGGCGGTGTGGCGCTGCTCGGCGAGCGCTTCGGCCCGCTGATCGTCGGCATGGTGTTCGTCGGACTCGCGCTGGCTCTGGCGCTGGTCTATGTCGCCAACCTGCGTCGTGGTCGCGACGATGTCGGCATCACCAGTCTGGTCGCGGGACTCGTCACCTTCGTGCTGGGCGCACTCGCGGCAATGGGCGAGATCGCCGTCGCCGGCGCCGCGGCCGTCATCACGACATTGCTCCTGAGCTACAAGCCGCTGCTGCATCGCTGGATCGGTGCGCTGGAGGCCGACGAGCTGCGCGCCGGGGTCAAGCTGTTGCTGATCTCGGTGGTGCTGCTGCCGGTGCTGCCGGATCGCGGCTACGGTCCGTGGCAGGCACTCAATCCCTACACCATCTGGTGGATGGTGGTGCTGATCGCGGCCATTTCCTTCGTCGGCTATTTCGCGGTCAGGATCGCCGGCGCACGCCGCGGCATCCTGTTCACCGGCGCGTTCGGCGGACTCTCGGCATCGACCGCCCTGACGCTGCACTTCTCCCGTCTGTCCAGCCGCAATCCTGCACTGGCACCGACCTTCGCCGTCGGCATTCTCGTCGCCTGCGGCACGATGTTCCCGCGCATGCTGCTGGTGGCGAGCCTGATCGCGCCGCCACTGTTCGAGTGGCTGTTGGTGCCTTCGCTGGTGATGGCCGCGTTCGCTTACCTGCCGGCGCTCGTCTACTGGTACCGCCAGATGCCGCGTGAGGAGGACGTCGCCTCGCCGCTGAAGAATCCGCTGGAGCTGAAGACGGCCCTGAGCTTCGGTCTTCTGCTCGCGCTGGTGATGCTGCTCGGCAGGGCGCTTCAGGAATGGCTCGGCGAGATCGGCGTGCTCGCACTCGCGGCGGCCTCGGGCGTGGCGGACGTCGACGCCATCACGCTGTCGCTCGCACGCATGAGCCAGGGCGACCTTGCACCGCGCATCGCGGCCAGCGGCATCGTCATCGCCGCGGCGGTGAACAGCGCCGTCAAGGGCGTGATGGCGAGTGCGATCGGCGGGCGTGCGATCGGGTTGCGCGCGGCGGCGCCCCTGTTCGCGAGCGCCGGCGCCGGTCTGTTGACGGTGTGGTGGTGGGTCTGGTGAACGGTCATGCGGGGAGGCGTAGCATGATCGTCCGGCACGTCGGTGCAGAAGCATTCGAGCGCTGTCACGACGGGAGGGTAGACCATGGCTGCAATCGCGGAGAAGGGCAGATCGGGTCTCAAGGGCATCAGGCTGTTGCTGTATGAAAATCCGCTACTTGCGCTGGAGCACAGGTCACCGCTGCGGCACACGGTCTGTCACGGAACGTGCCCTGGAGCAACTGATGCGCATCCAGCATCACCGCACCCGAATCGCGCAGGGCGATCCGATCAGCGGTATGTCGACGATCAACGCCGGATGGTATGGGCAAGGTCGTGGCGGTGTCGGCGCAAAGGTAAGGACCGGCGTCTGCGAGGCGCAGCAAGTGCGGACTCGCGTGACGCGGGGCGGTGGGGATGAGGGGTCGGTCAGGCGCCAGTTCAGGCGACCAGATCCATGGCGTTTTCGCGCTCGGTGGCGAGCGAGCCGACGATGCCGTCGATGCGGCTTCTGAGACCGTCGGCGTTTTCGAAGCGCGGCAGGAACGTTTCTTCCTCGTCGTTCTGTCCGGCGCTGCCTTCCTCGGCCTGCTGACGTGCGACGTCGACGCGCGCCTGGGCGGCCATCTGCGCGGCCTGGGCGGCGACGGCGCGATCCTGCGGTGAGGGGTCGACCGGAGCCATCGCGGCCTGGATGATGCGCTCGGCCTTGTCGAGGGTCTCTTCGGGCGTGCGTTCGGAAGAGGTGTCGATCTTCACCTCGCCGCCGACGGCGTACATCTGGCCGTCCGGGCCCTTTTCGTAGGTGAAGTTGGCGCCGCCGCGCACCAGACTGCCGCCGGCCATGACGTGGGCGCGCTCGTGCGCGCGCACCTGCGCATCGCGGTCCTTCAATTCCTGGGTGCGCGCCGCGTCTTCGCGTTCCTTGGTCGGATCTTCCTCGGTCTTGCCGCGCGGGGCGGCCTGTTCGGGGTCATCGAGCGGGCGCAGGATCTCGCTCGGCAGCACGGAACCGCCGCCGCCGGGACGATCCGGCCCGGGCCGGCGCTCGGTCGGCGTGAATGCGGGAAAGGCGATGGGCGGTGTTACGATCATCGTCGTCGTCCCTTCCGAAGGACCTCGTATGGTTAAAGTGACAAGGAAACCGGCCGATACCCTGCGGCCGTCCGTACACTGAATATAGTCCGTAAATGGTCGAATTTGAAGGAAATGTCCGCTTATCCGCTTGAATGCACGCAGGATTTCGGGTGTCACTCACATTCCGGTGCTACCATCGGCGCCCCGATTTTCGTCCATGGCACCTGAGCCATCCTTACTCGGTGTCGAGATAAATTTGATAAACAAATGAATACGAAACGTTTCTGGATCGTCGGTGCCCTGCTGCTGGCGGCACTCGTGCTGTACTGGGTCGGGACGCGGGAGCGCGAGACGCAATTCGTCGATCTACCCTGGCAGATCGAGGTGTTGCCGGACGATCGCGTCCGGGTGTTCGGCGTGACGCTCGGAGAGACGCCGCTCATGGACCTGGCGCCGCGTTTCGGCGTGCCCGAATTCGGCGTGTTCGCGCAAACGGACGGACGCCTGAGCCTGGAGGCCTATTTTGGCACCGTGAGCATCGGGCCGTTCCAGGCCGGGCTGCTGGCCGTGATGTCCGCCGAGCCGGAGACACTCGACCGCTATGTGGCCGAGACCACGAACGTCCGGCCGATGCCGAGCGGCGCCCGCCGCTATGAGCTGACCGAAGAAAACGTGCGCGAGGTGGTGCGCATGCCGGTGACGGAGCTGGTCTACGTGCCGCGTGCGCGTTACGAGGCGGCGCTGGTGGAGCAGCGTTTCGGTGCACCGGCCGAGCGCGTGGTAGTGGACGAACAGCGGACCTATTGGCTGTATCCCGACCGCGGTCTGGCATTGATGCTGAACGGCGACGGCCGCGATCTGCTGCATTACGTCCGGCCGCGGGCGTTCGCGGTCCTGCGCGAGCGCATACGACGCGGCGAGTTGCAGGACGGGCAGATGGGAACGGGCGGTTGACGCGATGGACAGGCCGTTCTGGGAAAGCACCTCGTTGCGCGAGTTGACGTCCGAACAGTGGGAGTCGCTGTGCGACGGCTGCGGCAAGTGTTGCCTGCACAAGCTGCGCGACGAGGACACCGAGGTGGTCTACTTCACCCGCGTGGCCTGCGAGATGCTGGACGTGGAGAGCTGCCGTTGCAGCGACTACGCGAGTCGCTTCGCGCGCATGGAGGATTGCATCCAGCTCACGCCGGACGAACTGCTGCGTTGCGACTGGCTGCCTGCGACCTGCGCGTATCGTCTATTGGCAGAGGGCAAGCCGCTGCCGGAATGGCATCCGCTGCTGACGGGCGACCCGGAGAGCGTGCACCGCGCCGGCCAGTCGGTGCGCGGCCGCGTGATCGCGTATCACAAGAAGCTGGACCTCGAAGACCATCTGGTCGACTGGGCGGGGTGAATGGCGAAACAAAATTCCGGCGTAGGTCCCGCTGCGAAGCTGCGTGACGGGCGGACGTTCCGGTGGCTGCGTTGCGTCAGGTAGCGCTGGCGCGCAACCCGACCTACGGCACCTGAGCCGCGAGAAACGGTTTTTCCGCGGCCACTCAATCGCCGAACAACCCCGCGTAGATTTCCGCTTTGAAGCTGACCGTTATCCGGCCGCCGTGATCGAGCACCGGACGCTTGACGAGGGTCGGATGGGCGAGCATGAGCGCCGCCGCCTTGCCTCCATCGACACCCTCACGTTCCGCTTCCGGCAACTGGCGCCAGGTGGTGCCGCGCGTATTCAGAAGCGTCTCGTGACCGACGGCCGCGATCCATGCGTCGAGCGTTGGCGCATCCAGACCATCGGCGCGCAGGTCGTGGAAACGGTAGGCGACGCCATGGCCATCGAGCCAGGCGCGCGCCTTTTTCACCGTGTCGCAGTTCCTGATGCCGTACAGCGTCGGCATCGCCGCTTCACGCTTCACCTTCGACCGCTCAGATGTCGCGCAGCAGTTCGTTGATGCCGACCTTGGAGCGCGTCTTCTCGTCGACCTTCTTGACGATGACGGCGCAGTAGAGCGAGTAGCTGCCGTCCTTCGAGGGCAGGTTGCCGCTCACCACCACCGAGCCGGCCGGCACACGGCCGTACATGACCTCGCCGGTCTCGCGGTCGTAGATCTTGGTCGACTGGCCGATGTACACGCCCATCGAGATCACCGAGCCTTCCTCGACGATGACGCCCTCGACGATCTCCGAGCGCGCACCGATGAAGCAGTTGTCCTCGATGATGGTTGGTGCCGCCTGCAAGGGTTCCAGCACACCGCCGATGCCGACGCCGCCCGAAAGATGCACGTTCTTGCCGATCTGCGCGCAGGAACCGACGGTGGCCCAGGTGTCGACCATGGTGCCGGAGTCGACGTAGGCGCCGATATTGACGTAGGAGGGCATGAGCACCACGCCGGGCGCGATGTAGGAACCCTTGCGCGCGGCCGCCGGCGGTACCACGCGCACGCCGCCGGCGCGGAAGTCGCGCGAGTTGGCGTCGGCGTATTTGGACGGCACCTTGTCGTAGTAGTTGGTGAAGCCGCCCTTGATGAACTCGTTGTCCTCGATGCGGAAGAACAGCAGCACGGCCTTCTTCAGCCACTGGTTCACCACCCACTGACCGTTCTGCTTCCCGGCCACGCGCAGCTCGCCGCGGTCGAGGCGTTCGATCGCCTCCCATACCGCGTCCTTGACGTGCGTGTCGACGTTGCGTGGCGTGATGTCGGCGCGGCGCTCGAAGGCCTCTTCGATGATGTTCTGGATGTCGCTCATGGGGTTCTCCCGCTGGGTTTCAGTCTTTGGTGAAAAACTTTCCCGGATTTCGCTGCGCTGCACCCGGGCTACGGATTCATCAGGTGGTGACGAAGCGCCGGATGCGTTCGGCGGCTTCGATGCATTCGTCGAGCGGCGCGACCAGCGCCATGCGTACGCGCTGGTGGCCAGGATTGATGCCGTGCGCCTCGCGCGACAGATAGCTGCCGGGCAGTACGGTGACGTTTTCGCGCGCGAACAGTTCGCGTGCGAATGCCTGATCGTCGCCGGCCACGCGCGGCCAGAGATAGAAACCGGCATCGGGCAGTTGCACGTCCATCACGCTCGCCAGGATGCGCAGCACGGCCTCGAATTTCTCGCGGTACAGCAGACGGTTTTCGAACACGTGTCGTTCATCGGCCCAGGCGACGGCCGAAGCGGCCTGCGTCGGTGGCGGCATGCTGGCGCCGTGATAGGTGCGATAGAGATGAAAGCGGTCGAGCAGGTCGGCGTTGCCGGCGACGAAGCCGGAGCGCAGGCCCGGTACGTTGGAGCGCTTGGACAGCGAGTGGAACACGATGCAGCGCCGCCAGGCGTCGTTGCCCATGCGCGCGGCGGCGCCGAGCAGGCCGGGCGGCGGTGCGTCCTCGTCGAAGTAGATTTCGGAGTAGCACTCGTCGGCGGCGATGATGAAGTCGTGTCTGTCCGCCAGTTCGATCAGATGAGTCAGTGCGGCCTCGTCGAGCACGGCGCCGGTCGGATTGCCGGGCGAGCAGAGGTACAGCAGTTGGCAGCGCTGCCAGACGGCATCCGGCACGTCCTCGAAGTCGGGCAGGAAACCGGTGTCGGCGGTGCAGTTGACGAAATACGGTTCGGCGCCGGCGAGCAGGGCCGCACCTTCGTAGATCTGATAAAACGGATTCGGCATCACCACCAGCGGCGCCCGCGAGCGGTCGACCACGCATTGGGCGAGCGCGAACAGCGCCTCGCGCGTACCGAGCACCGGCAGGATCTGGCGCTCGGGATCGAGGCCGCCCGCGGGCAGGCCGAAGCGGCGCGTCAGCCAGTCGGCGGCCGCGCGGCGCAGTTCGAGCGACCCGCGCGTCAGCGGATAATGGGCCAGCCCGTGCAGATGGCTCAGCAGGGCCTCGGCGATGAAGCCGGGCGTGGGGTGTTTGGGTTCGCCGATCGACAGCGCGATGTGGGGACGGTCGGCCGGCGGCGTGATGCCCGCCTTGAGCGTCGCCAGTTTCTGGAACGGGTAGGGCTGGAGTCGGTCGAGGTCGGGGTTCATCGTTAAATGATGCCGGGGCAGGGCGCGGCGGATCGGACAAGGCGCGATAGTATACGCAATGGCTCCCGTGCATGCAGGCATCGTCGGTCGAAGGGATCGGTCTTGGCCGCAGAGGCCACAGAGAAAAAATGCATGCCTCTCGCCGAGCGAGCCAGGACGTTGGGAAAACCGAAATCACGGTATCGGCATCGAAGTGCACGCTTGACCCCAATCTCATTCACTGGAGGTGGTTGTGAACGACACGAACGAAAACAACCCGAAACAAAAACGGAGCCTGCTCGAACGCACCGTCGTCAAGAGCGCCGAGCTGACGCGCTACGCGGTCAAGGGCCGCAAGCCGGACGAGAGCAAGGTGGTGCTGAGTACGCATGGCGAGGTGGCGTTCTTCGATCAGGGCGTGACGAGCTGGAAGCTGGATCTGGCGCGAAGGAAGCCGGTGTTCGCGGCGGGGACGGATACGCCGCACGTGGTGGTCGAGGCCGAGTGGTATGCGGCGCTGGCGGCACTGGAGGCGGGTATCGAGGTGGTTCACGGCGGCAGTGCGAACACCTTCGGCAGCATGGGGACGTTGCTGGTGCCGGACGGTTTCACGATCCCGACCGTGACGGCAACGCGCGAGAACGTGCGGCATTACGGCCTGCAACTGATCGGCGACGGTGAGGTGTTCGCCGCCTCGTCCGACCGCTACCCGATCGTGATGATGCGCTACGACTACACGCGGGATTACAAGAAGGACTTCCTCATGCAGAAGTACGGGGGCGGCGGCGTGTTCGTCGAGACGCACGACTTCCCCCACATCCACGTTCCGTTGTCCGAGTCCTGCGGCGGCTACATCGTCATCGGCAAGCGGGTGGACGGCCGGACCTATCACTTCACGGCCTTTCGCATCCCCTACGGTTACGCGCTGTACACGCCGTCATACACGATCCACGGCGACGGGACGCTGGTGGGCGAGTACGCGATCACCGTGGCCGATGGGGCGTTCGTCCCGGCGGATACGGTGCTGATCTACAACCGCAATACGCTCGACATGGCGCGCGGGGTGGTGCCGGACTGGAAACCCTGAGCCGAGGTGCGGCGGGCGGATTTCGTCTGTGGCCGGCTCGCGAGGTGGCGGAATGAACGCCTGGGTGCTATGTATTGACGACTTCCAGGAATTCCCCATCCGGCGATCTGCGCGCACCGTATTCCCTTCTCCCTCCGGGAGAAGGTGGCCCGAAGGGCCGGATGGGAGTGGGGGAGCCGGCGGCTGCTTGGAGCGCCGCCGGGTTCGAGTTGACGAATCACGGCCGATGCTGGCGCTGCCCGCGCGGGCAGGCCGCACGAAAGGGGAGACTGCATGACGACGATCGACGACGACAAGGACAGCCTGTACAAGACGCTGCTGGAGTCGACCAAGGCGATTCCGTGGAAGCTCAACTGGACCACCAAGCAGTTCGAATACATCGGGCCGCAGATCGAGAAGCTGCTGGGCTGGACCCAGGACAGTTGGGCGACGGCGCAGGACTGGATCGATCGCATCCACCCAGAGGACCGGGAAAAGACGGCCAATCTGTGCATCTCGCAGTCGGAGTACGGCGTCGACCACGAGGCCGACTACCGCGCGCTGACGACGGACGGTGGTTACGTCTGGGTGCGCGACGTGGTGCATGTGCTGCGCGAGAATGGCGTGACGACCTCGCTGGTCGGTTTCATCTTCGACATCTCCGAGCGCAAGAAGCTGGAAGACGTGCTGCTGCGCCTCAACAAGCAGCTCGAAGCCCTGTCCTTCCATGACGCGCTCACGGGCGTGGCGAACCGGCGCATGTTCGACCGCACGATGGAAGTCGAATGGGGACGCGCGCAACGCAACGCCGAGCCGATGTCGGTGATCCTCATCGACATCGATCACTTCAAGCAATACAACGATCACTACGGGCACGTCGCGGGCGACGAGTGCCTGATGACCGTGGCGCAGGCGCTGGATGCCGTGTCGTTGCGCTCCACCGATCTGTTCGCGCGCTACGGCGGAGAGGAGTTCGTTCTCATGCTCCCGAACACCGACCGCGAGGCGGCGCTGGAGATCGCGGAACGCTGCCGGACGGCGGTGCTGGACGTGCAGATCCCGCATGCCGTATCGGAGGTCGCCGACGTGGTGACGATCAGCGCCGGCCTGAGCACCGTCGTTCCTTCCGTCAGCACGCATCCGTCGTCGATCATCGAGGCGGCGGACAAGATGCTCTATCAGGCCAAGCAGCAGGGGCGCAACCGCGTCGAGTACGCGGGGCCGCGCAAGGCCAAGGTGCAGACTTAGGTCGGGTTGACGCAATGCGCTTCGCTTGTTGCGCCCTGCGGGGTCGGTTGTCGGCGTCGTTCGTTCAACCGAGCAACCGGCCCAGCATGCGGCCGTAGATGTCGGTCAGCCGGTCGAGATCCTCGACCGCGACGTGTTCGTCGATCTGATGGATGGTCGCGTTGAGCGGGCCGAGTTCGAGCACCTGCGCGCCGGTGGGTGCGATGAAGCGGCCGTCCGAGGTGCCGCCGGAGGTGGAAAGCTCGGCCTCGATGCCCTGCACCTCGCGAATGGAGGCGCGCGCGGCGTCCACGAGTTCGCCGGCTGGCGTGAGGAAGGGCAGGCCGGACAGCGTCCACGCGAGTTCGTAGCGCAATGCGTGGCGGTCGAGCACCGCATGCACGCGCTCGCGAATCAGGTCCGGCGTCAGTTCGGTCGAGAAGCGGAAGTTGAACTGCACGTCCAGCGTGCCCGGAATGACGTTGGTGGCGCCGGTGCCGGCGTGGATGTTGGATATCTGGAAGGTCGTCGGCGGAAAGTGCGCATTGCCGCGATCCCATTCGATGGCCGCGAGTTCGGCCAGCGCGGGCAGCGCGCGATGCACGGGATTGTCGGCCAGATGCGGATAGGCGACGTGGCCCTGCCGGCCCTGCACGACCAGATGACCCGAGATCGAACCGCGCCGGCCGTTCTTGATCGTGTCGCCGAGTTGCTGCGCGCTCGACGGCTCGCCCACCAGCGCCCACTTGATCTTCTCGTTACGTGTTTCCAGCACCTCGACCACCTTCACCGTGCCGTCGATGCTCGGTCCTTCCTCGTCCGAGGTGATGAGCAGCGCGATCGAACCGCGATGCTCCGGATGCGCGCGCACGAAGGCCTCGACCGCAACCACGAAGGCGGCGATCGACCCCTTCATGTCGGCCGCGCCGCGGCCGTACAGCATGCCGTCACGCACGGTCGGTTCGAAGGGCGATGAGGTCCAGCGCTCGAGCGGCCCGGTCGGCACCACGTCGGTATGCCCGGCGAAGCAGAACAGCGGTTCGGCATTGCCGCGCCGCAGCCACAGATTGTCCACCTCGCCGAAGCGCAGATGCTCGGCACGAAAACCCAGGGGTGAAAGACGCCCGGCAATCAGACGCTGACAACCCGCATCCTCGGGCGTGATGGACGGGCGGGCGATGAGATCGCGGGCGAGTCGCAGGGTTTCGCTCATGGGTTCGCTTCGAGATGCGTGGACGATGGAGGAGGGCAGTCTACACGCTGATGCGGCCCCGTTTCATGGGGTGTTGTAGACTTCCCAGCACGAAGTCTGAGGAGGATCGGGTCATGGCGGGTACCTTGCCTTTGGAGCGAATGACGGTCGAGGAGAAGCTGCGCGTCATGGAAGAACTGTGGGAGGATCTGAGCCGGCAGACGGGCTCGGTGCCGGTGCCGGATTGGCATCATGAAGTGCTGGAAGCGCGTCGCCGACGTACGGAAGAAGGCGACGCGGTGTTTTCCGAATGGTCCGAGGTGAAGGCGCGATTGCGGGAACGCACGCGGTGAACATCGAACTTCTGGACGAAGCCGAGACGGATCT
>JAQVJI010000076.1 GCA_028695255.1 Chromatiales bacterium | reverse complement strand
TCCATGCCGATCGCCTTCGGCGTCAGCTCGGCCGCCTTGAGCGCGGCATCGATGCGGACGCGCGCCATTTCGTCGATCTCTTCGGTGGCGGTGTTCGACACCTGTACGGCCACGTCTTCGGGGAACAGGTTCGGCAGCGCATACAGCAGACCGACGAGCACCACGACGACCAGCAATAGCTGCTTCCAGAGCGGAGTTTTGTACATGGTTTGAGAACCGGGATGGGAAACGGGAGGGGGAATCAGAGGTCCTTCATGGTCCCCTTGGGCATGACGGTCATGATCGACTGCTTCTGCACGTTGAACACGACGCCGTCGGCGACTTCGACCTTGACGAAGCTTTCGCCCACCTCGGTGATGCGACCGATGATGCCGCCGCCGGTGATGACCTCGTCACCCTTGGACAGGGTCTCGACCATCTGGCGATGTTCCTTGGCGCGCTTGGTCTGCGGACGGATGATCATGAAGTACATGATCACGAAGAACACCACGATCATGATCAGGAATTCCATGCCGCCACCAGCCTGCGCCTGACCGCCCTGGGCCAGGGCGTCGGAAATGAAGAAGTTCATGCGGGCTCTCCCGTAAATGGTCGGAAAAAATGGTCGCGTATTATGGCACAGAAGCCACGCCCGGCGCGCGCCGGGCGTAGAAGTCCGCCGTCCAGGCGTCGAGCCGACCGTCGGCGATCGCGGCGCGCAGTTCGCGCATCAGTTGCTGGTAGTAATGGAGGTTATGAATGGTGTTCAGGCGCGCGCCGAGGATTTCGTTGCAGCGGTCGAGATGCCGCAGGTAGGCGCGCGAGTAATGCCGGCAGGTGTAGCAGCCGCAGATCTCGTCGATCGGCCGCGTGTCCTCGGCGTAGCGGGCGTTGCGGATGCGCATGACGCCGGTGCTGGTGTAGAGGAAACCGTTGCGCGCATTGCGGGTCGGGATCACGCAGTCGAACATGTCGACGCCGCGGTGCACCGCCTCGACGATGTCCTCCGGCCGGCCCACGCCCATCAGGTAGCGCGGCCGGTCCTGCGGCATCGACGGCATCAGATGATCCAGCACGTGATGGCGCTCGTCCTCCCCCTCGCCCACCGACAGGCCGCCGATCGCGTAGCCGTCGAAGCCGATCGCGGTCAGCCCTTCGAGCGAACGCGCACGCAGTTCCGGATACATGCCGCCCTGCACGATGCCGAACAGCGCCGACGGATTGTCGCCGTGCGCGACCTTCGAGCGTTCGGCCCAGCGCAGCGACAGTTCCATCGACGCGCGCGCCTGCGACTCGGTGGCCGGATACGGCGTGCATTCGTCGAAGATCATCACGATGTCGGAGCCGAGTTCGCGCTGCACCTGCATCGAGCGCTCGGGCGTGAGATCGATCTGCGCGCCGTCGACCGGCGAGCGGAAGCGTACGCCCTGCTCGGTGATCTTGCGCATCTTGGCCAGGCTGAACACCTGGAAACCGCCCGAGTCGGTCAGGATCGGACCGTCCCAGTGCATGAAGTCGTGCAGATCGCCGTGGGCGAGGATGATCTGCGTGCCGGGCCGGAGCATCAGGTGAAAGGTGTTGCCGAGAATGATCTCGGCGCCGATCTCGCGCAGTTCCTCCGGCGTCATGGCCTTGACCGTGCCGTAGGTGCCGACCGGCATGAAGGCCGGCGTCTCCACCGTGCCGCGCGGAAAACTCAGGCGCCCGCGCCGCGCCGCGCCGTCACGGCCGATCAGTTCGAATTGCATGGATGGGGTTCTCGAACCTGTTGGTTTGGGCCGCATGAGGACACGGAGAAAAGATTTCTCTCGCAGGGAACACCGGGACGCGGGGAAGAAATCCTCAGTCGGCGCATTTCAGTTTTTCCCAGCGTCCCGGCGCACTCAGCGAGAGATCTCATGTTCTTTACCGTTCTCTGCGATCTCTGTGGCCAAGGCGCATTCTTCAAACACCCCTCGCCTCCCGGCACGGCAGCACGAACATCGCGTCGCCATAGCTGAAGAAGCGGTAGCGCCGCTCGACCGCATGCTGGTAGGCCTGCATCACGGCCGCGTAGCCGCCGAAGGCCGACACCAGCATCAGCAGCGTCGATTCCGGCAGGTGAAAGTTGGTGAGCAGCACATCCACCACGCGAAAACGATAACCCGGCGTGATGAACAGCCGCGTGTCGCCCGCAAAGGGTTTCAATGCGCCGTCCTGCGCCGCCGACTCCAGGCTGCGCACGGCCGTCGTACCCACCGCGATCACGCGACCGCCGCGCGCGCGGCAGGCCTCGATCCGCCGGCACACGTCTTCACCGACCTCGATCCATTCCGGGTGCATGACGTGCTCGCGCACCTCTTCCACCCGCACCGGCTGGAAGGTGCCGGCGCCGACGTGCAGCGTCACGAAGGTCTGCTCCACGCCCATCGCCGTCAGCCGGTCCAGCAGTGGTTGGTCGAAGTGCAGCCCTGCCGTCGGCGCCGCCACCGCGCCCGGCCGGCGCGCGTAGACGGTCTGATAGCGCGCGCGGTCGGCCTGCGTATCCGGACGTTGGATGTACGGCGGCAGCGGCATGTGGCCGTGCGCCGCCAGCACCGCGTCGGCGTCGCGTTCGCCCAGCACGCGCAGGCGGAAGAACTCGCCCTCGCGCCCCAGCACCTCCATCTCGACCGCGTCTTCCAGCCACAGCCGCACGCCGGTTCCGGGCGACTTGCTGGCACGCAGCATGGCCAACAGCTCCCGCGGCCCGGTCACGCGCTCGACCAGCACCTCGACCTTGCCGCCGGAATCCTGCTTGTGACCGGTCAGACGCGCCGCCAGCACGCGCGTGTCGTTGAACACCAGCAGATCGCCCGCGCGCAGCAGCTCGGGCAAGTCGCGGAACTGCCGGTCGCTCAGGCTGCCGTCGGCGCCGTCCAGGCACAGCAACCGCGAACCCGCACGGTCGGCGAGCGGCTGCTGGGCGATGAGTTCGGGCGGCAGAGAAAAGGAGAAGTCGGAAACCCGCATGGCGCGCGATGGTAGCAGCCCGATCCGCGGCTGTCAGGCATCGACGGCGACAGGAACGCTTGTCAGCCGCCCGCATTGGGATAAACTATGCGGCCCTCTCCCGGCCGGGATGGCGGAACTGGTAGACGCGCCGGACTCAAAATCCGGTTCTGGCAACAGAGTGCGAGTTCGATTCTCGCTCCCGGCACCACACTTTATTGGTCATCCTCACGCCATTTGCCGGCTCCGGACATCGGCCGCCGTCAGGGTCGTGCGGATGCCTCGTCGTCTTCCTTCACCGACAGCAACTGCAAAAAGGCCGCCGCCTTGTCGAGGGTTTCCTGGTATTCGGCCTCGGCATCGGAGTCGGCGACCAGACCGCCGCCGCTCCAGAAGTGCACCGCGTCGTCGGCATGCACCAGCGTGCGAATGGCGATGCTGGTGTCCATCGCGCCGTCGAAGCCGATATAGCCGATCGCGCCGCAATACACGCCGCGCCGCGCGCCTTCCAGTTCCTCGATGATCTGCTGCGCGCGCAATTTGGGCGCACCTGTGATCGAGCCGCCGGGGAAGCAACCGCGCAGCAGATCGAGCACGTCGCGTCCCGGCGCGAGTTCGCCGGTCACGGTGCTGACGAGGTGATGCACGGTGGCGTAGCTCTCGACCGCGAACAGTTCCGGCACGCGCACGCTGCCGGGGCGGCAGTTCTTGCCGAGGTCGTTGCGCAGCAGGTCGACGATCATCAGATTCTCGGCCCGATCCTTCGGGCTTGCGGCGAGCTCCGCCGCCAACTGCCGGTCGCGCACGGCATCGCCGGCGCGCGGGCGCGTGCCCTTGATCGGGCGCGTTTCGACCTGCCCATCCCGCACGCGCAGGAAGCGTTCGGGCGAGGACGACAGAATGCGTGCCCAGGGCAGGTTCAGCCAGGCGCCGAACGGCGCGGGATTGAAGCCGCGCAGGCGCCGATAACCCTCCCAGGGATCGCCCGCGGCCGGTGCCGCGAAGCGCTGTGCGAGATTCACCTGATAGCAGTCGCCGGCGCGGATGTAATCCTGCACGCGTGCGAAGGCCGCACGATAGGCCGCGTGGTCGAGACTGGAGGACAAGGCCGCCGTGACGCGCAGCCGTGGCCGCGGCTGGCGCGTGCAGGGTGTACTGAGCTGCGCGCGCAGTGCCGGCCAGCGACGATGCGTGTCGGGATCGCGCCCTGCCCCGGCCAGCCAGGCGCGGCGTTCGTGATGATCGAGCACCACCGCCCAGTCGTAGATGCCGACCGCCATTTCGGGCAGGCCGTCGAGATCGCTGGCGAGCGCCGGCAGGCGTTCGATGCGCCGGCCGAGATCGTATGAGAAATATCCCATCGCCCCGCCTGCGAACGGCAGTCCGCCGATCGACGGCATGCGATCGCCGAGCGCCGCGCGCAGCAGGACGAACGGATCCTCCGGCGACAGGCGCGTGCCGTGACAATCACGGACCTCGGTCACGCCGTCGCGCGTGACGAGCGTAACGCCGGGTTCGGCGGCGAGAATGTCGTAGCGGCCCGCGCCGTCCGCGGCAGACCGTTCGCCGGGTATGCGACCGGAATCCAGCAGTACCGCGAAGCGCCGGTCCGCCAGCGACTCGAACAGCGCCAGCGGATCGGTCGGCCATGGCAATTCGTCGAGCAGGCGCGGCATCCGGTTCACGGCGGCGTTCCCATTGCCGGGGTCGCGGTTCGCTTGGGCATGTTTCGAGTCGTGGGAGATCGGCGGGCGCATCAGTTTACGCCGTCATCGATCCGCTGACAGGCCATTGCATGACCGCTGGTCAGCCCCGCGCGATCCTGTTGCGTCCGTTCGCCTTGCTGCGGTAAAGGGCATCGTCCGCCCGTTTCAATATCGGCTCGACGTTCGAATCCGCTTCGCACAAAGCAGCCACACCACCACTGATCGTGACTCTGATCGACCGCGTGTCGCAGGCGACCTCGGTGGCTTCCACCACCTGACGCAGGCGTTCGGCCAGATCGACGGCACGGTCGATGTCCGTGTCCGGCAACAGTACCGCGAATTCCTCGCCGCCGATGCGTGCCAGCAAATCGCCCGAACGGAGCGTGTCGTGCAGCGCCTGCGTTACGGCGACCAGCACCCGATCGCCGTTCGCGTGTCCGAACTCGTCGTTGATGTTCTTGAAGTGATCGATGTCGAACATGAGCAGCGACAACGGCCGATCATGGCGGTGGGCACGCGCGACCTCGACTTCCGCCTGCGCCATGAAATGGCGGCGGTTGGCGATACCGGTGAGGACGTCGGTCAGGGCCTGTCGTTCGAGCCGAACGTTGACCTCGTTGAGTTCACGCGTGCGCTCCCGGACCTTGTGTTCCAGCTCCAGATTGGCGGAAGTCAACTCGCGCTGCGCCAGCCTCAAGGCGCCCTGACTCGTTTCGAGCAAGGCGTTGCGGTCGCGCAGCTCCTGTAGCAGCGCGGCGATCGCCAGCGACGTGAACACGACGACGAACAGATACTCCTGAACTCGAAGCACGCCTTCCGCCGGGTTTTCGCCCATGAACGGCCCGACGCCCCGCTGCATGTGGTAGATGGCGACGAGCGCGATGGTCAGACCGATGCTGCTGGCGCCGCGCAGACCAAAACGTATCGCCGCCCAGATCGGTAGCGGCAGCAGAAGCAACGGCAGATGCGGCAGGCCGCGGACCTGATACGGCTCGGCGGAAAAACTGAACATGCACAGTCCGAGCGTCATCAGGAACAACAGGCCGGCCTCGATGACGCGCGACGTGGCGGGTACCTGAAGCCTACCGAGCCAGCTCAACAGCAACGGCGTGAAAATCAGCAATCCCAGTCCGTCGCCGAACCACCATATCTGCCAGAAACCCCAGTAGGACGTGTCGCTGTCGGTGGTCATGAGATAGACCCAGGCACCAAGCAGTGCAGCGCCGGCGCTGGCGAGAAACATGGCGATCAACCCGAAATAGGCGACGTTGCGCAGCCGGTCGAGCGTGAAGGGATCGGCAACCCGCCGCAGCAGGACGGCCGCAAGCGTCACCTCGATAATGTTCACGAAGGCGAAATTGAGCGCCTGCGGCAAGGTGAACACGGGCAGGTCGGCAATGATTTCGGCCGGCATGACGGCCAGCAGATGCAACGGCCAGTACTTCGGTCTGGTCAGCAGCAATGCCGCCAGCAGCACACTGTTGGGCGGCCAGAAGATCGAAATACCCTCGGACATCGCGGAGGCCCAGACGCCGAGCTTGGCGCCCAGGAAATAGCCCAGACCGGTGACGATGGGCAGCAGCAGCGGATGGACGGGGATCGCGGTCATTTTCGTTGTCTGGGTGCGATGGGTTGCCGGGGCGGGTTCCGACGAATCTTTAGGGTTACAGCATAATCCGTTCGCATCATGCCGGTGCGGCCGATCCGATCCAACTCGTGGCCAAAACCACCCTATCGTCGACGATCTTTCGCCGTAACGACGGAATCCGGTCATTTCATCCAGCCCGACGAATGCCGCCGGGTATGCGTAACCGGCTCCGGAGGCGTCGGTGTGAGATGACCCGAACAAGACGCAAACCGCGTTACATGCGCTACACTCTCTCCCCATGACCCAGCGCAAGACCGCCACCCTCAACCTGCGCATCGATCCGGGCCTCAAGGAGGCCCTGCGGCTGGTGGCGCAGCAGGATCACCGCAGCATCGCCAACATGGTCGAACTGCTGATCCGGCAGACCTGCACCGAGCGCGGCATCGCAATACCCGAGCAGCAGACGCTTTTCGACGAGGAATCCAGTCATGCAAAAGACCACCCTGCGCGCACTGATTGACGCCGGCGCGGTCCGCCGGCTGCGCATCGTCGCCAACGGCTGCCAGTTCCACGTCGAAGTCGACACGCCCACCGGCAGCCACATCGCGAGCACCCAGCGCGGCACGCCCAAGACCTGGCGTTCGCTCGACGCCGTGGCGCGCTGGGTGCGCGACATGGGCATCGGGCAGGCACAGATCAACCTGGAGCGCTGGCAGCCGGATCAGCGCAGCATGATCTAGCAGCCCCCTCATGTGATAGACATCACGGATCATCTCCGGAAAACACCTATGCTGTGTAACAGTTTCATCATTGTCGAGCCTCCGCCGCGCCGCGATCCGATGACATGGCAGACAACGAATCCAGCCCGACCGAACACGACGCGACATCTTCGGCCATCGACGCAGCCTTTCGGCTCGGCATCGCTCCCGACGGACAGACGGCATTTCTGACCCATCTGAGACCGCCCGAGGGCGGCGGTCGTCCGCTCGCCGCCGAGGCGGTGCTGGCCGCGCTCACGCAACGCAAAGTAACCCACGGCATCGACCGCGAACGCATCGCCGCCATCGTGGCGGCGGTGAACGCGGGCACCCTCGACAACCTGCCCCCCGATTCCACTCCCGACGCCGACGCGCCGGGCGAAGCCCGCTACGTCATCGCGCGCGGCGAGCCGCCCGAGGACGGCAGCGACGGCGTGCTGCAATGGCGGGTCGACGCGAAACCTGAAGCAGGCGTCTGCGTCGTCCTGCCCGGCGAAACGGTCGCCGTCCACTCCCCGGCTACCCAGGGCAAACCCGGCGAGGACGTGTACGGCAAGGTGGCGGCCGCCAGGAACGGGCGCGACGACCTGCTGAAGGCGGGACCGGGCATCGAGGTCGTGAACGACCAGGGACGCGACGAATACCGCGCGCAATGGCTTGGTGTCGTCGTGCTTCAGGACCGGGAAATCGAGATCGATCCGCGCATCGAGATCGGCGAGGACGGCATGCAGGCGAGCATGGATGTATTCGCACGTTCTGCCTCGGGCAAGGATGTCGAGATCGCGCAGGTACTCGCGATACTGGAGACGCAGGGCGTGCGATACGGCGTCGACACCGCCGCGATCGAACGCGCCCTGCAACAGGCGCGCAGCGATCCATCGGGATGCGTCGCGCAGGTGGTGGTCGCCCGCGGCACGTCGCCGAAGGAAGGCAAGGACGCGCGTCTCGGCATCCGCCACGCGGAGAACATCGTCGGCCAGGATCTGTCGATGGGGCGCATCGACTTTCACGAACGCAACTATCCCTGGAACGTCCACCAGGGCGAAACCATCGGTTATCTGCTGGACGCCCGACCCGGCGAACCGGGCAAGGCGGTCACGGGAAAGGCGATCGAGGTGGTGGAGCCGCGGCGCATCGAGGTCGAACTGGTCGGCGTCCATCGCGATGAGCACGGCAAGCTGATCGCCGATCTCGACGGTGCGCTGATCATCGAGGGCAAGCGGCTCTCGGTCGTCGACCTGATCGAGGTCGACCGCGACGTCGGACCGGAAACCGGCAACGTGCACAGCAACACTGCCGTGCACGTCAAGGGCCACGTCGCGCCGGGCTACGTGCTGGAAAGCGGCAAAAGCGTGATCGTCGACCAGAACGTCGAGGACGCGACCCTGCGCGCCGGCGGCGAGGTGGTCATCAAGGGCGGTATCCGCGGCCGGCGCAGCGGGGTATTCGCACCCGGCGACGTCCACGTCGGCTACATCGAGAATGCGGCCGTTTACGTCAACGGCAACGTCACGGTCCTCGGCAGCATCATCAACAGCGAAGTCGCCTGCAACGGCAACATCGTCATCGGCGACAAACGCACCAAGCGCGGCGCCGTGATCGGCGGCGCGCTCACCGCCAGCCTCGTGATCGAGGCCATGACGCTCGGTTCGCCGAGCTACGCCAGGACCCAGGTATCGGTCGGCCTGTCGCAGGAGACGCGCAGGCAGATCAACAAGCTGCGCGACGACGTTTCCGGCAAGGCGCGCGAGATCGAGCGTCTGACACAGTTGGCAAACCACTACGCGCGCCAGCCCACCGGCAACACGCAGTTGCTGCCGAAGATCAAGGCCACGCGCGAGGCGCTGCTCGCCGAACTGGGCGAACTCAAACAACGCGAGCGCGAACTGCTGGCCTCGCTCAAGGAGGCCGAGAAATCCAAGGTGGTGGTATATCGGCTGGTACACCCGGGCGTCGTCGTCAACATCAACGAACGCCTGTACGAGGTGAAGCAGGAACTCGGACCCGGCCGTTTCACGCTGGTCGACGACGCGGTGGCGTTTCAGCCCGGGGTGTAGCAGGCTGTTGAAAAACAGCCTGCTAACGCGAGGCAGGGACGCCTCGCACGCGAATCAAACACGCAAGTGTTTGATTCGTCGTAGCCGCGTCCGGGCGTGTACCGGGCGCGGCGCGTTGAAAAAGGGCAGGACTGCCCTTTTTCAACATCCTGTCAGGGCGGTGCATTCGGACGCCGCTTCCGCGTGGGCATGCTTCGCTTGCCTACCCTACGATCCGATCAACGATGCAAGCGTGTAGGGTGGGTCGAGGAACGAGACCCACGCAGGGACCGGCCCTACGCCGACCGATGTCGCCAGGTGCCGGCCAGCAGCGCCGCCATGCCGAGCAGCCCGACTACCGCCACCGACAGGAAGGCCAGACCCCAGGCGCGGGCGCCCTCCCCGCCGGTCGCATCGAGCACGACGCCGATCACCAGCGCACCGACGAACCCGCCCAGGAATCCCAGCAGTGAATGCACCGCCAGCGTGGCGCCACGCCGCGCCGGGTCGGCCGTTTCGATCGCGCCGGTGGTGAGTGCGGCAGAATCGAGTTGTATGACGCCGGCATAGATCAGCGCCAGCACGGCCAGCAGCCAGTATGGAAGCCCGAACCCGAAACCGATGCCGGCCGCGATCAGCGTCGACAGCAGCATGTAGACCGCCACCGTCCCGGCGCGGCCGCGGCTGGTGGCGATTTCCGCGCCGCCGATGCTCGCGGCGACGGCGATCAGTGCGCCGAGCGTCGCCACCGTCGCCGGTTCCATCCAGCCCTGCGGCGCAGCACCCTGCGCCGCCGCGGCGGCGACCAGGAATGCCACCACCCAGGAGCGGAAGGCGAACAGTTCCCAGGTGTGCGCGGCATAGCCGAGCACGTAGCCCATCGCCGGCCGGTTGCGCAGCACGGGACGGAAATCGAGCAGCCAGCCATGCCGCGCCGCGTGCGATTCGTGCACCGCGGGGCGTTGGGCGAAGGCGATCAGGCAGGCGACCACCGCCGCCAGCCCGGCGCCGGCGAAGGCCCATTGCCAGCCGAAGGCATCGGCGGCGGCACCCGAAAACCCATAACTCAGGGCCGAACCGAGACTGAAGCCGGCCGTGTACAACGGCACCGCGCGCGCCCGCTGCGAGGCGTCGATGCGGTCGATCAGCATGCGCAGCCCCGGCATGTAGGTGCCGGCCAGACCGATGCCGCTCATGACGCGCAGGAACAGCGCGCTCCAGAACCCATCCGCGTACAGCGCGAACAGCAGCAGCGACGCCGTCGTGAGCGCTGCGCCGAACAGATAGATGCGGCGCGCGTCCATGCGATCGGTGAGCGCGATCAGGACCGGCGCCGCCGCTGCATAGGCCGCGAGATAGATGCCGCTGATCCAGCCGGCCTCGGTGTTGGTCAGGCCCCACAGCGCCTGGAATTGCGGGATCAGGGTCGGAAACGTGAAGGCGCCGAGCATGCTCAGCACGTGCGCGACCGACAGCGCGAGGATGATCGGCAGCATGGGATTGCGGCTCAGGTCGTACCGTCCGAAGAACCGGCGTCGGCGTCCTCGGACAGGGCCTCATTCTCGGTCGAGCCGAGTTGCTCGATCAGGGTCTGCTCCTCGTCCACGAACTCGGGCTCGCTCAACAGCCAGATGCGGAACTCGGAACCGGCACCGGGCGTGGACGTGGCCGTCAGATTGCCGCCATAGCGCCGCACCAGGCTGTAGCTCACCGACAGCCCGAGCCCCGTACCCTCGCCCTGCTTCTTGGTGGTGAAGAAGGGATTGAAGATGCGGCTCAGGTGCTCTTCTGCGATGCCGCAACCGTTGTCGCGCACCGAGATGACGACGCCGCGCGTGTCCCAGTCCTCGGCACGGATCTCCAGCACGCCATCGACGCCTTCCATCGCGTGCACGGCGTTGACGATCAGGTTCACCAGCACCTGTTGCAGCTCCTGGCGGTTGATGCGCACCGGCAATGTCGCATCGAGCGCCAGACGCACCTCGATCGAACCCTTGCGCAGCAGGTGCTGTACCAGCGGCAGCGTATCGCGCACGACCTCGCCGACCGGGACGTCTTCGAGATAGCCGGCATACTCGGTCGGCCGCGCGTATTGCAGCAGCTTGTTGACGATCTCGCGGATGCGATAGGTCTGTTCGATGATGAGTTTCGCTTCTCGCTCCACCGGCGCCAGCGCCGGCCCCAGCTCGCGCTCGATGACGTCCATGTTGCCCATGATGACGGCGGCCGGATTGTTGATCTCGTGCGCCACGCCGGCGGTCAACTCGCCGAGCGCGGCGAGCTTTTCCGACATCACGAGCTGGCGCCGGGTCTGGCGCAGCAGGTCGATGGTGCGTTGCAGTTCGCGGTTGCGCTGCACCAGTTCCGCCGTGCGCTGCTCGACCTTGTGTTCCAGTTCGTCGCCCCAGCGTTGCAGTTCGGCACGCTGGTCGCGCAACAGATCGAGCATGCCGTCGAATTCCCGCGCGAGTTCGCCGAGTTCGTCGCGCGAACGCACGGCACCGACCCGCCATTCCTCGCCGGTGCGCGTCGCGCGCACGACGGAACTCATCAGCTCGATCGGTTTGAAGATCGACTTCGCGCCGCGGATCGCCAACACTGCCGACAGCAGTCCGACCACCACGAACAGCGCCAGCAGCGCTTGCAGGGCGCGGATCATGCTCTGGCGGAACGGGCGTTCCAGGAAACCCGCATACAACATGCCGACGCGCCGGCCGGCGGCGTCGACGATCGGCTCGTAGGCCGATATGTACCAGTCGTTGACGACGAAGGCGCGCTCGATCCAGGTTTCGCCCCGTTCCAGCACGCGGCGCCTGACCTCATCCGAGATCATGGTGCCGAGCGCGCGCTCGCCCGGCTTGAGCGGCACGTTGGTACTGATGCGCACGTCGTCGAGAAACAGCGTGACCGTGCCGATGCTGCCGACGGGCAGACTGCCCGGTCCGTAGATCAGATCGCGGATGCGGTCGACGAAATCGAAGTTGCGGTTGAGCATCAGGCCGCCGTCGAGGATCGCGACCACGCGACCATCGCCCGCCTTGACCGGATACAACATGCGCATGACCATGCCGCGCTCCTCGTGGCTGCGATCGGTCGGACGCGCACGCGGCGTCGGAACGATCGGCAGCCGCGCCTGTTCGGCAAGCGCCGCCTCCGCCAGTGCCAGCGCACCGCCATCGAATATCTCGACGCCGGTCACCGGTCGTCCGTCTGCGGCCTCCCGCAGCAATGGCGTATCGGGCAGTCCAGGTGATTTACC
>JAQVJI010000075.1 GCA_028695255.1 Chromatiales bacterium | reverse complement strand
TGCCCACTATCGTCGTTCCCCGTCCGTCGAACACCTCCATCAGATCGAAACGGAAGGCGCCGGCGATTCTCCGCGCATCCTCTTCCAGAGGACGGCGCTCGCCTTCGAGGAGCAAGTGGTACTGGGCACTCTGACGCAGATCGGAATCGTTCACGACCAGACGCGCCAATGCCTCCATCGCCGACAGATCGGCGCGGATGATCTCGTTCAGCTCATGGGCGAGATAGACGATGCGCTGCTTGTGCAGGGCGCGAAACTGGGCCGAGACGAAACTGTCGATGCCGAGGAACAGCAAGGCGATGATCAGGGCGATCATCGCCAGCAAACCCGCCACCGCCCGTACCGTCAGACTGTCGTAAAGTTGCGCGATTCGTTTGCCGGCCGGGGCCGGTGCCTGCGGCGTGTCGGTGGAGGTGGAGGTCATGACAGCTAAATATCATGGCGTGGTCCCGAGCACCAGCCGCAAGGCATCGTCCCGATCGCTCGCGCCCAGACGGGCATACAGATCCCGTACGTGGGTGATGACGGTGTTCACGCCGACGCCGAGTCGTCCGGCGATCTCCGCTCGCGTCAATCCCTGCGCCAGGGCCAGACAGATGTCTTTCTGCCGTGGCGACAGGTCGTCGCGTCCGGTCAATGCGACGGCGACGCCCACCGCGCGCGGCATGCGCCGCCGGATCTGCACCGACAACAGCGACGGCCGTTCGGCGGCGTCCCCGAACAATGGCGTCGCATGCAGCGAGAACCAGCCCCAGGCCGTGGCCCCGTTCCACGACGAAGGCGCGCTGCCGCGTCCCGCCAACGCATCCAGACAGCGAGCCGCAAGACCATCCAGAATGCGCTGTGCACGCTGCCGCCCTTCGTGGTCGTAGCCACCCCGCGGCGCCATCAACATGTGCAGCAGACGCGCGCCCGTCGGGCAACGGTATTGCACGCAGCCATGCCGATCGAGAATCAGCGTGCCTTCTTCGGCCAGCGGATCCTGTTCGTCACCGACGTCGCTCGCCGCATCGCTCGCGAGCGCATGGGCAAGCCATGGCGCCAATGCAGCGACGGCATCCGCATCGCCGCGGGTGTAGGCGGGCTCCTTCGGCGTGCGCGAGAGATGCAGGCAGCCGACCGGCTGCGTGCCGACGCGCAACGCGACCCGCAGGGCATGGTGAATGTCCTGCGGCACGAAGATGTACTCGTACAGCGGGGAACGGTAAAAGTCGCGCGGGAAATCGACCGTGTTCTGCACCCGCAGCGGCGAGCGCAGGAACGACCACAGGTCCTGACACACGACGCTTTCGAGTCGGCGCGCGGTGTCCGGATCGTCGTGATACAGGATCGGAATGTCTTCCGGCAACGGCTCGTCGGTGAGCGGAAAGGCATCCAGCCGTCCATCGGGGCCGAGCCGCGTGAATCCGGCCGACGAACTGCCCCAGGTCTCGCGCAGCACGGGGGCCAGTGCGGCCGCGAGCGCGGGCAATGGCAGTCCGAGACTGCACAGACGCCGGATATCGGAAAGGATGCGCGCGTTCATCGGGCGTTCGCCGGTGAACCCGGCGGACATTCCTCCGCGTCGGCCTACTTCGCCGGCGCGACGATCGGCTGATCGCTGACGAACGGTTCGATGCGGATCACCTGCCCGGCGAACACCGCGATGCGCCGCAGCGGTTTCTGCACCGTGGCACCACCCTCGCCACGCGCCGGCCCGTACTGCCAGGCGACCAGATAACCGTTCTTGGCCAGACGCTCGGCCAGCGGTCCCACTTCCGCGGCCGCCGCGACATCGACGCCGATGACGACTTCGTCGCGGGCGGACACGACCTTGTACAACGCCATGTCCCCGGCCGTTGCGACACCGGTGCCGAGCGTTCCCAGCACCACCCCCAATGCGACGACTGTCTTGCTCACGAACGTCATATCCCTGCTCCTTGTTGCGCGGTACGGGCGACATGCCCGCCAAGATCGTAATCCCGGCCATACGCAAAAGCCATACAGATCACTGAGGCCCGTTCAGGTGCGATCCTTCTGTCCCAGGACGATGCGCAGCATGTCCTCGCGACTGCTGGCGCCAAGGCGGGCGTAGAGTTCGCGAATGTGGGTGATGACGGTGCTGACGCCGATGCCCAGGTGGGCGGCGATCTCGGCCCGGTTCAGGCCCTGCGCCAGCGCGAGACAGATGTCCTTCTGGCGCGGCGACAGATCGTTGCGACCGGCCAGCGCGGCGGCCACGCCGAGCGCGCGCGGGATGCGGCGCCGGATGTGCACGACCACCAACCGCGGCGGGTCGGCCGTTTCGCCCCGCAACGGCGCGGCACGCAGGAAGAACCAGCCCCAGGACGTACTGCCCTGCCACGAGGGCGGGCGCCGCGGTTGTCCGGCCATCACGCCCCGGCAGTCCTGCGCCAGGCGCCGCAGCAGCCCGTCGAGCCAGGTGATCCGCGCCGGATCGTTGTGGCCGTCGGACTGCTGCAACATGGTCAGCAGGCGCTGGCCGTCGTGGCACTGGTACAGCACCTGCCCCCGCCAGTCCAGGATCACCGTCCCCTCGTCGGCGGTGATGCCGTCGGGCTGCGCAGCCTTATCCGCGCCGCTGGCCATCGCATGCGCCAGCCAGGGCGCCAGTGACACCAGCCGCCCGGTTTCCTCGTCGTTGAAGGCCCGCCCACCCGGCGCCCGCGCGATCAGCACGAAGCCGACCGGATCGCGACCCTCGTACAAGGGCACGCGCGCGGCCTGATGGATTTCCTGCGGGATGAACACCTGCTCGTACAGCGGCGATGCGACGAGATCCTTCATGAAGCCTGCAGTGCTCTGCACCTTCAATCCCGAGCGCAGGAAGGTCCAGATGTCGTCGCTCGCGGTGCGCTCCATCTCGCGCGTCCGCTCCGCATCGGCATAGATGTCGAGCACGCCCTTGGGCGGCGGCGCGTCGCACATGCCGAAGTTGAGGAGCCGTCGATCCGGTCCGATGCGCGCGAAACTCGCCAGTTCGCAACCGATCCAGCGCCGCAGGATCGGCGCCAGCGTCGCCGCCACCAGCGGTTGCGGCAGTTCCAGACAACACAGCCGCGCGACGTCCGCCTGCAAACCCTTCGCCGTCATGTCCGCCCGCCGATCCGACCGGACCCGATCGCCCATCGTTCATCCGCGCCCATCCCTCGCCACCCGATAACCACACCATGGGCCGTCAGCCTAGCGGGCGGGCAGCGCCTGCACCTCCCCCCGCAGGGGGAGGTTCGGCGACGAACAGACTCGCACAATCGCACCGGTCAGGAGCAACCCGTCACTCAGGAGGCGACATGTCCGGCATTCGAGCGAGGAATATGGGCAGGAACATCGGCAGGAACATCGGGAAGATCATCGGCATCGCGGCCTGCGCGTGGGCACTGCCGGCGCAGGCCCTTTGGATGTACACGCCGTTCGACACCAACACGGCGTCGACGATGCAGGGCATTCTCGTCGGCGGGCCCAACGTGAGTTGCGACCCGGATGGCAATGAGTCCACCTTCGACTTTCCGGCGCCGTTCGTCTTCAACAACAACAATCCCAACGAACCCCATCTGTATCAGGCCTACACCCTGTACAACAACGGTCCGGCGCGTTGCGTCAGGGTGAGGCCAGTATGGACGCACCAGGATTGCGGCAACATCCCGATCGGCGTTTCACTCTATCTCGGCAGTTTCAACCCCGCCGACCCGACCGAGAACCTGCTCGCTCACAGTTATTTTTTTGCCACGAACATCTTTGAAGTTTCCGATCTGAACAGCTATCGCCACAGCCCCGGCTACTACTACACCGACGGCATCAACTACCATCTCGACGACCAATCGAAAGCGAACGCGGTCGTGCCCGAACTCTCCACCGTCGTCGTCGTGCTGGATTCCATGGCCCAGCCCGGCGACAACCTGCAATGCCCCATCAACAACGCAACGTCGTCGTTCGGCATCACGTCCGACCAGTTGTCGAACACGCCGCTGACGGTCGAAGTGCACGACACGTCGAGCTACGAGGGCAACCCGCCCGGCGGCGGTACACTCAGTTTCTACGTCTGGCTGTCCACCCAGTTCGACGGCACGTTCACCGTCGATTACAGCACCACCCCCGGTAGCGCGACGGCAGCCGACTTCACGGCCACCTCCGGCCAACTCACCTTCCTGCCCGGCGAAACGGTCAAGGTGGTACAGGTCCCCATCATCGGCGACCTCGACATCGAGCCGAACGAGATGATGACCCTGACCTTGTCCAACCCCAGCTCGCCCTATGTGACGCTGGCACAGGCGAGCGCCACCGGCACCATCTACGACGACGACGATCTCGCCGGCACCTGTCACATCGTCAACTACACGGGCGGCGACCTGCCGATCGGTACCATCGGAGAGACCTACACGCCGGGCGGACCGGTCGACCTGCAACCGGACGGCAACCAGGATCCGGCCGACGACTACGAGTGGACCATCACCGCCGGCAGCCTGCCGCCCGGCATCAACCTGTCCACCTTCACCGGCGGCGATACCGAACTCTGGGGCCGCCTCTCGGGCACGCCGACGCAGGCCGGCACCTACGACTTCACCGTCCGGCTGCGCTGCCCGCTCGCGCCCGATCCGGGCTGGGATACCTATGAGGTGCCGTTCCAGATCGTGGTCGAACCCGACGTGCCGCCGGCCATCATCACGCTCACCGGCGCGCAGGAATACGAGGGCAACTCGGGTTTGACGCCGGCGGCGCCGATGATCAACCTGTCGCAGGCGCTGGCCGACAATCTGCAACTGGAGGTGTTGCTGTTCGACGGCTCCGCCATGCTCGCCGACAACGACTACGTGCAGTTGCTCAACATCCCGCAGCTCATCCAGATCAACGCCGGCGAGACGCAGGTACCCATCCCGCTCGAATTCGTCGGCGACACGACGGTGGAGAACGACGAAACCTTCCTCGTGCAATTGCGCACGGTGGCCTCGCAGACCGTCATCGCCACCGGCACGGTGACTGTGCTCAACGACGACGCACCCGTCGCCACGCCGACGCTCGCACCGTGGGGGCTCGGCCTGCTGGCCGGGATGCTCGGCATGTTGGGCATGCGTTTCCGACGCAAGGGCTGAGCAACGCGACATGCCGGAACCGGAAACGGAGGGCGAGAGGCCAGTCTCGCCGTATCGCCCTCCGTTCATCTCGCCCGGAACAACTTCTCAGGAGAAACAACCATGAGTCATTTTGTAGAACTCGTTACGTTCAAGACCAAGGCCGGAGTCACCCCGGAGCAAGTCGTCTCGGCCGCCGCAGAGGTCAATCGTTTTCTGATGGCGCAGGGCGGCTTCATCTCCCGCCATCTCGGACAGTCCGAAGATGGCGCGTGGCATGACATATTGTTCTGGGAAAGCCGGGACAGCGTGATGGCCGCCATGGAAAAGGCCATGTCCTCCGCGCATTGCGCTGGCTTTTTCGGCCTGATCGATGAAGCTGAAGACAACATGGCGCTGTTCCCGGCGCTCATGTCCGTCGCTGGTTGAACTTCAGTAAGTTCATTTTTCGCACTCACTCCCGCGAAAGAACGTCACCCCGAACCCCGATCCGGGGCGGGAGCCCGGCAACGTCAAAAAACCGAATTCCCGCGTTCGCGGGAATGACAGGAAATGGCGTTCTGGAAGTTCCCATCAGGCCACACGAGCACCGCCTGCAACGTGGATACGGCCACCCTCACCCGAGTCGCCAGACGAACATCCCGTCCGGTCCGATGTATCCGCCCGAACGACCCTCGGTCACGTAGGCCAATCCATCCCGGAACGGCCGCGCGAAGCTGAAGCGCGGCGTGATGCCATTGGTCATCCGGATGCCAACGAGGTAGAGATTCGATCGGGCACGTATGCGGATCGATCACGGATACATGCGCCGACTGAGCACCAGCCGGAAACGCAGCTCGAACGGATATGCCGGCCGGGCCGGCGTCTCCGGTGCCTGGCCGTGCACCTCGGCATGCCAGGCGAACGTGCCCGAGCGGCGGCTGTCCGCCTCGACCCACGGCGACCACTGGTCGAACTGGCCGACGTCGGGTTCAGGGAACGGGAACACTTCCATGACGTCCGATTCCGTCTGAGCGCCGGGCGGTTCCCAGCGGAAGCGCGCGCTGAAGGCGGTGCGGCCCTTCAGATCGTATTGAGACAGGTGGCTGACCTCGGTCCAGACCAGATAGTCGCCGCGGCGCTCGACCTTGTTCGGATCGATGTTCGTCGACGCCACCGAGATCGGTGTGTAGCGGCTGGTGGACAGAACCGGCGCGATGTCCGGAGCCACGCCCGGCGGCGGCGTCGCTATCCGTCGGGCGTCGACCCGGATCTCGACTTCGCGATGCACGTACAGATCGCTCGGCACGTGGATCAGGTTCGCGTAGTGCGGCGCCTCGAGTGCGAACGGCGAGCCCGCCATCGCCGCGCCCTGGAAACAACCGACGAGCAGCGGCAGCAGGCGTTTTGCGAAGGTCGCCGTGCGTTGCAGCGATAAGCGTCGTGCCATCGATCGATCATCCTTGATGTCTTTGGTCGCGCACCAAACCGGCCGCCGGGTCATTCCGTGCCTTATGCCAACCCTTTGATGCGTCGGCTCAGACCACCCGTCAGCGCGAGCAGCGCGGACATCAGGGCGAGACCCACGGGCGACAAGACCGGAGCATCCACACTCTGCGCCATGACCATCTGGCAGGCGGAAAATTCGGAGGTTTCGAAGGCGGCGCTATTGCTCGCGGTCATCGTAATGAAGTGACCGAGTGCGACGGGGGGCACGTTGATCACGCCGGACAGATTCCCGGCACCATTGGTCATCCCGGCCGAGACGCTGGCAATGACCGTCCGGCCTTCGCCGTAGCCGCTGGCATGACAGGTTGGATTGGAAAACGCCTCGATCCAGATCGCGGTGTTCGGGGTGCTGTTGAGCGTCCAGTGGACAGTGGTCGAGGCGCCATCGGTCACGGCCGAGGTGATCACCGGGAAGTTCTGATAACCGTTGGGCCCGACATCGGCGTCACCTCCATCGTTGACAGTCACTCCCACCACATCACCGTTCGCCTCGTCCACCAGCTCGATACCCAGACCTCCATTGTCGTAAATACTGTTCTGGAGGATGGTGGCCCTGGGCTGCGCCGCGGCAACCTCCACATGGCGCACCTGAATACCGGACTGGCCCCAGTTGGCAATGATGTTGGCGTGAGCAGGATTGTCGGAACCGACGTAGGCCAGCGGCGCCAGATTGTCTCCCCCATCCTCGATGGTCACGCCGAACTGACTGCCACCGATGGCGCTTGCGCCGTCGGCTCCGACTCCCACCCGGTTTGCGATCACATAGTTCGTGCCTTGTCCGTAGATGGCGATACCTGTCAGTGCGGCGCCGATCACATTGTCCTGGATCATGCCGCCACCGGCCCACTGGCGGATGCCGTAGTCGCCAAACAAAGGCGTATTGCCATCGATCTGGATGCCGATCAGGTTATTCCGGATAGTGATGTCACTCGCGAAGCCATTGCCACCCTTCATGATCTGCGCATGGTTGTTGCCTGCGATCAGGTTTCGATCGGCTGGTGCGGCACCGCCGATCGTCACGCGATCAGCGCCGACCATCACCAGGACACCCGCATCACTACTGCCTTGATCCAACGTGCCGGTCGCATCCGTGCCAAGAAAATTGCCGGCGATCGTGACGTCCGTGCTGCCGAAAACCTGGACACCCGAACTACCGAAGCCGCCGATCACCAGCCCGCGCACGCTGCTTCCATCACTGCCCGCCGCGAACGACAGGCCAAGGCTCGCGGTACCGGCAGTACGGCGGATGCCGACCCTGAGATCGGCGTTGATGGCGCCACTGGCGTTGGTATTGGCGGAAGAACCGGGTTGAGTGTAACCATCAATGTGCACCACGGTGGTGATCGGCGGCAGGTTGACGTTGCCGTTGATCTCGACGAAATGCGGACCCGCGCCCGGAATATTGAAGGCGATGGTGTCGGCACCAGCGGCATCCCCTGTGCATTCGCCCACGGGGACATTGGTATTGGCCGCCTCGATGGCCTCGCGCAGATCGCAGGTGCCGTTGCCGTTCAGATTGACGAGCGTGTCGTCGGCACTGCCGGTAACGGTAATGGTCGCCGCCGTCGCGAGAACCGGCAGGAACCCGCACAGGGCGACGAACGCAAGAATGGACTGACGAACAAGACGATGGCTTCGCATGACACACACTCCCTTGAATCGACGAGCGTCGGCCGGACTCGGCATCGACTGAACGGCGGCATTGTGCCCGCCCACGGCGCCGCCGACCTCCCCCTCCAGGGGGAGGATGGATGCCGTTCGGTTGCCGCGTGATTCAGGGAATGACGGTACGGCGCCGTCCGTTCACGGCGCGCGCCCAGGCGGAGAGCCGCCGAACAGCGCCGGCGTCATGTCGCGGAACGACATCATCTCGAACAGGGCCGGCGGAGCTGGGGGCGCCAGCGCGTAGCCCTGCAACAGCGTGACGCCGAGGTCGGCGAGGAAGTCCACCTGCTCCAGGGTGTTGACGCCTTCGGCGACGATGACGAGACCGAGGTCGCGGGCGATCGCGGCCATGCCGGCGAGCACGCGCATGTGCCGCTCGCAGCGTCCGATGCGTTCGACGAAGATGCGGTCGATCTTGACCACCGACACCGGCAGCCGGCACAGGTATTCGAGCGATGCGAAGCCGCTGCCCAAGTCGTCGATCGCGATGCGCACGCCCTTTTCATGCAGCAGCGTCAGGCGCCGGACGTGGCGTGCGTCCAGATCGAGCCGCGAACGTTCGGTGATCTCCAGCCACAGCGTGAAGGGTTCGGTTTCGTGGGCCTCGAGAACGTCGAGGATGTCGGCGGCGAACTCGCGATGTTCGACCTGTCTCGGCGTGACGTTGACCGACAGACGCAGGTCGTCCGCCCAGCCCGGCATGCGCCGCACGTCGCCGAGCGCGCGGCGCAGCGTGCCGGTCAGCAGCCGGTGCGCCAGACCGAGCCGTTCGGCTTCCGCCACCACCCGCGGCGGCGGCACGACGTCGCGTCCGGCGGGTTGCCAGCGCAGCAGGGCCTCGGCCGCCACCGCCCGCCCGTCGGTGTGGAAGATGGGTTGATAGAACAGCGGCAGTCCGGCATCGACGGCGGATGCCAGTTCGTCCGGCGTGGGGTGACTCGACGGCAGTGCGCTCATGGCGGCATGTCCCGTATCGGTGTGTCGTGCATTACTGCGGCGCCACGGTGTAGCGATCGACTTCGGTCCACTCGCGGTAGATCACGATGTCGATCGCCCGGCCGTCGCCGACCCAGGCGTTCCAGGTCGCGCCGCTGGCGATCGGCGCGCTCTGGATGTAGAGCTTCAGGGTCGGATCGGCGAGCGTCGCCGTGACCGGCACGGAACCGGAGGACGGCATCGGGACACTGTAGTGTTTCACTGCCGGATCGAAGGCGGGCGACAGGCGCGGCACCACGAGGTCGGACAGCGCGCCGGCCGCAGGCACGGGCGCTGGCTCGGGCTGTGGCGCAGGCTCGGGGGTCGGCGCAGGCGCGGGTTGCGGTGCCGGCTCTGGCTGCGGCACGGGTTCGGGTTGCGGTTCTGGCTCGGGGGCCGGCGCGCTGCCGCCGACCGGCGTCACGGTATAGCGCCCGACCTCGGTCCATCCAAAGTAGATCACGATGTCGATCGACTTGCCGTCGCCCACCCAGGCGGTCCAGACGGCGCCGCTCTGCACTTCCGCGCTCTGGATGAACAGACGCAGCGAGGCATCGGCGAGCGTCGCGGTGACCGGCACGGCGCCGCCGGCCGGCATCGGGATGGTGTATTCGGTCACGGCCGGATCGAAGTCGGGCGTGAGGCCGGGAATCACCAGATCGGTCAGACTGCCGTCGACGTCGGGCGGCGGGCTGCCGCCACCGCCCGAGCCCGAGTCGCCGCCACCACCGGAATCATCCGGCAACGGATCGGGTACGGCGATCTGATCCATCGGCGTGGTCGTGAAGGCGGCATCGACGCCGCCCGGCAACGGCGTCACCGCGCGCCGGCCAACCGTCTGAAATGCGAGTACGCCTGCGGCATCCGTCGGCCAGCCACCACTGGCCGCACGTATCCGCAATTCCTTCCCGCCGCCGACGGAAGCGGCGGTCACGTCATAGGTCTGGGCCGGATCGAGGCCGGTGACGTAATGCCGCGTCACGCCCGCATCGACGCGGTAAGTGGTCTGTGTCGGCAGCGCCCGGATGTCGGTGGCGAACAGTACGGCGACGTCGCCCAGCGCCGCACCCTGGAAATCGGCGCCGGCGATGCTCGTGACCAGCGTCGGGATCAGATGCTGCCCAACGTGGTCGCGCGCCTGTACGACGTGCAGGAACGTCGCGTCGGCCGGATCGCCGGGCGCGTCGACGCGCAGACGCCACGCACTCTCATCGCCGGTGGCGGTCTGGTCGCCGCTCGACGGATCGTCGAGGTCGTACCACGGACGGCTGGCGTCGGCTTGCGGCATGGCCCCGACGGGCAGCAACGTGTCCACCGCCACCGACTGCCCGCCCGGCGTGGTCACCAGCGCGTGCTGACCCTGGATCGACGGCTGGGTGAAGAAACTGAGCCAGAAACGCTTGAAACGTCCTTCGTTCCCGGTACGCGCACGGTCGAACACGAACAGTACGTCGGGCTTGAGCCAGAACACCGAGCGGCGCGCTTCGAGCACGTCCTGCGACGCGAAACGTCCGTCGGTGTTGTACAGATTGGCGGCGTCGCCCGTGACGTAGGTGAAGTCGGGCCCATCGCTGCGCGCGATCAGCGTCGGGTCGCCTGCGGCGACGTAGGGCTGCTGGCTGCCTTGCGCCTGCGCCTGATGGATGAAGTCGAGCGTGCCGGTCGCCGGATCGTTCCCGATCGCGAGCGTGTTCTTGAACGACGACAGACTCGCGCTGTAGCCGTAACCCGACCATTCCTTGGTGATCCACTCGCCCTTGCGCCAGAACTGCACGCTGTTGCCGACGCCGTGCTGATGATCGATGTCGTTCCACGGCAGCAGCCAGGTGAGCCAGCGCGCGTCGTCGCCCCAGCCGGTACGACTGCTGACGGCGTTGATGCCCGGAGCATGGTGATGCAACGCGAGCGCAGGACGCGGATCGGAAGGCGGTGGGTCGGACGGATCGAACAGCATGTAATAGAACAGTGCGGTGCGCGCGTGCGTGACGTCCGAGGCGCGGGTGAACAGACGCGCCGCGCCGCCGGGCGCAGTGTGCATCACGAGCCAGCGCAAGACGTCCAGTCTTGCGCCGTCACCGATCAGCAGCGCCCGCACGCCGAGCGGACCGAACAGCGAAGTGAAATCCGGAACGTAATACGACTCCATGTCGCCGTAGTTGGCCGGCTGGTACAGCTCGCCGAGCCAGTTGAAATCCGCGATGACGCCGGGAGTCGGACTGATCAGATGCAGATAGGCAGGAATCACCGCATCCCAGAAGGCGTTGTTCTGCGGCAGCACCTGCGGACCGTGGATCGCCGTATCGTCGTGACCCGTCGTGTGCAGCGCGAGATAGGTCTCCGCGATGCGCGCGACGCCGGAGGCGTTGTACTCGAAGCCCTCGGCCGGCGCACCGCCCGCCGCGTAGCGCCGCAGCGCCTCGTCCACCGTGTACAGCCAGGCGCCCGTCGCGTTGTGCACGTAATCGCCGAGCGAGCCGTAGCCGAGATGGGCCAGCTTGTTGTCGGCGCCGTATTGGGCCGCCGACGGCTCGTCGCCGGCATCCAGCACCGTGGCCATGAACAGGATGTTGCGCATGTGCGAGGTGCTGAAATTGTTCAGCGCCGTGCGCAGGCGGTTCTTGGGCTCGAACAGGACCGGATCGTTGGTGACGCCGACCGGCTCCGGATGGTCCATGCCCGACACCGTCGCCGTCAGGTTGTGGCCGATCCAGCGCATGAACACGCGGGCGATCCTCTGCCTGTCGTCGGCGCTGAACCAATCGCGCGCCCAGTCGACCGCGCAGGGAATCGCCTCGCCGTGAAAGTTGCCGCGGTAGTTCACGGCGAGGGAATCGCCTCGCCGTGAAAGTTGCCGCGGTAGTTCACGGCGAAGGCAGGGGCGTGGAAATACAGGCCGTCCTGCGGCGCCAGCACGCGATCGACGACGTACATGACCATGTTGCGCGCCCGCTTGCCCCAGGCATCGCGCGCGGCGGGATCCTGTTCGATCTGCGCCATGAACGCGAACACCATGCCGGCGGTCGCGATGTCGTAACCGGTGGAGACGCCGTTCCAGGGCGCGCCGTTGTCGAGCGCGAAGATCTCGCCGCTGTCCGCCTTCTGCCGGAAACGTTCCGCCAGTTCACGCACACCTT
>JAQVJI010000074.1 GCA_028695255.1 Chromatiales bacterium | reverse complement strand
GCCTTTCACTTCGCGCGCGAGCACAACTACGAGAGCGCGCGCCTGTTCGTGGACGATGCCCTCGTTGCACTGCCGCCATTCACGCCCGTGCATCTCGGACTCCGGACGCAGATACTGGTCGACCGTCTGGAATCTCTCGATCGCAGCCTGTCCGGCATCGGCGACGGCCGGTTGCTGACCGCCGACGACCTCGACTTCGGCAAACTCACATTCGAAAAGAGTCGTATCGCGCTATGAATGAAATCCTGATCGAAGACACGCCGGGATCCGCCAGCATCGAGGACGCCGCACAGGCGACGGAGGTCGCGGCGCCACTGCTGGAATGCAGTTACTGGTGCTCCGATCCCGTGCCGGTGCTGGACGAGCCCGCCGGCGAGCGGCTGGCCCTGTCGGTGCCGGAACGCGAGGCGCACGTCGCAGATGCCAAGCCGATGCGTGATGCCCTGATCGTCGCGCCTGCGGCGGACGAGGTGCGCGTCGCGGCACTGCTCGATGCCGGCGCGGCGCGCGTCCACGTCGGCACCCTGGCCGTGCGCGACGTTGCCGCCGTCGCGCGCCTGATCGAACGTCATGGCGCCGACCGGCTGGGGCTGTGGCTGCCGGTGCGGCGCATGCCCGTGCAGTGGCGTTTCGACCGCGAGTCGAATGCCGATTTTTCCTGTCTGACCCCGGACTGCCCGGTGCCGCGCTGGGAAGTGCTCGCCGGCGACAGCGGTACCGGCGTCGACGTCGAGGTCTGGCTGCGCAACCTGCCGCAGGGCGAGCTGCTGCCGGTGATACTCGCGGTCCCGCCGGCCGGCGACGTCTGCGACGAGGACATCTGTGCGCGCATCGCTCGTCATCCGGGCGGGTTGTGGCTGACATCGCTCGCAGGCGGTCCGTCGACGGCGCTCGACGGCTACGTGCGGTATTCCGGCGTGCGGCGCGTGATCCTGGATAACGCCGGAGAAGACGACGATGCCGCCGTCACGCTGGCGGAACTCGCGCGACAGAACGATCTGGAGCGCACGCGGCGTGCTCTGTTCGACGGCGCGGAACTGAGACATTCATGAAATTGAAGGTATGGCTTTGGACGTTCGCACTCTGGTCGGTGTTGCCGGCCGGGGCGGCGTCCGTCATTCCGGGCGAGCGCGCGGCCGAGATGCTGCGCGAACGGCCGAACACGCCGATCGTCGACGCCCGCAGCGTGGTGGCCCGTTCGATGTCGCCCATCCGCGGCGCGCTCGCGATCGACGATTCGGTCGTCCTGGAGGCCGGTACCACGGCCCTTCTGGTCGGCAACGACGAACGGCAGGCGATGGAAGCGGCCGCACGCGTCGAGACCGCGCACCCGGGTGTGAAGGTGCTGGTGGTCGAAGGCGGCGACCAGAGCCTGCGCGGCGTCGTCGGCGGCGTATCCGTGCGTACCGGTAACAGCGGACTGCCGACGAATTTCATCATTCCATCCGACACCTGCCAGACCGGGCCGGCGCTGCACGTCTTCGGTCAGGACGTCACCAGGCAGGACGATGCCGGACAAGGCGTCGTCAAGCCATGAATGCCCTCGCATGTTGACCGCCACGCCGCGTATCCATCCAGCGCAATGCACGCGCTACCGTTACCGCTACAGTACTTGCAGCCAGTGCGTCGACGCCTGTCCGCATGCCGCGCTGGAGGCGCGCGACGACGGCGTGGTGCTGGACGCCATGCGCTGCCGCAACTGCGGGCTGTGCGACGCCGCATGCCCGACCGGCACCTTCCATTGCGAATCCTTGCCGGACCCGGATCGCCTGCGTTCGCTGGCAACGCGGGATGCCGTGTCGATCGCCTGTACGCCCAGCGGCCATGAGGGCGACCTGCGCGTGCCCTGTCTCGGGGCGATCGGCCCCACCGCGCTGGCCGTGCTGGTGAATCGGGGCGCCGCCGTCACGCTGCGGGGTGCCGGTCACTGCGAGCATTGCGAACACGCCGCGACGGGTACCGGATTCATCGATGCGCAGATGCGGACCCTGGACGAACTGCTCGACGTGCTGACGTTGCCGGAAGAACGGCGTGGCAGTTGCGTGCTGGAGCGGTCGGTCGGCAAGGACACGAACCGTTTCGACGGCGGGCGCCGCGCCTTCTTCCGGCGCGCCCTCGGCTATGTCGAGAAGGCGTCCGCGCCGCCCGCGTCGTCGCTGTTCATGGACGTGCCCGACGCGGCGATCCGCGCCGCGCGCCATCACGTGCCGATGCGCCGCCGCATGCTGGATGCATTGCTCGAAACGGGTGAACCCGGTGCGGCGAGGCTGCGGCCCGATTCCCTGCTGTTTGCCGCCACGCTCGAACTCGAAACATCGAACTGCACGCGCTGCGAGGCCTGCGCGCGCGCCTGTCCGACCGGTGCGCTCGACGTCGATGAGAGCCAACAACGCTGGACCATGCAGTTCGACGGTCGGCGCTGCGTCGCCTGCGGCGTGTGCGTGGAGGTGTGCCAGCCGGGGGTGCTGTATCTTTCCGGCATCGGTGCGGCGGAGACGCCGCGCACGCTGCACGTCTGCGACAAGCTGCGCTGCGACAACTGCAACCGGCCGTTCGTTCCGCTTGCGGACGAGGGGCGTTGTGGCATCTGCGGCGACGACGATCGCGATTTTTCCGACATCTTCGGTTCCCCGTCCTGAACGGCACGGAACCAGCGACAAAACGAGGGCAAGACGATGGAGTGGACGTTTACGGCCGACGACGTGGTCAAGGGCGACGTCGCATACACGCTCGACGCATTCCGGGAGGACTTCATGCAGGAGGTGTCCGCGAACATGTCGCAGCTTCCTCCCGACGCACTGCATGATTGCTACGACGTACTCTACGACCTGACCTACTGGCTCGCCACCGGCCGCGATCTCGCCGACTTTCTCGCGAGCTCGCCGCAGGGGGACGACATGGGCGCGCGGCCGTTCCTCGAACGCGCGTTTCTCGAACAGGCCGAGGTCTTCCTGGCTCCCAACGTGGAGATGCTCGGTGCGCTGCTTCAGCGCATGCTGATGGATCGGGTGGAGGGCGGCATCGTACTCGAACAGGCCGTCGCACAGGTGGCGCGCGAACATGCCGAGGTCGTGGCGAGGACGCCGTGTGCCACGTGTGCCGCATAGCCGCGATCGGCACTGCGGCGAATTGGCCATTGCTGGTGCATGGAGGCGTTGCCTGATATTGAAGCGGCGACGAAATGTTTTCACGCGAATGACACAAGATTTGACTCGCGGAGCCGCTGTCGGAGCAGTGATCGCCGCTTCAATATCCCAAAAATATGTTTGTTTGTTATTGATCCGGCGACAATAGCACAGGCTGGAGGTCACGGATTTCATCCTTGGGGCCATGCATTTGTTCAAATATTTTGTCGCCGGATCAATAATCCCGGAAAGTCCATTAGGAGACGTGCCCTCGCTTGATCCTTGAATCCACAAGGCATTTTTCTCAGTCGGCAATACGGCTCGGTATTGCGCTCCTTCGGAAAATGCCTTGTGAATCCAAATCCCTGCGCGATCATCACGCCTCCTAATAGACTTTCCGGGATAATGTCATTCGGTCA
This sequence comes from Chromatiales bacterium, assembly GCA_028695255.1. Taxonomy (GTDB): domain Bacteria; phylum Pseudomonadota; class Gammaproteobacteria; order Ectothiorhodospirales; family Ectothiorhodospiraceae; genus JAQVJI01. The sequence goes on along the minus strand of JAQVJI010000074.1, from coordinate 8,823 downwards.
AACACGGCCTGTCACGTCTTCCGATCATGTTCCCAGCGTTGCGCCATCTTTCAAGACGGGTCGTCCTCTGTCTGCTGCTGTTCGCCGGCACGGCTGCGATGGCGTCGCAGCAGCCGTCCGAAACACCGTTGCGCATCGGCCTTACGCCGGTGTTTCTCGACGACCAGGCGGCGTTCCTGAACCGCTGGCGGGACTATCTTCAGGATGCCCTCGGCCGGCCGGTGAGTTTCGTCCAGCGGTCGAGCTATCGGGAGATCATCGATCTGCTGCACGACGAAAAGCTCGACGTCGCGTGGCTGTGCGGCTACCCCTACGTTCGTGAGCGTTCACGCATGCAGCTGCTCGCGGTGCCGAAGTATCGCGGCAAACCCCTGTACCGGTCGTATCTGATCGTTCCGGCCTCGGATACGCGCACGCGCTCGCTGGCCGATCTGAAAGGGGGCATCTTCGCCTACTCGGACCCCAACTCGAATTCAGGCTATCTCTACACCCAGTATTCGCTGCGCCGCATGGGGCAGGACGCCGATACGTACTTCCGGCGCAGTTTTTTCACCTGGTCGCACCGCAAGGTGGTGGAGGCGGTGGCGAACCGGCTCGCCCAGGGCGGTGCGGTGGACGGTTACGTGTGGGATACGCTGGCGCGCCTGCATCCCGGCCTGGTGGCCAAAACGCGCATCGTCGAGGAATCGCAGACCTTCGGATTCCCGCCGTTCGTGGCGCGGGCGTCACTCGATCGCATGAGTTTCGACGCCATGCAACGGGTGTTGACGGAGATGGATCGCACGCCGGCCGGCGCCGCGCTGCTCGACACGCTCAACCTGGACGGTTTCGTCGTGGGCGAACCTGCGCTGTTCGACGACATCGAGCGCATGGTCAGGGCGATGACGGGTCCATGACCGATGCTGCACCTGAAAGACTTAAGCTTTCGTTACAAGATCCCGCTGCGCGCGACGCTGCTGGTGCTGGCGACGGCATTGATCATCACGGGTGCGATCCTCGCGCGCGAGTACGACCAGTTGCGCCGCGACCTGTTCCAGAATGCCGAGAGCATGGGACGTGTGCTGGCCAAGACCCTGGTGACGCCGATTCTGCACGACGACGTCTGGCGTGCCTACGAGATCATCAACACGCCTTTTCATTCCGGTGCCGCGCAACCGCTTTCGGCCTTCGGTGCGGAACTGGTGCTGGTGCTCGATCCCGAACGGCGCATCTACGTCTCGACGCGCCCGGCCGATTATCCGATGCTCGACAGCCTGCCGCAGGTGGACCCGGACTACGGCCCGCTCGATGCCTTGATCCATTCGAACGTGAAGGAGGCGCCGCAAACCGTCGAGCTGCCGGGATCGGCGTATTTCCACCTGATTGCCCCCATCGCGCACGACGGCGTACTGCTCGGCACCTTGCTGATGGAGTATCCGAAGTCGGTCTTCATGCCGCGCTTTCTGAGCATCGTCTACCGTGCCGGCTTCGTCACGCTGCTGGTGCTCGCCGTGCTGCTTCCGGTGAGCTGGTATTGGGGGCGCCGCATGGCCGATCCGCTGGTACAGCTCGCCGACTGCATGAGCATGGTCGGCACGCGGCTGCCGGAACTGGAGGAATGCCGGTTGTACGAATCGAAGGACGAGGTGGGACGCGCCGGCACGCAGCTCAAGCGCATGATTTCGGAACTGCACGAAAAACAGGCGCTGGAACGCGGCATGCTCGCCAATGAACGGTTGGCGGCGATCGGCCGCATCACCGCCGGCATCGCGCACGAGATCAACAATCCGCTGGGCGGCATGCTGAACGCGATCAGCACACTCAGACGTCATGGTCAGCCGGACGGCATCGCGGGGCGGACGGTCAGTCTGCTCGAACGCGGTCTCATGCAGATCAAGGAGACCGTCGCCGCCTTGCTGGTCGAGGCGCGGGTCGAGGGTCACGCTCTGACCAGCCAGGATCTGGAAGACATTCATACGCTGATCATGGCCAACGTGCATCGCAAGCATTTGCGTCTGATGTGGGATAACCGGATGTCCGACAGCGTGCCGTTGCCGTCGACTCAGGTGCGCCAGGTGCTGTTGAATCTTCTGCTCAACGCGGTCAATGCCGCCGCCGACGGCGGTGTGGTGCAGGTCATGCTGTACATCGAAGACGACGCGCTGTATCTGGACGTCGAGAACGACGGGGCGCACATCGGGCCGGAGCGCATGGCGCATCTGTTCGAACCGTTCGCCGATCCGTCGGAACAGGGGCATGGCCTCGGTCTGTGGGTGACCTATCAGCTCGTGCAGCAGATGCACGGCCGCATCGAGGTCGAGAGCCAGCCGGGCCGTACCCGCTTCAACATCACGCTACCGTATGGGGCCGCGACATGAGCCGACCCCAGCATATCTGTCTCATCGAGGACGACGAGATCATGGGCGAGTCGCTGTGCGACCGCTTCGAACTGGAGGGATTCGGGTTCGAGTGGTATCGCAGCGCCGAGGCGGCCCTGGCAGTGTTCGACCTCCGATCCTTCGACGTGGTGATCAGCGACATCCGCCTGCCGGACATGAACGGCGACGAACTGTTCATGCAGATGAAACGCCGCCGGTCCGACGTTCCGCCGTGGATTTTCATCACGGGCTACGGCGCGATCGACCGTGCCGTCAGCCTGCTCAAGCAGGGTGCGACGGACTACATCACGAAGCCCTTCGATCTCGATTCACTGATCGACAAGTTGCGTAATCAGATCGCCGTCGTCTCTGGTCCGGATGCGCCCGCCGGGGGCGAGCACGTGGCGCTCGGCGTGTCGCCCGCGATGCGCAGGATCGAGGCCTTGCTGCCGCGTCTCGCGCAACAGGCCAACACGGTGCTGATCACCGGCGAGTCAGGCGTCGGCAAGGAGGCCGTGGCGCGCGAGCTGCACCGCCTCGATCCGGCCTGCGAGGGCCGCCCGTTCGTGCCGGTGAACTGCGGCGCAGTGACCGAAAGCCTGCTCGAAGCGGAACTGTTCGGTTACGAGAAGGGCGCCTTCACCGGCGCGGTGCGCACCAAGCCCGGCGTGTTCGAACAGGCCGCCGGCGGCACGCTCTTTCTCGACGAAATCGGCGACATGCCGCTGGTCATGCAGGTGAAGCTGCTGCGCGTGATCCAGGATCGTCAGGTCGTGCGCGTGGGCGGCGAGACGCCGATAGCGGTGAGTCTCAAGCTGATCTGCGCCACGCATCGCGACCTCAAGCAGATGGTCGACGCGGGAACGTTCCGTGAAGACCTGTTCTATCGCATCCACGTCATACACCTGAAGATCCCGCCCCTGCGCGAGCGGCGCGAGGACATCCCATGGCTCGCGCGGCAGTTCCTCGACGAGTACACGGCCATGCACGGTGGCGAGGGCAAGCGCCTGCCGCCGGGCATCGAGCGGGCACTCCTCAACTATGCATGGCCCGGCAACGTGCGCGAGCTGAAACACGCGATCGAACGCGCCTGCATCCTGTCGCATGGCGAGGCATTGGAAATGGAATCGCTGTTCGGCGACGTGGATGTCGGGACGACGAGTGCACCGGCGGCGGGCGACAGTCTCGGGCAGTATTTGCGCGCCTGCGAACGTGAGTTCATCACTCAGGCCCTGGAACATCACGAGGGGCGCATCGGCCAGACCGCCGACAGCCTCGGCATCAGCCGCAAGAACCTGTGGGAGCGCATGAAACGCCTGGGGATTTCGGCGCGCGAGTGACCGAACCGCGCTCAGCCGGTCGACTCGGCCTTGCGCAATTCCTCGGGCGTGTTCAGGTTGTCGAAGTGCGCCCGGCGATCCGAGAAGTCGACGATGCGGTGGTTGCGCTCCAGCATCCAGCGCTGCACCTTGCAATGACCCTTGGCGATGCTGTGCGTGAGCGTCTCGCAGAGCGTCGTGCGCAGCAGGCAGAACAGCGGTTGCAGGCGTTCGCCATCGTGTGCGATCGCGATGTCGACGTCGTTGGTCATGGCTCGATACAGCCGTTGTGCCAGATCGGGCGGCGGCCGCGGCGAATCGCAGGGGACGACCAGCGCCAGCGGTGTCGCGATCTGTTCCAGTGCGCTGGCGATGCCGGCCAGCGGTCCGGCATAACCTTCGAGCCGATCCGGTATCACGCGATAGCCGTAATCCTGATAGAGATCGAGATTGCGGTTGGCGTTGATGATCATGTCGCCGACCTGCGGACGCAGCGCGTCCATGACGTGTTCGACGAGCGGCCGTTCGGCCAGTGTCAGCAGTCCCTTGTCCCGTTCACCCATGCGTTGTCCGCGACCGCCGGCCAGGATGATGGCCGTAACGAACGTTGTGCTAAAGTGAAGGTCGGACATATCACTGAACTCAGTGGTGGTAAGCACGATGCTAGCACAGCTCCCTACCGGCCAACCCGTCGGCCCGGACCCCGCTCGCCGAGGCCGTTCATCGCACTGGCGTACGATCAAATGGCGTCTGTGGTCGTGGATGACGCTGTTGTTGTTCGGTGGACTGCTGGCGGCTTTTACCCACATGCAGCCGGGGCATGCACAGGCCGCACGCCTGGCCCTGGTGTTGGAAATCAAGGGCGCGATCGGACCGGCCACCGGCGACTACGTCGCGCGCGGCCTGCGCGAGGCGCGCGAGCGCAACGCCGAGATCGTGGTACTGCGCATGGACACGCCGGGCGGCCTCGACAGCGCGATGCGCGACATCATCAAGGGCATCCTCGGCTCGCCGGTGCCGGTGGCGAGCTACGTCTCGCCGTCGGGTGCACGGGCGGCGAGTGCGGGCACCTACATTCTCTACGCGAGTCACGTCGCCGCGATGGCGCCGGCGACCAATCTCGGTTCGGCCACGCCGGTGCAGATCGGCGGCATGCCCGGCACGCCGGACGAACAGCCGGCACGGCCGTCTCCAGAACCCAAGCAGGACAAGGGCGAGGCGAAGGAGAGCGACGACGACGCCAAGCCGGCGCTGAAAGGCACTGCGATGGAGCGCAAGATCACCGAGGATGCGGTGGCCTATATCCGCGGGCTTGCGCTGCGTTACGAACGCAATGCGGAATGGGCGGAAAAGGCCGTGCGCGAGGCGGCCAATCTTACCGCCGAGGACGCGCTTGCCATCAACGTCATCGACCTGATGGCCGACAGCGTGAATGATCTCCTGAAGCAGATTCACGGCCGCACGGTCAAGCTCGAAACCAGCGAGCGCACGCTCGACACCGAGGGTCTCACGGTCGAGGTGATCTCACCCGACTGGCGCAACCGCCTGCTGTCGGTCATCACCGACCCGAACATCGCCTACATCCTGATGCTGGTCGGCATCTACGGCATCATCTTCGAACTTTCGAATCCCGGCTACATCTTCCCCGGCGTGACCGGCGCGATCTGTCTCGTGCTCGCGCTTTACGCCTTTCAGGTGCTGCCGATCAACTACGCCGGTCTCGCCCTGATTCTGCTCGGCATCGTGTTCATGATCGCCGAGGCCTTCATGCCGAGCTTCGGCGTGCTCGGCTTCGGCGGCATCGCGGCCTTCGTGGTCGGCTCGATCATCCTGCTCGATGAAACGAATCTCTCGGTCTCGCTGCCGCTGGTCGGCGGCACGGCGCTGGTGTCGGCCGGCTTCTTCATCTGGGTACTCGGCCGGCTGATCAAACTGCGTCGACGCAAGGCCGTGACCGGCGCGGAAGAAATGCAGGGCCTGATCGGCGAGGCGATGGAAGACTTCGAGACCGAGGGCCGCGTCTGGATTCACAGCGAAATATGGAACGCGCGTACCTCTCGCCCGTTGCGCAAGGGCGACAGGCTGCGCGTGCTGCGCATGGACGGGCTGCGGCTCGACGTCGAGCCCGTTTCCGAAACCCCAACCCCCACCGTCAAGGAGTCATGATCATGGCCTATCTCGTACCGATTGCCCTCGTACTCGGGCTGCTGTTCATGTCCATCCGCATCCTGCCGGAATACGAGCGGGGTGTGGTGTTCTTCCTCGGCCGCTTCCAGGCCGTCAAGGGGCCGGGCCTCATCATCGTCATCCCCGGCATCCAGCAGATGGTACGCGTCGACCTGCGCGTGATTACCATGGACGTGCCGTCGCAGGACGTGATCTCGCGCGACAACGTCACCGTGCGCGTCAACGCCGTGCTGTACTTCCGCGTCGTCGATCCGGAAAAATGCATCATCCAGGTCGAGGACTATCACAATGCGACCAGCCAGCTCGCGCAGACCACGCTGCGTTCGGTACTCGGACAGCACGAATTGGACGAGATGCTGTCCGAGCGCGAGAAGATGAATGCCGATATCCAGGGCATCCTCGACAAGCAGACCGACGTCTGGGGCATCAAGGTCACCAACGTCGAGATCAAACACGTCGACCTGAACGAAAACATGGTGCGCGCGATCGCCCGTCAGGCCGAGGCCGAACGCGAGCGGCGCGCCAAGGTGATCGCGGCGGAAGGTGAGCAGCAGGCGGCGCAGAAGCTGTTCGAGGCCTCGCAGATCATCGCGCAGAATCCGCAGGCGCTGCAGTTGCGTTATCTGCAAACGCTCAACGACATGTCGACCAAGAACGCCACCACCATCGTGTTCCCGCTGCCGATGGACATCCTCACCACCTTCAAGCGCAAGGACTGATCCGCTCCATTCAGCGTGCCTGAATTCGCAGTCGCGACCGCCGACGTCCAGCGCATCGAGGCCTTCCTCGATGCGCTGTGGACGGAACACGGTCTGTCCGATCACACCCTTGCCGCCTATCGCAGCGACCTGTCGCAACTCGCCGGCTGGCTCGCCACGCAGGGACTGGACCTGTTCTCCGCCGATCGCCCGGCGCTCCAGACCTATCTCGCGCACCGCCTGCAGACCGGCGCGCGTGCGCGCACGGCGGCGCGGCTGGTCTCCGCCGTCAAACGCTTCTATCGCCATCAGGTGCGCGAGGGACGCATCGATGCCGATCCGGCGGCGCTGATCGAACCGCCGCGCATCGGCCGGCCGCTGCCGGAGGCACTCACCGAGGCCGAGGTCGAGGCCCTGCTCGCGGCGCCCTGCGTCGAGGACGCGCAGGGTCTGCGTGATCGCGCGATGCTGGAACTGCTGTATGCGACGGGCCTGCGCGTGTCGGAACTGGTCGGCCTGCACCTCGAACAGGTCAACCTGCGCCACGGCGTCGTGCGCACCTTCGGCAAGGGCAACAAGGAACGCCTCGTGCCGCTCGGCGAGGAGGCCGTGGCCTGGGTCGAACGCTATCTGGAAACCGCGCGCCCGGCATTGCTGGAAGGGCATGGTCAGTGTCCGCATCTGTTCGTCACGCGGCGCGGCGCGGCCATGACGCGCCAAGCCTTCTGGCACCTGATCCGGCGTCATGCCGCTGCCGCCGGCATCACGCATCATCTCTCGCCGCACACCCTGCGCCACGCCTTCGCCACGCATCTGCTGAATCACGGCGCCGATCTGCGCGTGGTACAAATGCTGCTCGGCCACAGCGATCTCTCGACCACTCAGATCTACACCCACGTCGCTCGCGCACGGCTGCGCGAACTGCATGCGCGGCATCATCCGCGAGGTTGAACGCAGCCGGCGATCCGATCCGAACGCTGATCCGTGATGCGCATCAATGTAAGAATTGGACAGACTTCTCGGCTTGCCGCTATGCTTCCTTGAAGCACCTCTCAGTATCGATCGCGCAACTTCATCCGGATGGCCGGATGAGGCAAACGTCGAAGGACTCAAGAATCAGGCCACGATGGCTCACGGGGGAATGTCGGTCCGGCAGCCACAGCCGATCGGCCATTCGAATAACGACGATGGTTTGGAGTCTCGGATCGACGGCATGGCAGATCGCCAGTTCTTGTCCTATTACGATCAGCAGAAGGCCGCGTTCAGACGATCCATCACCTGGACCCTGCTGATGTCGGTCATCTTTACCGCAGTTGCGGTTTTTTCGATCACCTGGCTGGCGCTGGGCGGCGGGTCTCCGCACGCCCTGGTTGCCGGGTCCGGCGACCGCGACATGAACCCCGCCGTCGCGGCACGTCTGCAACAGGCCCTGCACCGGATGGAGCAGGGCGGACACGACGAGGCGGCCGGCCTGTTCGAGGCCCTGATCGCCGAACAGCCGCAACTGACCGAGGCCTACAACAACCTTGCCGTGATCCGCGCCGAACAGGGGCAGGTGGATGAGGCGCAGCGGCTGTTGGGCCTGGCCTTGCAGACCGACGCCCGGTTTGCGACCGTGCAACGGAATCTCGAAGCCATCCGCGTTTCGCAGGCACGCGAGTCCTATGCCCGCGGTCTGCGCCTGGACGTCGACGGACAGCCCTTGTCGCTCGCGGCGATCGGCATCGGGGCCGCCAGTCCAGCGGTCGAACTGCCGCTGGCGCTGCCCGGCCGCCCCGTCGATGGTTCAGGCGATGGTTCGGGCGATGGTCCGGCTGATGGTCCGGCTGATGGTCCGGCCATCGAACCCGTCATCCTCGCCGAAGCGCGTGCCACGGCGCCGGTCCGGGTCGAAGCGACACGACCGGCCGACGTGCCGCGCACGACCACTGAACTCCCGTTGCCCCCGCCATCGGCACCGCAGGGATCGGCAGGCGCAAGCGCAACGCCTGCAGCCATGCCGCCGCCCGCGCCAACGGTCGTGGCGGTCGCCGTGCCTGCAGCGCCACCGCCGCCCGCGCGCCCGCTCGTCCGCGACAGCATCGACGCCTGGATCGAGGCCTGGTCCGCGCGGGACGTCGAGCGGTATGTCTCGCACTACGCGCCGGACTACGCGCCCGAGGGCATGACCCGCGCGGCCTGGATCGAGGAACGCCGTGTCCGTCTCAAACGTCCGGCCTGGATCAGGATCAGGATCGAAGACGTCACGATCCGCTCGCAGAC